>JBGTNW010000180.1:0-45918 GCA_041742865.1 Phormidesmis sp.
ACTTCTACCTGCTGGCCGCCCCACTGGCCGCGCAGGGTGTCCTCGAGCGCCATCTCTAGCCCCATTTTGCCGATGACATCACCGAGGCGGTACTGCTTTTCTTTGAGATCTTCGAGTTCGGTGTCGTTGAGTTCGCCGGTATAGCCTAAGGCGTGAGCAGCCAAATCACCACGCGGGTAGTTGCGCACAGCTTCAGCCTCGACGCGGACGCCGGGAAGTTCGTTGCTGTATTCAGCGAGAGCAGTGGTTTGAGCTGAGCTAATACCTCTCGCAATCGGAACTGATTTAGTTAGGTTGTAGCTGTCTATGGCTAAGCGTTCATTGATTTCGCTGGCAGGAATATCTAGAATTCTGGCGAGTTTGGCGATCACTTGAGATCGCACCTCTGGATTTTCTGGCAGCGTAATCGGCCAAATTGAGACCGAGTGAGAAAGCCGCGAGCCGACCAAAATCTCACCATTGCGATCAAAAATAGTTCCTCTTGCCGGACGCCGAGGCACCAGCAGAATCCGGTTATTTTCAGCCAGTTCGCGGTTGCGCTCACCCTGCACCAACTGCAGATAAGCCAGCCGACTGCCAATCCCACCGACCATCACCAAGCTCAGCAGCAGCATGATGACGACCGACTGGTACTGACGGCCAACAGTGCGGCCTCCTTTTTTATCGCTAAAGCTAGTGTTGTTGCTAAAGCTAGCAGAGCGTTGAGAAAATGCCATGGCGCTTAGTTATTGATCACACTGGGCTGTGGGGGAGCGGGCGCAGGCGCGGGCGGTGGCGGCACAATTGGCGCAGGCGCAACAGGCGCAGGAGCCTGAACGGGGGCCGGCGCAGGCGGCGGCGCAGCCTCTTCTACAGGTTCATCATTATAGTAATATCCAGAATCTGGTTCGCGGCTGTTGCTGTTATTAGGTTCTGGGCTGCTGTCTGAGTAGCTGTCTGAGTAGCTCTCTGAGCTGCCACCAGAATAGCTGTCTGAGCGAGCTGGGCGATCGCGCTGCTCCTCACTCACACCGGGTCGATCAGCCGTAACGCGCCTCGGTGATATGGGCTTAGCCTTAATCGTGCCTTCGCGATTGCCCAGCTCAGGCAACTCAGGGAATTTCTTAACAGGCAGCTCTTCCACAAACTGACTGACAAACTTATACCAAGCCAGAGCCGCTGTACGACTAGCGCCACCGGTGGGGCTGCTGTCATCGTTGCCGAGCCACACGCCCGTGACCAACTGCGGCATAAAACCAATAAACCAAAGATCGCGGTTTTTCTCAGAGGTGCCGGTTTTTCCGGCAACCTGCCTATCTGGTAGAGCCGCGTTGCCACCTGTGCCGCCGTTGACGACGCCTTCTAGCATCCAAGTCATAATTGCGGCGGTATCGGGATCTATTGCCTGCTTGGGCTTTTCGTCAAATTCATACAGCACCTCGCCCTGTCCATTGGTGATGCGAGTAATGCCGTGCGGCGTAATGTGTTTGCCTTCAGCCGCAAAGGTGCCATAGGCGCTAGTCAGCTCTAGCAGATTCACCTCAGAAGCGCCTAAAGCCAACGAATAGGCGGGCAATAAAGTGGAGTCGATGCCCATTCGATGAGCCATTGCAATCACCGGATCAAACCCGATATCGACTAATAGCTTGACGGCGACGATATTAACTGAGCTCGTCAGCGCCCTTTTGAGATCGACGTTGCCGCTGTAGCTGTCACCGTAGTTTTTAGGCTCGTAGCCATCGACGACATAGCGGGCATCGGTGTAGCCCTTGTAAGGAGACATGCCAGTGGCGATCGCCGTCGCATACACAAACGCTTTGAATGTCGATCCGGGCTGCCTTTGGGCCTGAGTCACCCGGTTAAACTGGCTATCGTCAAAGTCAGTGCCGCCCACCATCGCCTTGATTTCACCGCTGCTTGGATCAATTGCTACCAAAGACGCCTGCTCAAACCCCTGCCACTCTCCATACTCGTCAATGATTTCCTCAACTGTGTTTTCAGCCGCCCTTTGCCACTTCGTGTTCAAAGAGGTTTCAACGACTAATCCACCGGCCTCTATTTGCTCTCGGGAGAGAATCTGATCTAGCTGTTTTTTGACATAGATAGTGAAATAAGGAAACTCGCTGTAAAGGTACTTTGGCTCTTGAGCTTTGAGTTCCACATCAGCGCCGTAGGCTTCTTGAGCCTGCGCAGCGGTGATTACCCCGTTGGCTTCCATCCGGCTAATCACCTTGTCACGCTGCTCACGAGCGGCCTCCGGATTCACTAGCGGCGAGTACACGCTAGGCGCCGGAGCCATTCCGGCAATCAGCGCAACATCGGCAACGCTGATTTCATCCACGGTTTTGCCAAAATAGATCCAGGCGGCATCAGCGACCCCGTAGGCACCAGCGCCTAAGTACACCAAGTTTAGATAGCGCTCTAAAATTTTATCTTTGCCCAGATCAGCTTCGAGTCGCTGAGCCAAAATAATCTCTTTAAACTTGCGCTGAAAGCTTCGATCCTGGGTCAGAAAAACAATTCGCGCTAGTTGCTGCGTAATCGTGCTAGCACCTTCTACCACGCCGCCACTCGTGACATTGGCGACAGCCGCACGGGCAATAGAGCGATAGTCCACCCCATGATGCTGATAGAAACGGCGATCTTCAGCGGCGATAAACGCCTGTACTACCACCTCTGGAATCTGATCAAACGTCAAACTTTCTTGAGCTGTCGGGCCCACTTTTTGCAGAATTTTGCCGTCGCTGGCTTTGAGGGTAATCGTACCGGTGCGCTCAAAGGTCAGCGCTGGGCTCACGTCCGGCACACTGCTATGGACATCGCGCCAAAACCGGTAAGCGAGAACGCTTGGGGCGGCAATGCCTGCCCCTAATATCAAAATCAGCCAAAGAATAGGGCGCTGATAAAGAGCTCGTCCCGATGGAGAAAGCCGCCGAGACATCGCTTTGATCCGCGGATTTAATGAGCGCCTGCTAGCAGATCTTGCGGCAGAGCCGTTGTGATCGCTGATCCTATCACTGGCTCTATGGCTAGATCCGTTGCCGACCCTGCTGCTGGCTTCCTTTCGGCCAAAGTGCAAGCCCTCAGTGCCCTCAGCGCCCTCAATGTCAACCTTGCTCCGACGATCATGGCTCCGCCGCCTGGTTGGCTGTGCAGGCGGCAAAGCGGCATTTCCTCGCAGTTGGTTAGACCATTGTTTTAGATGGGATAAGGGATTGGCCACTTCAGTAGATTCTCCAGACGGCTGCTCCGCCCTTGACTTAGTTACCAAAATAGATCCGCCGACTTAAGGCAGATAACATGGTTGCTTGCAGCGGTGTACCAATACACTCGTACCACAATTGAGGAAATCATTATCTTGTCTTGTAAATGCTACCACGATGGATAGATCAGCCGCTTTTTAGCCGACCAGGGCGCTGTGACCCAGTGCTAGCGCTGTCACCAGCATCCCCAACACCAAAAACGGTTGAGCGCTGGCTTGATACTTAACGTCGTTTTCTAATGGATTCCGTAGGAAATAAATATCTTGAAACGTAATTTGCGGAATGATCAGTAAAATCAATAGCACCGCATAGAGATTTTTGTGAATGGCGATTAGGTAAGCGGCCATCCCTCCCTGAAAGATATCGATCATCAGCACGCAGATCCAGGCAGCGGTCTGGATGCCAAACATCACGGGCAGTGATTTGAGGCCGAGCTGGCGATCGCCCTCTACTGCCTTAAAGTCATTCACCACCGCAATCCCTAAGCCCGCCATGCTGTAGATCAGCGTCAAAATTACCACCGTCCAGTTCAGTTCGCCAAACAGCGCATGTCCGGCCCACCAAGGCAAGGCAATATAGCTAGCGCCGAGGGCATAGTTGCCTGCCCAGCCATTTTGCTTGAGCTTTAGCGGCGGAGCCGAATAAATGTAAGAGACAACCGATCCACCCACCGCTAGTGCTAGCAGCGTTGGAAACTCATGCTGCGCCCAAACATCCAAGCCATAGGCGACCGCTAGCCCGCCGAGCAGCAGCACCCAAATTTGTACCCGCACCTGTGCCAGCGAAATTGCCCCGGATGGAATCGGTCGATTCGGCTCATTAATAGCATCGAGATCGCGATCATAATAATCATTGATTGTTTGGGTATAGCCTGTGAGCAGCGGGCCAGACATCAGCATACAGGCCGCTGAAATTAGCACATTTTCAACGGACCAAGTAAATCTGCCGGAAGAGGCCGCCCCACAAACCACGCCCCAAATTAAAGGAATCCAGGTAATTGCCTTCATGAGCTGAAGCCGAATCTTCCAAATCGACGTTTCACCCGATTGTGCGCCCTTCATTCCTAAAAGCTGTCGAGCCTTGCCACTGCTAGGTTTGTTTCCCAGAGCGTTTTCGGCCTCGGTCGCCAACGCTTCTGGCAACGGCAGATCGGCTGCTACTGGATCTGATGGCGGATGGTCAGACATGTAAAAGTTCCTTAGGTAAGCTCAACTTAATTGTTTTGACTTGTCGCTTGAATATTAAAGATGACTCAGCTCCAAAAGACAGTCTAAACAAAACCCTAGCCAAAGGAAACAATCAAATAGCCTTCTTGAAACTTAGCGCCGGTGACTGAGCGGCCATTGAGCGCAGGCGGTAAAGATAGGTTATGGCGCTGGTCGCCTGCTTCTACGGTGACTTCGGGGCCATATTGCGTCAGCTTCACCTGGGTTTTGTCAAAGCCTGGCAAAAACAGCTTAACGGTGCTGCTGCTGGTATCAACGCTCATCGAACTCGGCACGCTGACCGGTTCGGTTAGGGCCGGTAGGGCCGTAACGATAGGCTGCCAGCGGTTGTCAGGCAAGCAGTGAGGCAAAGGGGTGATGGCTAAAGGAGCAAACGCGGCAGCAGCTGAATCTATTGAGTTTGGCCCTGCTGCATGGACCGCATTCACTAATGTGCCAGCGACTGTAAGCCCGATTTGCTGAGCGGCACTCCAGAGATATTTACCTTGAGCGATCGCTATCTCATCGGCTGTTGTCACCACATAAGCTCTGAGCTGCCTGGCATCGCGCACCATGGCCTTGCCTCTAGCGACCATATTCTCTACACTCTGCGTCTCGGGCTGAGCCCAAATATCACCTGACATCCCACTGCTTAAAATTGCACCAGTAATCGGGGCAACAAAGGGTGAAATCGAGCGGTAAAACTGAGAGTCCTGAAATACTTTTTTAAACCGGCGAAAATACCAGTCAATACCGCCAATTGCGCCCCACATCCGCAGGCTAGCTTGATCGCCGCTGCCAGCGTGTACAATCACGTCATATTGGTTGCTAGCGGCGTATTCGCGCAGAGCATTGAGCGCCAAAAAATCATCCATACCCGGAATCACACTCAGCTCTTGGCCGTAGACAGCCTTAAAAAAAGGATCTCTTAAATACTGAGCCTCAAATTTTTTGAGCTTTTCCCAATTGTCATCTACAAGGGAAGTTGTTTGCAGCTGCACGGCTGAAAACCGCTGACCATTGACACTGATTTCGCTGGCGGTAGGCCCAAGGGTAATCGGGCTAGTCGCTGCCGAACTCAAGAGCATCGAAAGGGCAGGGCCAGCTTCTTGCGCGAGTAGCAGCACTCGGTTTCCGGCGGCAGATAGCTGCTGAGCAGCCGCAATGGCGACCGTCGAGCGACCTGTGCCCCCTTTTCCTAAAAACGTGATAATCAGCGTCATGGTTTGGGTTTGTCTTATCGTTTTAAGTTACGTCTTACAGAGGAGTCTTTAGCAGTTTACTTAGTTGATTAATCAATAGCTCGAAGTTCGTCCTCAAAAAACCAAGTGGTATATTGGTCGGCTTCAAAGCTTACCAAAGCGCCAATGTTTTGCCCATCTAGCACCTTTAAATCTTTGACGACGCCGGTTTTACCGAGACGATTGGCGAGTGTTTTTGCCACGCGATCACGCATCCGACGTACTTGAACCCGCTGTCCAATTTCCAAATCCATGTTTAATAACGCTATCCTTAACTGCAATTGTGTCTGATATTTAAGCCACTTTTCAGTCTATCAGCGACCTGTGCGCACACTCACAACAAATCAACGACTCACCGCTCTATTTAGGATAACCCTGCCCATATGCTGGCCAAACGAATTCTCCCTTGCCTGGATGTCAAAGCTGGCCGCGTCGTTAAAGGAATCAACTTTGTTGATCTCAAAGATGCGGGCGATCCGGTAGAACTCGCTAAGCTATATAACGAAGCGGGAGCCGATGAGCTGGTGTTTCTCGATATCACCGCCACCCATGAAGATCGAGATGTGATCTATGACGTGGTGTATCGCACGGCTGAGCAGGTGTTTATTCCGCTGACAGTCGGGGGCGGCATTAGCTCAACCGAAACAATTAAAAAGCTACTGAGAGCGGGCGCGGATAAGGTCAGCATTAATTCCGCAGCGGTGCGATCGCCGGATCTAATTAACCGGGCGAGCGATCGCTTTGGCGCGCAGTGCATCGTGGTTGCCATCGACGCGCGCAGACGAGAAGATCCGACCCGACCCGGCTGGGATGTGTTTGTGCGCGGCGGTCGCGAAAATACGGGCCTCGATGCCGTGAGCTGGGCCTGTGATGCGGTAGCACGCGGAGCGGGTGAATTGCTAATTACGAGCATGGATGCCGATGGCACGCAAGCTGGATATGATTTGACCTTGACTGAGGCGATCGCCAGCCGAGTCGAGGTGCCGGTGATTGCCTCTGGCGGTGCGGGTAACTGCGCTCATATTCACGCCGCTCTAACCACTGGCAAAGCCGAAGCTGCTCTATTGGCCTCTCTATTGCACTACGGACAGCTCAGCGTAGAGCAAATCAAAACTTACTTAGCCGATCATGATGTGATCGTTCGGCGTTAGGCCATATCCGCCTATTTTCGCCTCTTCAATTCCGGCATTCAAGTCAGCCTTTGTATGCTAAATCAAACATCATCGATATGATATTTACAAAACCATACAAAAAGTATATTTTTCTAAGGTTTTAGCGACCTTAAATCAATAATTTATAGAAATTCATTAGGACAATAATAGGCAGAAACTGAGAAATCTGTTAAGCTGTGTAAACACATGGACACTAACTGTTCACAAAGGGTGATCACTGTCTGCTAGTGCTTTTCAGAGGTTTTTTTCCTGAGTGATCCTGTCGGTTGGGTGCCAATACTTTGTTAAGAATGTTTGCCCCGGGCTGATTTTGCAGAGCCTTCAATCCCTCACATGTTCTGCTACTGCTTAACCCAACTAGAATGATTTTTCTGACTTTGACGATTGTAATTAGCTTGGTTTTCTGGGCGCTTCGCCTGATGGATCGAGCCGTAGAAAATCAGGAATTTTCGCTGATGCTGGCAGGCTTTTTGGTAGCCTCTTCGGCAGCAGCAATGGTTGGCGTTTATTTCTTGATGAGTGACTACGTTTCTTTTGTTGCTCAAGCAGGTGATGCCTTTGATAGCTACGACACTGCCTTATTAGAAAGTGATTTTCCGAGTTGGCTAGACACTACGCTGCCTTGATCATTTAGAAATTACTCAAAAAACATCGAGATCTGCACAGATTTATAATCGCTAGATTTATTTCAAGGCAGTCAAACACCGTCGATCATTAGTCGTTAATTTGCCCTGAGAGAAGAGCTTCGGCAGTGAGGTTTAACGTCGAAAATGTGATGGAATTCAAGGTATCTTGCCCTTGATAGATCGTGGCTTGGTAGGTGCCTTCGGTAAGGGCTAGAACGCTAACTTGGCCGCGATGTGGGTCGATAATCCAGTATTCGGGAATTTGCCACCATTCATATTGCTGTCGCTTCCACATGTAGTCTCTAAGATAGTTATCGCTCGATTCACTGCCGGGGCTGACAACTTCGGCCACAAATAGCGGAACTGGCATTCCTATTAAAATTGAAAGAAATGAGGCTGATTTATGGTGTTATGGCAAGCAGTGAAGATAAAGGCGGGTAAGGCGATCGCTTATCTTAAAATCTCAGCGCTAAAGATTCCGGTGCTCGTGCTGTCTCTATTCATTTTGAGCGGGGCGATCGCGCCTTGCGCTTGGGCGCAAGATAACTTGGTCGATTACACGCTGACCAATCAGGCTGGAGGTGATTTTTCAGGTAAAAACTTATCCGGGACTTCATTCGCAGCAGCAGATGCGCGCGATGCCAACTTTGCCGGGGCTGATATGAGCGGCACGATTTTGACCAAAGCAACGTTTATGCGCACCAATCTCACGGGCGCTGACTTGACGAAGACCTTCGCTGATCGGGTGATTTTTGATGGCTCGGATATGACCAATGTAGTGTTTGTCGATGCTATCGCCACTAGCAGCTCATTTGCGAACACTATTATTACCGGCGCTGATTTTTCAGATTCGATTATTGATCGCTTTCAGGTGAAGAAAATGTGCGATCGCGCCTCAGGCACCAATCCGGTCACTGGCGTGGATACTCGCGACAGTTTGGGTTGCCCAAACTAGCGCTTTCACATAAGCGATTGAAAGCAACAAAAGACCAGATAATGAGCAGTGCTAGCATTGTTCTATCTGGTCTTTTATTGAATTTACAAATATTGAATTTACAAATCTCCGCCTTACAGCTTGCGCTCTATGGTTTCATTGAGCCTTTGCATCGTGACATCTAGCTTTTCAATGGGCGTGGGTTCAGCATCGACTGCTTCGGTGCGCTTCATCCGCTCGAAGATGCGTACAATCAAAAACATCACAAAGCCAATCACCACAAAATTGAGAACAGCCGCGAGAAATGAGCCGTACTTAACGCCACCAGCTGAGAGGGCGGCAATGTTATCGACGCCTGCCGCTTGCAATGCTGGATTGAGCAACAGCGGCGTAATCAGGTCTTCGATAAAAGAGGTGACAATTGCCCCAAAGGCCACACCAATAACAACCGCAACCGCTAAGTCAACCACATTGCCACGGAGCAAAAAGTCTTTAAAGTCATTGGCAAAACTGCTAGCAGATCTAGTGACTCTCGCTCTCGCTTCTCGATTAGTCATAAGTCAATACCTACATAAACGAATATACACAGCAGAAGAGGCGAATTTGCGTAAGGATTTAGCAACCATTTAGCAACCGAACTTTCAGCTTCAGGGTTAAGACGGTATTAAGGCAAAATTAGTTCATTGATAGCTCACTGAGCTAGTCAATATTACTCACAATATCAGTGTTTTATCGGGCTTCCAAGCGTTCAGCTAACTCAGTTATCCAGAAAACTAGAAAATGCTGATTTTTCTCAAGAATCGGCGATTTGTGGGCTGTATTTAGCGCCTTTAGCAGGATCTGACCAGTCGCAGGCAAAGCCTTGGCTGTCGGGTGTATATTGGCTCCAAGGGTTAGGTGCGATCGCTGCTTTTGTCATCAAAATCTCAAACTGACCATCCCCGCCAACTCGGCCAATATGCACCGATTGGGTCAAATGATGGTTGGGCTGTATGGTCACTGTACCCGACGGGGCTGAAAGGCTCTGCCCATAGGCGGCATGGCTCACGGCGGTGCTATCGAGCGATCGCGCTGCAGCCACCGCCTGAGCCCACAGCCGCACCATCACATAGGCAGATTCTGCTGGCGCACCAACCACCCGATCAGCGCCGTACTTGCTTTGAAACGCGCTTACCCACGCTTCATTAACAGGCGAATCTAGCGTTTGAAAATAGCTCATTGCGGCGTAATGCCCTGCCAACAGCGACGAGCCAATTTGAAAAACCTCTTCCTCGCTGACACCCAACGACATCACCAGATATTGATCCGCGCTTAGCCCTGCGCCCTGAAGCGCATTAAAAAAGAAACGATTAGCATCGCCCATCAGGCTATTAAAAATAATGCCGCCAGCGGGCAGTGCTTTTTTGATCTCAGCCATGACGGACTCCATCTCAAGCTGAGTCGCTTTATCAAAGGGAATGAAAGCTTCACCAGCGACCTCGCCGCCTTTCGCCTTAAGCTGCGCTTTAACCAAATCGTGGAGCGTCCGGCCGCTGTCGGTAACCAAAAAAAAGGATTTTCCGCGATTGCCCAGCAGCCAGTCTATCGCCGGTTCTACCTGCTGATTGGCGCTCGCGCCGGCATAAAAAATTTGAGCCGCGCACTCTTGCCCTTCATAGGCATTGGGATACCACAGCAAGCAATTTTTGGCCTTCACGACAGGCAGCATTGCTTTGCGACTAGCCGTGGTGAAACCGCCAAATAAGACCGCAACCTGCTGCTGATCGATCAACTTTTCAGCCTTTTCAGCAAAGGTTGGCCAGTCTGAGGCGCTATCTTCTATCACCGCGACGAGCTGCTGACCTAGCAACCCGCCACTGGCATTAATCTCATCAATCGCCATGCGCTCAGCTTCGATGAGGGGCGCTTCACTGATTGCCATCGGCCCGCTTAGCGAGTGCAAAAGCCCCACTTTAATGGTGCCGGTATTGTTAACGGGTTCGGCTTCGGGGCTCTCGGTTGAGTGCTCGGTTGAGCTTTCGGTTGAAGGACTAGTTGAAGAAGCGCCATCAAGAGAGCTCAAATCAGGCGCGCAGCCGCTCAAAAGCATCTGAAAAAGCGTGCTAGCACCAGCGGTGAGTGAGCTACTGACTACAAAACGATTGAGAAATTGGCGTCTGCCGAGTCGGGTCATGACGAGTTGAATCAATACACCAGGATGTTGCTACACCATATCGCTTTGCGGTTAGCCCCTTACAATTGATCAGGCTGTTTTATGAGCGATCACAGCTCAAGCTACGGCGTAAAATACGTCTTAAGCAATGGTTTTAATCTTTGGCCGAGCTATTTAGATATCCCTTCCTCATTTTATGACTGTTTATGACTACCGTTATTGTGGCGACAGGCAATCCTGGCAAAATGGCTGAGCTCAAAGACTATCTTCAGGCGCTAAACTGGACGCTGGCTTTAAAGCCGGAAAAAATTGAAGTAGAAGAAACGGGCCAAACGTTTATTGAAAATGCGCGGCTCAAGGCGAGTGAAGTAGCTACTGCGACGCAAAGTTGGGCGATCGCGGACGATTCTGGCCTAGTGGTATTTGCGCTAGATGGCGCACCGGGCGTGTATTCTGCCCGCTACGGTCACACTGACGCTGATCGCATTAATCGGGTGTTAAAGGAACTCGGTGATGCCGCAGATCGACGGGCGGAATTTGTCTGCGCAATTGCGATCGCCCGCCCCGATGGCACCATTGTTTTAGAAACCGAAGGCCGCTGCCCCGGCTCCATTTTAAAATCCGGACAAGGCGCTAGCGGCTTTGGTTACGACCCAATTTTTTATGTAGACAGTCAGGGCAAAACGTTTGCTCAAATGAGCCATGCCGAAAAGAAGCGCTATAGCCACAGAGGCATTGCCTTTGAGCAGATGATGCCCGCTCTGAAGGCGCTGGATCTAACTGAAACCCAATCCAATTAGGGGTCAAGTCATCCCCGATTGCCGCTTTACGCTATTGCAGCTTTAGCTGAGCGTAGAGAGCGATCGCGCTGCGCCACACCAAATAGCCCTGACGATTGAGATGCAAGCCATCCGTGGTGAGATCAGATCGCAGTTCGCCGTCGCCAGTAACGAAAATGGGATAAAGATCGAGGTAATAGGCGTTATTGTCAGCGGCGATTTGCTGAAGGGCGCTATTCATTTTAACAATGCGATCGCTCTCTAACGCCAGCAGCTTATCGCGACTTTCCCACGTAGATCCTTCACCCCCGTGCGGCAAAATCGACTGCACCACGATCTGCGTCTGAGGATGATCTTTTTTCAGCCGAGCGACAATTTTTTTGTAATTCGCAATAATTTCGTCATCGGGCTCACCCCAAATGAGATCATTGATGCCAATCATCAAAAAGACGGCTTCCACGTCATTGTCTTTTAGCAGATCTAGGCGCTTTAGCAGCCCTTGGGTTCTTTCACCCGAAATGCTCTGATTAATCCACACCCGCCGACCGGGCATCAGCTCACCCGGAAACCACAGGCTCAACGAATCGCCAAGCAGTACGGTTAAATGCGCCGGTTTTTGAATCGCCATAGCCTCCGCATCTTTGGCCAAGACGTCTACCCACTGCCGGTAACTCAGCTTTTTCCCACCTGCTGGCGGCGGAATCGCTAGGGCAGAGTCAGCGATCGCCGCATCTGTAATCGCCGCCCGAACCGGCTGATCACCTGCGACTAAAAGCCCAGAAACCAACCCCGAAGACTGTGAAATTGCCGCTTGATCCTGCCAGAGCGCCAGCAAGCTACCAAACAGTAGGCCATTCATCACGAGCGAGAGTACCGCCCAACCAGGAATTTTAGTTAACCACTTAACCACAGGGAAAATCCAAACCCAAATATTGAGATCTTTGACGATGTTGAGCTATCGCAGATTTTAGTCCCATCTGTTCACGATGCCTAGTGCAGAGTGCAACTTTCAGTATGAATACCGGTCAAGGCAGCATCAGAAAATACCACCCTATCGGCCTTACCTAAGTCCGTCTTACTCAAATTAAGGCTCTTTAAAGCTGTTTAGACGTTAAATCTAAACAGCATCACATCCCCCTCTTTTACCATGTACTCTTTGCCTTCACTGCGCACCCAGCCTTTTTCTTTAGCCGCGCCCATGGAGCCAGCGGTGACCAAATCTTCATAGCCCACTGTTTCAGCGCGAATGAAGCCGCGCTCAAAATCAGTATGAATGACCCCTGCCGCCTGAGGCGCTGACATGCCTGCTTTAATCGTCCAAGCTCGGGTTTCTTCCGGTCCGGTTGTAAAGTACGTACGCAGCCCTAGCAGCTCATAGGTGGCGCGAATTAAAGACTGCAATCCGCCTTCAGTAACGCCGAGCGCTTCTAGAAAGTCAGCGCGTTCTTCTGTCGGAATCTCAAGCAGTTCTGCTTCTACTTGGGCCGAAACCACGACCACTTCAGCATTTTCGGGAACCGCATGAGTGCGCACTTCCTCGACCCACTGGTTGCCTTCGGCGAGATCGTCTTCAGAAACATTGGCGGCGTAGATCACCGGCTTGCGCGTCAGCAGTCCTAATGGCTTGATAAATAAAGCTTCTTCCGCATCTAGCTCTACCGTTCGGGCCGCTTGTCCCTCGTCTAGCACGGGTTGCAGCTTTTCTAGCACGGCTAGCTCAGCTTGGGCCTCTTTGTTGTTACGGGCTTGCTTACGAATGCGCTCCATCCGTTTTTCAATTTGGGCTAGATCAGACAGCGCTAGCTCCAAATTGATCACCTCAACATCGCGCAAGGGGCCAATGGAGCCCGACACGTGGATAATATCGTCATTTTCAAAACAGCGAACGACGTGAATAATGGCATCGACTTCGCGAATGTTGGCTAAAAACTGGTTACCCAAGCCTTCTCCCTGGCTAGCGCCCTTGACCAAGCCCGCAATATCGACGAATTCGACTCTGGCAGGCACAATTTCTTTTGAGCTAGAAATTGTTGCTAGCGCCTGCAACCGAGCGTCCGGGACAGCGACGATCCCGACATTGGGCTCAATCGTACAAAACGGAAAATTTGCGGCTTGAGCCTTCGCATTTGCGACGACCGCATTAAATAAAGTAGATTTTCCGACGTTGGGCAGTCCAACAATTCCGGCTCTGAGCATAAGAATAAAAAGGGTAGGGAGTACCCATAGTTTGCCTTATTCAGCATAAAGGGAAGCGGGATGATTTCTCTAGCGATCGCGTTTTTGCCAACCTATATTCAGCCATATATCAAAGCCCCATCTAGCGACACTAAGCAGGCAGCGATGAAGAGAGCGCACTAAAATTCGCCTCATCGACTGCTATGCTTTGCCTAGTGTTAGGTACTTGTCAGGTACTGTCTCAAACCGAGTCCGGTGTCCCATGATACGCTCTCATTTGCCTGTTAATCGCCCGCTCATTCGCAATTTTTTCTATGGCCTCTTGCTATTGATCGGACTGACACCTAGCCTCGGCGGCTGTTTTTCCCGCGGGGACCAAAATTCAGGGGCGGCGATCACGACTGATCGAGTCGTTCCCGACCGCTCAGCTTTAAAAAACCAAAATACCGGCGCACAGATTGCCGTTCCGAGTGGTTGGATCGTCTCCGGCAGTGCCCAGCGCGGCAACGCCGATATCTACGTTACCGATCCGCCTAATCAGCTCTACACAGTGGTAGTGTCCGAAAATGCCGCCGGACTCAGCCGGTTTGGCTTAGAAGACAATGCCAAAACCTATCGCCAGCAGATTCGCAACCGGTTAGACACCTTTGAGCGGGAAACGCGCACTGGCATAGAGAGCATTGGGAGCAATCAAGTCATACAGTACGAAATTCGTGGCATTGTCGATGGCGTTCCGGTCGTTTACCTGCACACCACTATTGAAGGGATTGATAGGTACTATCAAGTCGTGAGCTGGACAACCGCAGACCGCTACTCCGATTACCAAGAAACGCTAAAAACCATTACGCAGAGCTTTCAAGAAACGTAGTACTTAACCTCAATATTCAAGAACTCAAAAACAAACATATGGTTACTAATTATTTTCGGAGGCTTTGCCTCAGCCTGATGACTCTAGTGGTTATAGCCGGTTTGTGGCTAAAGCTAGGTAGCGCCCCCGCGTTGGCCGAACTTAATGATGATCACTACGATGGCAACATTTTTGCCCTATACGCAGGCAATGGCTCGATTGTCCCGCCGCGCTTTAACCTTGCTCAGTCACTCCAGCAAGATAAGCCTACCCTACTGGTGTTTTACGCTGATGACAGCCGAGATAGCAAGCAATTTTCATCGGTTATTTCTCAGCTCCAAGCGCCCTACGGTCGAGTAGCGAATGTGTTGGCGATCGCTGCCGATTCTGTCCCAGTAAAAGACAGCTACGCCAAAAATGAAGCCGGCTATTACTTCACTGGCTCTGTTCCTCAAACCGTTGTTTTCGATGCTGACGGCACCGTTGTTTTCAACGAAGTCGGCCAAGTTCCCTACGAAATAATCGACGACAAAATGCGTGAAATCTTCAAACTCCTGCCCCGTGAAGAGTCTGTAGAGCTGCGCCGCCGCCCAATTAACGAAGTTAGTGGTGAGCTAGTGAGTGACTAGCTAAATATTTGACTGTTCTTTAGCCGAGAAAGCTACCCTATGACCTTAGCGAAGCTCATTCACCTCCACGCCTGAGCCCCAAATAGCAGCTAGTCACGCAGGGACGTTGATCTCTAGTCATGCCGTACCTCCAAATCTGAGGAGCACATACAGACTTCTAAACCTTGCCCACGTTCAGAACGGTAGTTTTCTTGGTGGAAAAACTCAAGGGTTCAATTTGGATGTGACTTAAATACGACAGCGCTAACCCCAGCATCTAAGGCTCTCAGCGTAATCCTGGGGTCAACTTCATACGTAGTTTTCTTGATAGCAAGTATTTTTTTGATGTAACCTCTGCGGATGTTACGGATATTTGTGTGCGCCTCATTCGCTGTGTTGTTGTATTTACGGATGGCTTTCAACCAGCTCAGCGATTGTAATGACAATGTGAAGCCAACGGTTGCCGCTTATTTAACAACCCCCTTAAGCGAGATTACTTAAATCAAGCGATTTTGATTCTTCAACGTCGCTGCTTTAGACAGTAACAGTATCTAAAAATACACGCACCGCAGACAAGGGCGCTCATCTGGCCCGGTTCTCAACCTTTTCAAACTTTTCTGTCATCCCATACGCTCAAGACTTTTATGCCTTGGGCACAGGTTCTATTGCCATTTTTTTGACCAGCGAACCCTCAGACATTCGTTAAAACACAGGAGTACTTTTTTGATGAAATGCACGGATTGGTGGAGCATTGCGCTAATAGGTCTGCTAGCAACTAGCTGCACGGGAGAAGAGAGTAGCAACAAAACAGGACTGCTCGTTAGTACAGATGTAACCGGCTCTGGCAACAAATCTGCCGTTGCGGTATCAGGCGACTGCTCTCAACTCAACAGCTTTTTCTCTGAGCTATTAACCTTGACAAATCAAGCCCGCCAAGAAGCAGGTGTGGGGGCGCTGCGGTTTTCTTATCAGCTAGGACAGGCCGCTCAACGTCACACTCAGGCAATGGGTACTCAAAATTTCTTTAGCCATACGGGTAAAGACAATTCTACGTTTGCTTCGAGAATCGCGGCTACAGGCTACCAATATACGGCCATTGGTGAAAATTTGGCAGCGGGGCAAACAACGCCGCAAAGTGTTGTGCAAAGTTGGTTAAACAGCCCGAGTCATAAAGCTAATTTATTAGCGGCTAATTTTACTGAAGTTGGATTTGGTCTATACAATGCAACCGGCAGCTCTGATTTTGGGCTCTATTGGGCGCAAGAATTAGGTCAGCCCTCCGGTGGCCCGACGCGTGCTGAAGTTTATATCCCTACTAGCTGCGGCATCAACACAGCGAGTGCCGATACCGCAGACAAAATGCGGGTAGCCGGCGTCTTTTCAAGAACCAACTAGAGATAGTTTTGAGACAGGCATACTGCCCGGTACAGTAACGTTGTCCGGAGTATCTAGATCGGATTTGCAATCTGTGCCTGAACCGGCAATGCTGCTAGAGATGGCTACGTGCCAAAGACACTGAATTCTAGCCTGTTTAATCAACCTAAAGCTGTCGCTCTTGCACAAGCATTCGCCGGTAAGAAAGCCAGCCAACGGCGACCATAATGGCGGCAAAAATCACTAGAAACCAAAAGTGAGTGCCGTTTTCACCCGCGTTTTCGCCTAGTAGTGCACCGGGGGTAAGCAAGGCGTCAGTGAGCGCTTCTGTCATATGATAAATCGGGTTGAAGCGGGCGATCTCCAACAGAGAGTCGGGGAAAAGAGAGATCGGCAAAAAGGCTCCGCCTAGTACCATCAGGGGAACGCCAAAAGCCGCAATTAGGGCGCTGACATCTTCGGTACGGCGGGCGAACTGGGTGCCTAACATGAAGCCTATGCCGACATAGGCCAGAATGCTGAGGGCGATGATGACAATAGCTAAGAGCCAAGCGGCGTTAGGAAAGGTGGCCCCGGCGAAAGCAGCGATCGCAAAAATTACCAGCGTCTGCCCCACGCCAATCACGCTATGGGCCAAAAAAATTCCCAAAAAATAAGACACCCCACTCAGCGGCGATAAAAATAAGCGCTTCAGCGTCTGCTGCTCTCGCTCGGCTACTACAGTAGCCACCCCACCGCCCAAACAGCTAAAGAACAGCGCTGCACCGACTAACGTTGGCGGTGCGGCCACCTCAAACGCGGTGCTCACGGTCGTATCTGCCCGCTCAGCCGTAATCAGCCCATTCAGCATCAAAATCAGCGCCGGAAAGATCATCCAAGCAATTAAGCTGCGCCTTCGCCGAAACAGCTCCGTCAAAATGCGTTGGGCTACTGCCCAGCTCTCACGCCAGTATTTTTTCATAAGCGCATTATAAACTTGTTCGTCTGCTTGGTTTACAGGCTAAGGCAATCAGTTTTAATTTTGAGTAAGATGCAAAAATAAGGTCTTTCTAAGAGATGAGGATTATTTTGTACGGAGCCAATCCAAAAGACAAACATCCTATGAAAGGATTTCCACAGATCTGCTTTATTCAGAACACCGTGTCAAATCCTAATATTCTTATCGGAGATTACACCTATTACGATGATCTAGAAGACTCAGAAAACTTTGAGCGTAACGTTTTATATCATTTCCCCTTCGTTGGCGATCGCCTAATCATCGGCAAGTTTTGTGCTTTGGCACGAGCTGTAAAGTTCATCATGAATGGGGCAAACCACAAAATGGATGGGTTTTCGACTTATCCTTTCCAGATATTTGGCAATGGCTGGGAAAAAATCAGCCCTTACCTAGATAAGCTACCTCACAAAGGCGACACGATCATCGGAAATGACGTGTGGATTGGCTATGAAGGGGTGATTATGCCAGGAGTACAGGTAGGAGACGGCGCTATTATTGCGGCAAAGTCAGTCGTGGTAAGCGATGTTTTACCTTACACCATTGTCGGTGGCAATCCAGCGAAGTGTATTCGTCAGCGCTTCGAGGATACGGTAATCGAGTCATTACTTGAAGTCGCTTGGTGGAATTGGGACATTGAGAAAATTACGCGCAATCTGGAAAAAATTGTAGCGGCAGATATTGAAGCCCTGATAAATTGTCAGTAATGGCCCAGGGAATGACCCATTACTGACAATTTTTGTTGGAGCAGTTGGAGCGGATAGGGCTCTGTCTAAATGGGTTCCTTCAATCGGCTCTTTCCAGATACATACATATGGATGATTTATGACGCTTTCTCGAATGTCTTGGCGAGTGACTGGGCAAAAAACTGGGCAAAAAACTGGGCAAAAGCTTTTAGCAAGCTGCCTAGGCGCTTTACTGTTTCTTTGCGCTGTCGTCATCTTGCCAACGCCTGTAGCTTATGCAATGGGCGGCGAACAGCCTGCGATTAATCAGCCTGCTCCAACCTTTACACTGCCGACAAATAGCAATGATGGCAGTGGTAATAGAGAAATTTCCTTAGCTGATTATGCGGGCCAGTGGGTGGTGCTGTACTTTTACCCCCGTGATTTTACCCCCGGCTGCACGTTAGAAGCACAGCGATTCCAGCGCGACTTACCCCAATATCAGGCTCGTAATGCTCAAGTGATTGGCATCAGCGCTGACGATGTAGATTCTCACGCAGAATTTTGTGATGCTGAAGCATTAGTCTTTCCTCTGCTTTCTGATCGAGAGGGTCAAGTCAGCCGCGCCTACGGCTCTTGGATAAAGCCCATGTCGATGCGCCATACTTATTTAATCGATCCCGACGGCATCTTAAAAGAACGCTTTTTGGGTGTGCGTCCGGCCATTCATAGTCAAGAGGTGTTAGCTCGCCTAGATGAATTGCAGGCCGAATTGCCAGCCAGCTAATGGTCAACCTAAGTCGCTGTGGGCAAATTTAGTGGTTAGAACCGCTAGACTAGAGTGACAACCTTGTTCAAACCGGAGATACCTATGTCAACGCTTGCTTTAACTGAACCTAATGTTGAAAAAGTGCTAGACGAGCTGCGGCCTTACCTCTTGGCTGACGGTGGCAATGTGGAGCTAGTCGAATTAGACGGCCCGATTGTCAAACTGCGTCTCAATGGTGCTTGCAGTAGCTGTCCTAGTTCGGCAATGACGCTGCGGATGGGCATTGAGCGTCGGCTGCGCGAATTTATTCCTGAAATTGCTGAGATTCAGCAGGTGCAGTAATTTTGTCAGGTGCTGACTCGGTATTTCTGTAAAAATAATCTGGAAGGGGCGGCAGGGCAGTGATCCTGACCGCCCCTTTGACTGTTACCCTGACTTAGAGAAAGGCTCAGGGGAAATAAGGAAGTAAGGCCAGTGCTA
This sequence comes from Phormidesmis sp., assembly GCA_041742865.1. Classification (GTDB taxonomy): domain Bacteria; phylum Cyanobacteriota; class Cyanobacteriia; order Phormidesmidales; family Phormidesmidaceae; genus Phormidesmis. The sequence goes on from JBGTNW010000180.1 coordinate 19,264, forward strand.
GACATTAAGCTCATTCGCAATCAAACCGATCACGTGCAGGCGGCTCTGGCCAAAAGAGGGGCGTATGATTTGCAGCCGCTGCTCGCTCTCGATGCCAAGCAGCGGCAGGTTGAAAAGCAGCGTTCTGATTTGCAGGCCCAAAGCAATGAGGTGGGTAAGTTAGTCGGGCAAAAAATTCGCCAGGGCGCTGATCCAATAGGAGATGAGGTGAAGGCGCTGAGGGCATCAGGCAACCAAATTAAGCAGACCTTGAATGAGCTAGAGCCTTACGAGCGGGAGCTGAAGGCGAATATTGAAGAGATTTTGCTGACGCTGCCGAATTTGCCGAGTGATTCTGTGCCAGTGGGGAAAAGCGAAGCTGAGAATGTAGAGATTAGGCGCTGGGGCGATGAGCTGATTGCAAGGGGGCGCGATCGCCTAGCTAACTTCGAAACTCACTACGATTTGGGTGAGCGGCTAGAGATTATGAACTTTGAGCGCGCTACTAAAGTGGCACAAAGCCGGTTTGTGACCTTAATTGGCGCGGGTGCGGCGCTAGAGCGATCGCTGATTTCATTCATGCTGGAGCGGCATGTGAAAGCGGGCTACACCGAAATTATGCCGCCGATTTTGGTGAATTCAGATTCGATGATCGGCTCTGGGCAGCTGCCTAAGTTTGCCGAAGATGGGTTTAAGTGCGATCGCGATGATCTTTGGCTTACCCCTACTGCCGAAGTTCCGCTCACCAACCTTCACCGCGACGAAATTCTCACAGACGATCAGCTGCCCATTAACTACTGCGCCTACACGCCCTGCTTTCGCCGCGAAGCCGGAAGCTATGGCCGCGACACTCGCGGCCTCATTCGGCTGCATCAGTTCAATAAAGTCGAAATGTACAAATTTGTTCATCCTGATCGCTCTTTTGATGAACTCGAAGCACTCACCCGCGACGCTGAAGACGTTTTACAGCAGCTTCAGTTGCCTTACCGGGTATTAGCACTGTGTACAGGCGATCTGGGTTTTGGCGCTAGTAAAACCTATGATCTAGAAGTGTGGCTGCCGTCAGCAGCTAAATATCGTGAGATTTCTAGCTGCTCCAACTGCGTTGACTTTCAGGGACGGCGGGCCAATATTCGCTTTAAAGCATCCGGACAGAAAGGCACTCAGTATGTGCATACTCTCAACGGTTCTGGACTGGCAGTCGGTCGCACAATGGCCGCTATTTTAGAAAACTATCAGCAGGCCGATGGCAGCATTCAAGTGCCCGACGTTTTGCAAAAGTATATGGGCACAGCGATGATTGGCGCGCCAATTCTCTAATCGCCCTCACCTTCCGAACTTTGGACTCACACATTCACTAAGCTAGCCCTGTACAATAACAAAAGTTATCTTAAACCGCCGAGCTTCTATGATCGTACTGGCCGTAATCGGAGTCATTGCCCTACTGATTTTTGTTCACGAACTTGGACATTTTACGGCGGCACGCTTGCAGGGCATCCATGTCAACCGCTTTTCGATTGGCTTTGGCCCTATTTTGTGGAAATTGCAGGGTGCTAGAACTGAATATGCGCTGCGAGCGATTCCGCTAGGCGGCTTTGTTGGCTTTCCGGACGATGACCCTGACAGCAGCATTCCCGCTGACGATCCTAATTTACTAGGCAACCGCCCCGTGATAGATCGCGCCATCGTCATTAGTGCGGGTGTGATTGCCAATATGATTTTTGCTTATCTGGTCTTTGTTTTACAGTTTGGCAGCTTGGGGGTGCCAAATTTTAACCCCGGCGTCAAAGTGCCTGAAGTGGTACAAGGTAGTCCTGCTCAAGCGGCGGGCATTGAAGCTAATGATGTGATTATTGCCGCTAATGCGCGGCCTTTAGGGACGGGAGAGCCCGTGCAGCGGGAGCTGATCAGCATCATTCAGTCTAGCCCTGAAAAGCCGGTCACGCTGACCCTTCAGCGCAATAACCGAGAGCTAGAGGTGGTCGTCACACCCCAAATTAGTCCGGCAACTGGCGATGCGGTTATCGGCGTGGCCTTACAACCCAACGTAATCATCAATGCAGATGGCTCTGTTGCCTTTCGCTCGGCGAACAACCCGGTTGAGCTATTGGCGATCGCTGCCGATGAATTTCAAAGCAAAACCAAGCTGGTCGCGGGCGGCATGGTAGCGCTTTTTACTAACTTTTCTTCAATGGCTGATCAGGTCGGTAGCCCTGTCAAAATCGTCGAGCAAGGTGCGGGCCTTGCCAAAAATGACGCCCGAACCTTATTTCCCTTTGCCGCCATCATCAGCATCAACTTGGCAATGATCAATATTTTGCCGTTACCTGCTTTAGACGGTGGTCAGCTTGCCTTTTTGTTAATTGAAGCGATTTTAGGCAAACCGCTGCCTACTCGGTTCCAAGAAAGCGTCATGAGAACCGGCATTGTGTTCTTACTCGGAGTCGGCATATTTTTGATTGTGCGAGATATTTCACAGCTCGAAGTCCTTCAAAATTTGCGGCAACAGTAAACCGATTGCTGAGCCACCGCCGAGCAAACGTCGAGCAAACGATGAACTAATAGTGAGCCTTGCCCCCCCGCCACCGAGCAAAGAGAACGGCTACACAGCAATTCCCTTGCCGCTGCCCAATCAGCTCCCACCACCGCTCAGGCCGTTTCAAAAGCTGCCCAAAAAGCAGCGCGCCCTCGAGATTCTCACGCGGCTCAAGCTCATGTACCCAGAAGCGCCCTGCTCGCTGGACTACGAATCGCCCATGCAGCTTATGGTCGCAACCATACTAGCCGCGCAATGTACCGATGCCCGGGTCAATCAAGTAACGCCCGCTTTATTTGCCCATTTTCCTGATGCCGCCGCCTTCGCCGCTGCGGAGACCACTGAACTAGAAGAACTGGTACGCTCTACCGGCTTCTATCGCAACAAGGCCAAAAATATTCAAGCCGCCGCCCGCAAAATTATGACTGACTTCGGCGGGCAGGTTCCTAGCACCTTAGCAGAGCTGATCCTGCTGCCGGGAGTCGCGCGAAAGACGGCCAATGTTGTGCTAGCTCACGCTTTCGGCATTCATGAAGGAGTTACTGTCGATACTCACGTCAAACGCCTATCAGGTTTACTGGGCTTAACAAAGCAGGTTGAGCCCGTAAAAATCGAGCAGGATCTCATGAAGTTGCTGCCACAAGCCGACTGGGAAAATTGGTCAATTCGGCTGGTGTATCATGGGCGGGCCATTTGTGTTGCGAGAAGCCCCCAGTGTCTGCGATGTGATCTGTTAGACATTTGCCCCGGAGCCGCCAAAATTCGAGCGGAAGCTGCAAAATCGGCCAAAATCAAAGCAGCCAAAGTCAAAACAGCCAAAATCAAAACAGCCAAAACTAAAAAGCAGTTTGCAAAACCCCTCAACACCGTTTAGTATTAAGTACTGTGTAATTACAAAAAGACGAAACGCTGCCTCATGGCTAAAAAAAGTATGGTTGCGCGCGAGACCAAGCGCCAAAAGCTCGTTGCAAAGTATGCCGCTAAGCGCGAAGCTTTGCTCAAAGAATTTGATGATGCGCCCAATCAGTTTCAAAAGCTGGAAATTCACCGTAAAATTCAGCAACTACCCCGTAACAGTGCGCCTACCCGGCTCAACAATCGCTGCTGGAAAACCGGTCGCCCACGCGGTTACTACCGTGATTTCGGCTTGTGCCGCAATGCTCTGCGCGAAATGGCACACCAAGGCTTACTACCCGGTGTGGTTAAGTCTAGCTGGTAAGCTCTAGTTATTTATCTAACTATTCATACAGCAGCTTGAGTCAAGTTGTGTCAAGTTTGTGCAAAGAAAGATAAAAGTGCTTTAAAGAGGTGCTTTGGTTTATAGCCAAGGGACCTTTTTTGATTGAGTTATAATCTACCACCAGCAAAAAATTTAATTAGCCGTTATTACCGCAACAGCGCTCAATGCCGAGGCTATCGAGCAGCAAATCGCCAACGGCATTGGCCACCGCAAATTCACTATAAAAGCTTTTAGAAAAATCGTAACCCTGCATTTCTGTCAAAATAGCGAGTACGAGCGCATTTAGGTTGTTTTCGCCTTCCATGCGCTGGCGCACAAAAACCTGAGACGCGCGAGCAGCAATATGCGCATTGACAATTTCTGGCAAGAATTCTTCGTCTAGCCACTTGTGCAGCATCGATTTGAGCCATTGCCCCTCTTTGAGCGCATCTTCAGGTGGGGGCAGCTTAATTGATTCAATCGGTTCAGTGCCACTAGCGCTGCTACCAAAGGAATTGGAGGGAGTGGCCTTCGGATCAATAAAGTCAGAGGCTGTTGGGTCGGACATAACAGCATTAACGCCTTGGGTAGCGCAGGTAGTTTCTATTGATATAAGGCTATACCATAACGCTATGGTTTATTCTGTCCCGCAGATTCTTCAGTGCTACGCTCAAGGCTACTTTTTGATGGCTGAAGATGACGGGCATCTCAACTGGTATTCGAGCAAAAAACGAGCGCTGATTCCGTTAGATGAGCGGTTTCGCTATCCTAAGTCTCTGAGCAGAGTCCTGAATCAGCGGCGATTTACCGCAGCGATTGATCAAGCGTTTGAGGCCGTCGTAGAAGGCTGCGCTGATCGCGAGACGACTTGGATTTCTGAAGATCTCAAAGAAGTGTATCTGCGGCTGCATCGGGCCGGATATGCCCATAGCTTTGAAGCTTGGCAAGGCGGCGAACTTGCAGGCGGTTTTTTGGGGATTGTGCTGGGCGGTGCGTTCATCGGCGAGTCAATGTTTTATCGCATTCCAGAAGGCTCTAAGGCCGCAATGGTGATGCTGGTAGAGCATTTGAAGTCACGCAACTTCCTCCTGTTCGACGCTCAGGTTCTCAATCCTCATTTGGCCCGCTTCGGTGCGTTTGAAGTCGATCAGGCGCTTTATGAAGCCACCCTTCACGAAGCCGTTCGCCGCCCTTGTCAGTTTGTTTGAGGGTTTGGGATTTGAGGGTTTGGGGATTTAGCGGCTTGAGGCTAATCAATAGCAGGATCCTGCTGAATCCTAAGCTTCAATTCGCGTCAAAAGTACCGGACAGTTGGCGTACACCCGCACGTAGTCTGACAGCGACTCCCCTAGCAATCGGTCAAGATCGGGCATTCCTTTGGCAATACTGGGCCTGCGATCGGGCGATCCTAAAATCAGCAGACTGATATTGAGATCATCGACTAGCTCACAAATGCGTGCGCCCGGTTTGCCTTGCGGCGCAACACATCGATATTGGATACCCATGCGCCGCACTTTGGTAATAGCATCAGCTAGCACAGGGTCATTCTCGGGAGAGTCGCGAACAGCTTCTTCGAGCTTGGCATTCAGCTTAGAAACTGAGTGCACCAAAATAATCTCACTGCCCTCGATGTCACGGGCTAGATCAATGCCAACTTCTAGGCTTTGCTTGGCAGAGTCGGATTTATCGATGGCGACGAGGATGCGCTTGATGGCCTGAATACTGTACAGATCGTCTTTAACGAGCAGCATAGGCCGTGATGAAAGCTGAAAGACGTATTGACTGACTGAATTGCCAAGAATGGCCTTGAGTCCTTTGAGCCCTCTAGAGCCCATGACCACCAAATCTGCATTGACTTCATCGGCTACTTTGCCAACGACGTCTTTAGGTTCGCCTTCTCGCAGTACCGCGTTTACTTGAGCTGGGTCTAAATTCAGGGTGCTGACGGCCTCGGCCAGAACTCTGCCGCCTGTTTGCCAAGCTTCTGCCATTGCCGCAGCCCCGGACTGTGGGGACACTACGTGAAGGATGGTGAGGCGCGATCGCTCAATCCTAGGAATTTGCATCAGCGCTTTCATCATGTCGCGGGTATTGCCAATCCCCGAGTCGGCCAGCAAAATATTCTCAATCATAAAATTCCGTTCCAATTCTAGCGTCTATTTAAACTTAGAAAAAATTGGCTCACTCGCACTCAATCAGCAACAAACCGATAGAAATCAGCTTATGCCCATGACACCTTTACCTGGCTCACAGCCAAACTCACCCGCTCTTGCCTCAATCAATTGGTTTGACTATGCGGTTCGGGTTCAACCGCATCACACCGACTATGGCGGCGTAGTCTGGCACGGCACCTACGTTACTTGGCTAGAGTCTGCTCGGGTTGAATGTTTGCGAACCGTAGGTGTGCCGTTTGAGAATTGGGTGGCGTTAGGCTACGACTTACCAGTCGTCGAGTTGGAAATTCGCTACCGGCATCCGCTCATGCTCGGCGCTTCAGCCGTTGTAAAAACCCGCCTAGCCCCAATTAGCGGCATTCGCCTCAGCTGGCTGTACCAAATTGAAACCGTAGAGCCAAGCCCCCGCATTTGCTTAAATGCAAAAGTGAGCTTAGTGACTGTCGATATGACTAGTCGCAAGGTCGTGCGCCAAGTGCCTCATGAGATTCAAGACATGGTGAGGCAAGTGGAAAGCCATTTTGCTCCTTGATTTACGCCCTGAATTCATATGCTGTATTTACCACTACAGACTTAGGTCACAGACTTTGGGGGGTTGGTAAATCGAGCAGTTTAAGAAGTTTACAATTCTTAGTATCAAGGCTGATTTCTCCACAGGCTTTCCACAGGTTTTCCACAGAATGCACAGAAGTTTTCCACAGATCAGAACCACGATAGGTGATTCCACTGGTTTTTGTGGATTACTTTGTCGGCCTCATTGAGCGTGATCTTAGTCTCATCAATGTAACCTTATATGACAAAAAACCTACTGAAATCAACCTTCTTCGAAAAAGCAATTTTTTTATAAATCTGCCCAAGTATTTGGGTACCGTTGCTATTTATAGACGCATGTTTCACAATGAGAAACACCTCAGCGGAAAGCTTTGCTTGCGTTTGTTTCAGAATCATTAGCTCTTTAAAGCAAAAATTAGGCCCATCAAAATTAAGGCCATCAAAATAGATCAAGAAGCTGAAAGAGATAATCGAGCAAAAAAACCATGAGGATTTGTCATGCAAAAAAAACGTTAAGGAGACTTTGTGGTGCAGCAATCTGTCAGTTTGTCAGTCGAAATTCCTGAAGAGCTTTATACTTCCGTTCAGCACTATTTAGATGTGCATTCGGGATGGAGCCAAGATCGTTTATTTTGCGCAGCCATATCGCTATTTTTAATGCAAAATGGCGTTACAAAACGTCAGGTCAGTCGAATCTATTTAGATAGTTTGTTTGGCCAGCAGCCAGAAAGTAAAGCGATGATGCGCTCTAATAGTTAGCTTGCAGGTTGCATATTGGTGATTTTACCCAACAATATTTAGGCAATTCTTTGCCCTTAGGCCGTCTTTATTTTCTTGAATGCCCTCTTTACAAAAGAAAAAAGACAAAGTAAAGTTCAGCGTTAATAGCTAAATTGCCAGAATACAAGACCCCAAGGCAAATCTCTCCCGTTAATAAGGATCAATCTACTATCGAAAAGATATCAACGGAAAAGGAAAGAAACAAAGCGGAAAGATAAAAGCGCACTCATTAAAAGTAGGGTCAACAACTAAACGCATCTACCCCCATTGCGAATAGTTCAAAGAGTTGAGTTTTTGTAAGATCTGGTCAATAGCTTTTTGAGAGTGTATCGAGATGTTTCTTTCTCTGGTCTTGTTGTTAGGTAACTATTCGTGAATTTCTGTTTTTTCTGGACTGAGCGCTGCTTAAGTTGAGCGTAAAGCCTTTTTATTCACTGAATTAACTGAATTAGATAAAACAGTCGTCAGCAACCTTTTCCATTCAAGTTCATGGAAATTAGCTGATGACTATTTTTTTGTTTTTGGGTGTTTAAGCTGTAGCTTAATGGCTGTTTTCTGCTATTTGCCGATGGCTTTGACTAAGCCAATGCCCCCAAAATACAAAAACAGCACAGCGCCGCCGAGCAAGCTTTGCGTCACCGGATCAGTAGATGGTGTGAGCACGGCCCCTAAGATTGCCGCACCCAATAAAACATAGCGCCAGCCGGATAGCATTTGCTCAGAGCCCACAATACCCAGCAACCCTAGTAGTAGCTGAATAACCGGAATTTGAAAGGCAAGGCCGGTGCTAAACAGCAGCAGCAGCACAAACTCAAAGTATCGATCAATGGACCACATCTGCTCTACAACGTCTGCCCCGTAGCTAATAAAAAAGTCGAGTGCAGCAGGCACTAGAGCGCCGTAAGCAAAGGCTAACCCGGCAAAAAAGAGGACACTGGAGCCAACGACTACTGGGGCAATGAGACGTCGCTCACGGCGAGTTAGCCCCGGCAGCACAAACTGAATAATTTGGTAAAGAATGAAGGGGCTGGCAATTAAGATGCCGCTGTAGGCTGCGACTTTGATGGAAACAAAGAAATATTCACCGGGCGAGAGTTGAAGAAATTTTGCACCTTGAGCAGGCACTTCTAGCAGCTCAACAATCTGTCTGACTCTGGCAAAGCAAAGCACGACGCCTGCGAATATGGCGATAAGAGCATAGAAAATTCTTGCTCTGAGTTCCTCAAGGTGATCGAACAAGGACATTTCAACGTCGTCCGGCACTTCGTCGAGGAATGCCTGTACTTTTTTCGACGTTTTTTGTGGCACCGATCCCTCTGGCACCACAAGGTTGGCAGCAATTGCCGTCTCAAGGTCAGCGGGAGGCGTCATAAGCAGATGATTGGGTAATGGGCTGAGGGCGTAAAGGAATCTTGGGAATTGACTCCAATGTTTATTGTATATGGTGGGCTTGGATTATGGGGTATGGGCAGGATGCTTAAGAACTAATGCCTCTTGGTGTCTCTTAGGCTTTTATTGATGACTCATTGACTATCAACGGCTAGTGACGCTTGACTGCTAGCGGGTGATAGCCCCTATTGCGCTTGCATGCTGTTGCGAAAGCTTTACTGGGGTGGAAAAATCTTTTCTTCTGGCTGTCCGGGTGCGCCCATAACGACGGCTTCGCTACCGTTTGCAGCTAGCGTCAGGCCACCTGCATTTCCAGAGTAGATGCTGAGCCTTTCTCTAGCCTCCCAAAGCTGGCTATCTCCAGCTTGTAGAGTGCCTTCAAAGATGCGATCGCCGTCGGCGATAATGCTGACCCAAGATTCTGAAGTAGCAGTTGCTTGGACGTAAATTGGGGCAGTGCTAATGGGGGGGGCAGGCTCGGTCGTAGGGCTAGTAGGAATTGCGGGGAGATCGCTAGTAGTGGCCCCGTCGGTCGGTTGTTCAGTGGTGGGTGAAGTGCCTGCAAGGCTGGGCCGGCTTGAGCTTCTGCCTAACACATTAAACAAAATCAGCGCCCCTACTGTCAGCGCTGCGGCAATACCTCCGATTACAAACGGCATCAGCTTCGGAGAATCTGGCTGTGATCTGCCCACTTCAATTCCTGTGGGCTGCACAGAGTGATTGACTTGAGGCATCGCGGAGGTCACTTCTGTGGTAAACGCTGCTGGCAGATTATCGTCAAATACTAGAGCATCTGTAGGCTGGTCTGAGAGCTCAACCGGTGGTGCGACTGTAAGGGGTTCGCCGCTCGGTAATGTTGTTTCATCGCCAGTACTCACCGGATCGAAGTTGAATGAATCAACGGTTAATCCATTCTCTTGAACGCCAGGCTCAGTCGCGATGAGAGGCAAACTGGCGATGGGCTCTGCCGCTACTGGTTCTACTGGTTCTACTGGTTCTACTATCGGCTCGGCTACTGGCTCTGCCGTCATGGACTCTTCAATCAGCGGTTTATCAGGTACTTGGGATGCCTTGGGAACCGGTTGAAAGAGGGATTCTTCAAAAGGGATACTTTCCAGCTCGGGCTCAAGCTGCGTAACTGGTTGGATTTCTTCTGGCTGGATTTTTTCTGGCGTAACCGCAGGCGATGGCGCAATCGGTACTGCTACCTCAGCCGCTGCTGGATCTACAGAATGCAGCGGACTAAACATTGGTGTAGCTGCTGCCAAGGGTGCGGCAGGCTGCTCTAAAATTTGGCTAGCTACAGGCGAATTGACTGAAGAGACTCGAGTTAGGCGGGTCGTGGCACTGTCCGCTGGCGGGGCCTGCTTTTCAGGGCGGGGGGTAGAAGGAATGGAGGTAACAGTGAACTGCTGGGAGAGTTCAATGCCATCTAACCCTAGCGTTTCGGCGTAGCGACGAATGAATCCTTGGACGAAAATAGGTTCAGGGAGTACATCTGGATTGCCTGTTTCGAGCCCATTGAGCAACTGCGGGCGAATGTAGGTGCAAATAGCAATATCTTCTAAAGACTTGGCCTGCTTTTCGCGGTTATCGCGCAAAAAAGCACCAATTTGCGCGAGTTGATTCTGCTGCGGGGCACTAAATTTAGTCACGATACTCCAATGAAATCAGCTGAAATCGAGAACTGCCTAGAACTGTTTAGGTAGATTTATGCAACTATACTACCAACGATAGGGCTGTCGGATAATCACAAGGTGTACGAAGGCACACAAGAATTGCTAAAACCGGCAGATTGAATAAGGTTGATTTTAGCGAATATTAGCACGGGCCAAATTCAGGTCAAATGCAGCTCAAGATGCCTGCTCAGCAGGGGCTCACAGAGCCGCTATTTTAGCCGCAATCTCAGGGTTATAGAGCCTTAAATAATTCCAATAGCCGCCAAAAACAGACTCTACATAGCCTTTGGTTTCAGGGAATGGAATTTTTTCAACGAATTCGTCGGCATTGGTAAAGTTTGCCTTTTTGATCCAGCTATCGACGCTGCCGGGGCCTGCGTTATAGCTAGCGACGGCAAATAGCGAGTTGTCACCGTATTCTCGGTGGGTGTAGTCGAGGTACCAAGTGCCGAGCTTAACGTTATCTTCGGGCGCATTCAGCGTGTACTCTTTTTCGCCAGTTTGCTCGGCGATCCAAGCGGCGGTGTCAGGCATGACCTGCATCAGACCCATGGCCCCGACAACAGACGAAATGTCGGCTTGAAATCTAGATTCTTGGCGTACCAGTGCGGTCACCAGTAAAGGATTGAGCTTTCTTTGCTGCGCCCAGCCCCGAATCAGATCGAAAAAGGGAAATGGGTACAGGGCTTGCCAGTAGAGAGGGGTTGTTTTGATCTGCTGGTATTCGCTTTTTTCGGTGGGGCGATCGCGCCATGCCAAACTCGACACCATAAAGATGCCTTCCAAATTATCGCCAATACCTAATCTGAGGATGCCATCGGTAAATTGCTCAGCCACCGTCGGCGCTTGCAAATTGACAAATTCAGTTTGCCACTGCTCCCAAGCGGCAACATCTTGACCCAATAGATACAGCTCTTGCACGGTGGCAGATCCGGCTGGCAGCGGCGATCGCTGGGACGGAAATGCAATCAGGGGCGTGACATTGCGCACCGTGTCAAAATCACCAACTTCCCAGTCTAAATGCACGGCTGATCGCCAAGCGTAATACGATTCGGGATGTTCGCGAATGACCTGCTCAAAAGCGCGCTGAGCTACTGCTGACTGGTTTTGATTGAGTGACCATTTGCCGAATAGAAAGCCTGCTTTGGCGGCTAGGTCATCTTTAGGTGCGGCGGTTACGAGCTGCTGAGCCCAGTCAATCGCTGCGGCATAATCGCCTTTAGCCACACTGGCCTCGGCTTTAGCAAGGCGAATTTTAGCGGCGGCGGCTGAGCTAGAGTATTGCGATAGCACGGAGGCCCTAGCCTGCTGCGCAGAGTCTGAGCTATTGAGTTCATCTAGCAAATCAGCCCGAAAGACGAGCGCTTCTGCAGCCTGATCGGGAAAGCGAGTCATGACCTGATCGAGGGCCGTTAGGGCTAACGGACGCGGTAGCAAATTGGCTAGGTTAATCAGGCCCGTGGCCGTTTCGGGCGCTTCTGGAAAGGTTTGATTAAGCTGCTGGTAGGTGGCGATCGCCGCTTTGGATTTACCCGCGATTTCTTGCCCGCGCGCCGCGCGGTAAAGGGTGACCGGGGTGCTGGGCGCTTTGCTATAAGCCTCACCAGCCTTTTCGTAATTTTGAGTTTCCCAATAGCCAAATCCGATGGCTGCCCAATCTTCTGGAGAGAGGTTGCTGCCGTAGCGCTGACTGAGGCGATCTAGCGCCGCGATATAGTTAGACCGGCTGTTAGAAGCACCTAGCCCGTGATAAGCAACGATTTTAAGCAGCGCTAGTTCGTCTAGTTCCGTGAGCTTGTTGGCCTCTAAACTGGCTTCTGGCTGAACCGGAAAAAGCTGTTTGAGCGCTACTTCAACGCTGCGCGGGTGAGCCGGAATTTCACTCAGCAGCTTATTCCAATAGGTAATCGCCGTGGGTGCAGACTGATTGCCTAGCTGGTAGAGCGCTTCGGCCGTAGCGCTGCTATCAGGATAGGTTTTGAGCAGTTGCCGCCACGTCTCTTGAGCAGCTTCAGCTTGGCTGGCTGCGGCTTGAGCCTGTCCTTTTTTGAGCAAAATGTAGGGAGCCATCACCGCATAGCCATCCGCCGATTCTCGGTTTAACTCAGTGAGCAATGGCAGCGCGCTACTGCCTTGACCTTGATTGATTAAGTCAGTAGCCAGCAGATAGCGGGCGCGATCACCTTCTAGCGTGCGATCGCGCTTAGCAATCGCATTGAGCAATTCTTGACGAATTTCTGGCGGCTGCCTCACCAGTGTCAGCACCACCGATGCTTCATCCGCCTCTGATTCCAGCGCCGGACTGAGTGAGAAGTTAGGCGACTGAAACAGATCCGTTGCTTTAGTCAGCGCCACTACCATCCCAATGGAGAGCGCACTGACGCTGGCGATCGCAATTAGCGGCCACCTATCCTTAATCGTTTTTAGCATGTCAAATTCTCAGAACCTTGCTTGAATGCGCTTAGGAGTTGGCTTTAAAGGGCTTTTAGGGCTGATTGTATAGACTTAAGGGTCCAAGATAGGCTTAGGGGTAGAAGGCTTGCCATCAAGATAAAACTCAAGGCAAAAAATACCAGTTTTTGAGTGAGCTTCTGATGAAGTTTTAGCAGAAAAATCTTAATGACGTGGGAAAAGTTGTTAAATTCGCTGGCCAAGAATAGGGTAACAGCTGCCCTAAAGCGCCTCAAAGATCTTCTTAAAGATAAGAAGCCAAAAGCACAGACTGCTTTGCCAAGGAAAACTGCCCAGCACACGTAAAAGCACGAAATCAGTAGATACTATAGAGCAAGCATTTAAAGTAGACGAACAGGGAATGGATTTTATAGCGTCAGATCAATCTTGCCTGAGCTGGACAGGAGATTGCCTAGTGGTTGGCCTTTCGGAAGAGTCTTTGCCACTGACAGGAATCTTATCGGAACTCAACGACAAGGTATCAGGGCTGCTACAGGTACTCATCGAAGAAGAATCGTTTGAGGGCAAAACAGGCACCACGGCAATTACTCGCCTCGGCCCCGATTCTCCCATTAAAAAAATCGCCATCGTCGGACTAGGCCGATCTGACGGGATGGCGCTAGAAGGACTGCGTAAAGGAGCCGCGATCGCTGCTCGTCTCGCCAAAAAAGCCAAAAGCCGCTCTCTCGGCATCAGCTTTCCGGTATGGAATAATAGCCAGTCATTAACCGCCCAAGCACTAAGTGAAGGCGCAATCTTGGCGCTCAATCAAGATCGCCGCTTTAAGTCTGAACCCGACAAAAACGAGACTCAGCTAGAGCAGATTCATCTCCTCGCGTTTCCCGGCGAGGAAGCCGCCATTCAAACGGCTCAAATCGTCTGTGAAGGCGTGATTTTAGCCCGTGAGCTAGTCGCTGCTCCACCCAATGTCGTCACCCCAGATATGCTGGCAGAAACCGCTGCTAACATCGCTCATGACTATGACCTGAAGCTGACCGTGCTAGAGCGAGAAGACTGCGAGGCGTTGGGCATGGGCGCGTACCTGGGCGTTGCCCAAGCCTCAGATCTTCCGCCTAGGTTCCTTCATCTCGTGTATAGCCCGCAAGGTCCTGCTAAACGCAAGCTAGCCATCATCGGCAAAGGGCTCACCTTTGACTCGGGTGGTCTAAATCTCAAAGTCAGCGGATCGGGCATTGAGATGATGAAAATTGATATGGGTGGTGCAGCAGCGGTGTTGGGCGCAGCGAAAGCGATCGCCCAGCTCAAACCCGACGTCGAAGTTCACTTCATCAGCGCCACCACCGAAAACATGATCAGTGGCCATGCCATGCGACCAGGCGACATTCTTACCGCCTCCAACGGCAAAACTATCGAAGTCAATAACACTGACGCCGAAGGTCGCCTTACGCTAGCCGATGCCCTAGTCTACGCAGATCAGTTAGGCGTCGATGCCATGATTGATTTGGCAACCCTGACGGGCGCTTGCATAGTGGCCTTAGGCGACGACATCGCCGCACTGTTTAGCCCCGACGAAAATCTTGCTCAAGGGCTCAGCGCTGCGGCTGATCTATCCGGCGAAAAGCTATGGCCCATGCCGATGGAAGACAAATACTTTGAAGGGCTCAAATCAGTCGTTGCTGATATGAAAAATACAGGTCCAAGGGCGGGTAGCTCAATCACCGCCGCCCTATTTCTGAAGCAGTTTGTCAAAGAGACGCCTTGGGCGCATTTAGACATTGCTGGCCCGGTTTGGTCTGAAAAAGAAAACGGCTACAATAACCCTGGCGCGACGGGCTATGGTGTTAGGCTACTTGTTCAGTGGGTGACAGCAGATAGCTGAGAAGGCCGAGAGGGCTGAGAATCTAGTGAGTTATGGTCGCAAGTAAGCGCCTGCTCGGTGTATATCGGTTTTATATTGGCATTTAGACTGTCATTTAGACTGTCTGTGAGACCGACATTGAGACTAGCTGCAAAACTGGGCATATCTTGCCGACAAGTTGGGCAAAACCAGCAAATGCCCTCTTTGCGAATATGGCGAAGCAAATTGTCATCACACAGCGTGCAATGAGTGCCAGTGTGATTTGGCCCAGTGTACTTTAACGAAGTAAGCATGTTTTTTGGCATCAAGGCTATGCCCATAACATAGCTTTTATTTCGCTGTTCCTGGGTCGCAAAACTACTGGATTAAAAGGTGTTAATGCTGACCCCTGAGCGCGATCAGTGCTAGCTACATCACTGGTTCAAACAAACCGATCAGATTGCCTTCCGGATCGCGAAAATAAGCGACTTTAAGCGCAAATTCTGCATTCTGAGTGGGTGGCTCGGCGAACACAACTTTGGCATGGCGCAGCTCGTGGTAGATAGCGTCAATGTCATGAACCGCCAATACAAGGCTAAATTTATCTTGGCAATCAGTGGCGGTCGGCTTTTCGCTGGTGCGCAGAATTTCGGCCATTTCCTGCTGTCGAAACAGCGAAAGCCGCATTTGACCGACTTCAAACTCGGCGTAGCCCTTTTCTATTTGCACCGTCACCGGCTTGAAGTGCAGCACGTCGCGGTAAAACTCGGTGCAGACGGCAATATCAGAAACGTATAGGCGAGTATGCGCAGATTGAACTTCCATGTGTTTTTAGATTTATTTTTGAGATAAATAAGGTCAGTTTTTAGTGTAGTTTGAGCAGCGCCGTTCGCAATTTCTCAAAATCGTCAGAATTTTGCGCTCAAAAGGCTGTAGCTCTATTTTTAAGGGCTTTGCCTAGAAGATCCATCTGAGAGATCTGCTTAGAAAGGCGATCACTTTTGCCTACTCTCATCCTAGCTGCTAGTTCAGTTACTCATTCTGCTGTGAAAAATCCTGCGCCTGCCCGTGCGCCAGCACCCCCTACTCAAACGGCCGCGCCCAAAGGATCTATCAAAATCCTTTGTTGGTCAGTTGTCTACGCCTGTTTCTTCTTGCTCACCTTGTGGGCTGCTTACCATAATCGGCTACCCCTAAATTTTCTTGAGCAGTTGCCCAACTATGACAAATTTGGCCATGTAATTTTATACTGTATTCCCAGCTATCTGGGCCATTGCCTGTGCAGACAAAAGCATTTCAAACGAGTCAGATTTTCCCTTCCCGTATTTCCGGCATTCTTTGCGCTATTTACGATCATAGAAGAACTGCTACAAGGGCTTTCTCCTTTCCGTACGCTGGATGCAGGAGATCTGATTTGCAGCTTCGCAGGCATCGGTTTGGGCTCTTGGCTCGCTCAGCGAGTAGGCAGGCATACTAGGGCTAATCATTAAAAGGTGGCCGCTTGAAAACATTACAAGTTGAATCGCCGAAGGGCAGAAATTTGGCTGGCAGGGATAATATGCCGGTTCACGACGGCTTTGCTGCTTTCTTGCTGGGTGGCCATATCGATGGTGATCGCTGCAATTTGCACATCCAAGCAATCCATTGGCACCCGCATTTGAGTAGTCGCTTCTAGATCCCCTAGCGCATCAGGCTTTAAATTAGTCAGCAGCTTAGGCTCTATCACCAAGCTCCGGCTCTGACGATCCACCATCCAAAGCTTGATAAAAGGCTTGAAGGCCGATGGTCGAGTCCGCACCGTAATCGTCACTAGCTCACCTGCCACCAAATCTCCCATCGGCACACTAATTACCGGTAAGGCCATTTCTGGCAGATCCGCTGGGGGCGTAGCGGCAGGTTGCCTCGACTGATTGGCGCGACCAAAGGCTGGACGGCTCGTAGACTCTGGGTTTTGGCTCGGACTACGGCTTGGGTTTGCATTGGCTTGGCGGTTAGCTTGCAAGCTAGCCAAACGCTCCGCTCGACGCTGATCAATAGCTTGATCGCGCGCTGAATCAGCGCCTTGAGTGTATTGCTGAGCGTCGCGTTGAGTTGAGCCTGCTTCCACCGGCTCGTCATAAACAACAATCTCATTGCCATCGCTAAAATCGCTGAGATCAAGCGGATTATCGGGGCGACGCTGGCTAACGCCAGCAGCTTTCATATTCTGGGCTAGCTGACTCGCTTCTTGACGGCCTTCATGCGTCAAGTGAGTGAGCCGCTGCCAAAAGTGATCTTTGAGCTTAAGTGACTGAAAG
Source organism: Phormidesmis sp. (assembly GCA_041742865.1). GTDB lineage: Bacteria > Cyanobacteriota > Cyanobacteriia > Phormidesmidales > Phormidesmidaceae > Phormidesmis. The sequence goes on from JBGTNW010000180.1 coordinate 36,118, forward strand.
TTGAAGCCAGAGCTTTCGGCTGAATCAGCCGGATCCAGTTGATTCGACTGATTGTCTGCTAGCCAGTCAGTTTGGCCGTCAGATGAGTGCTTTTTCGGGCTACCGGTTTCATCAGGGAGGGCCGCTTCTATACCGGGCGGCTCTAGCTCATCTAAAGCAGAGTTGGCTAATTGCAAATTTTCATCGATGTCTTCTAAGACGGCAGCAATTTCATCGGCCTCTAGGTCATCTTCTAAAATGCTAGTACCTAAAAACTGCGCCGGTTGCGACACCATCGGTGGGTAGGTCAAAGGTTCACTTGGTGGTGCACTTGGTGGCGCACTTGGCGGCAGATTTGGCGGTGCAGGTAGGCTATTCGATGGATTGGCCACGGCCGTCGATTCAGGCGCGATCGCCTCTAATTCACTTGCCGCCGCGCGATCGCCAAAAGTCGGCAGATCGAGGTGGTGAGAAACAGGCGCATCGGTGTTATCGCCGTCTTGATGAGTGCGATTGGGATCTCGGTTTAGCTGAGGTGGCAGCACTCCCCCAACCGCGGGAGCCACACTCTGAGTTGTCAAGCCCTGCGAGGTCAGCGGTAGTGTAGGAGCGGCCGCAGATCTATGATTCGATGCTTCTAGATCTAGAAGCACCGAGACGTCTTCTTCAAAAATGCCAGCATCTTGATTGGCAATCGTATCTAGCAGTTGAGCGATACCGGCTGTAATTGTGAATGCGGTAGAGGCCAGTACCGGCGAAGGTACATGGTTTTCGGCAGACGCTGCTTTAAGAGAAACTTCTCCTAAAATAACTCGCGTTGATATTTCTGCTGGCAGCTGTATCTGCACCTTAAAATCAGCCGGCAACCGCGCTAAGCGCAAGGGCCGATGCGCTTCCATAATGACTTGCGCAGTCTGCGGGTTTTGCAGTCGAATCCACAGTTCACTAGTTTCTTCGGGCGGTGTCTTAGTCAGCGCATTCACCTTGCCAACAATGGTCATCGGCTGATTCTGACGGGCCAAGTAAGCCTGCTGTCTCAGTGAGATGCGGTAGGATTGATCGGCTGAGCTTAAGCTAATGGCGGATTCTACCTGAGAGCGGGCCGATGCTGAAGCCTCTGCATCAGAGTTTTCGCCCCCGTGCTGCGTTTCAAGGTCTAGTTGCGCCTGATGCAAGGGCAGTTCTTCGCGGGCTACATGGCTGAAGTCGCGGGCGCTACTGTCTTCTACTAAAACGCTGGCGACCGTTTCTGAATCCGTCGGAATTGGCCATTCTGATGACCAGTCTTCTTCAGTGCGGCCAAATACATTGAGCTGCACATGGTGCTGCCAGCTCTCGCCCGTCAGCTCGTCTAGGTCATTAGAACTGCTACAAGTCAGCTCCCATTCACCCGGTTTGAGGTGCATATGAGGCATGACCACAACGAGGCCAGCGCCGTTAGTTTTACCGGTGCGCTTGCGGATGCGCTTGCTCGGCGGCAATTCGTCTGTCACAAGCTGACTTACCCAAATATCTATTGGGGTGTCAACGCGGTCTGTGTGAGCGACGACTCGGTAGCGACCTTCTAAAATCTCTACCTGCTGGGCCTCTAGCGGCAACCAAGTTTGATCGCCCTCTTTTTGGATCAAAAATTCCCAATATTTCATGTCGCTCGCTTAGGTGGCCAGAATGCAGCATGTAGCCATACAACGATAGAAGTATAGGGGAAATTGTGGCCGAACGTCTTAGCAGACAGCACATCTTTGTAATAGAATATGGGGCTATCCGTAAAATTGCGGATCTTGACTGTTAGGTGATCACAGTGGGCTGATCACGGCCAGTGAGGCGCTTAATTTGGGCAAGGTTGTTGGCGATCGCAATCAACGGCTCTAAAGCCACCTGCGCATCGAGTCCGTGCTTCGACTCATCGGGCTCATAGCTTTCTAAATACAGCCGCAGCGTGGCCCCTTGCGTACCCGTACCTGAGAGCCGAAAAACCATTCGCGACCCGTCTGTAAAACCAATCCGAATACCCTGATTTTGACTGATGCTGCCGTCAATCGGATCGGTGTAGCTAAAGTCATCAGCGTAGTCTACGGTGTAAGCACCTAGCGAAGTGCCGGGGAGGGTCGCAAGCTGCGCGGTGAGTTCCTCCATGAGCTGTGTGGCCTTAGCACTATCAATGCCTTCATAGTCATGCCGCGAGTAAAAATTGCGCCCATACGTCCGCCAGTGGTCTAGCACAATTTCTTCGACCGACTGCTTTCGTTCTGCCAAAATATTCAGCCAAAATAGCACGGCCCAGAGGCCGTCTTTTTCGCGGACGTGGTTGGAGCCCGTCCCGAAGCTTTCTTCGCCGCAAATGGTAATTTTGTCAGCATCTAGCAAGTTGCCAAAAAACTTCCAGCCCGTGGGGGTTTCATAGCAGTCAAGGCCGAGCTTTTCGGCCACGCGATCGGCGGCTTGGCTAGTGGGCATAGAGCGCGCGATGCCAGCAAGGCCGTTTTTGTAGCCCGGAACGAGCTGGGCATTGGCGGCGATCAGTGCAAGGCTGTCGCTGGGGTTGACGAAGAAGTTATTGCCGAGGATCATGTTGCGATCGCCGTCCCCATCCGAAGCCGCCCCAAAATCTGGCGCACCTTCTGAGAACATAATCTCGACAAGATCATGGGCATACACCAAATTTGGATCAGGATGTCCCCCTCCAAAATCTTCCAGTGGTTCGCCATTTACCACTGTGCCTGCTTTCGCGCCGAGTGCCTGCTCAAAAATCGCCTTGGCATAAGGGCCAGTTACCGCATGAAGCGAATCCATACACAGAGTAAAGTTGCTCTTTAGCAGCGCCTGAATTTTGCCAAAGTCAAATAGCTGTTTCATCATTTCTGTATAGTCAGCCACCGAATTGATGATTTCAACGCTCATTTCACCGACGCTGGTAGCACCAAGTATATCGATATCAATATCGTTGGCTTCAACGATTTTGTATTCGCGGATAGCTTTGGTGTGCTCAAAAATAGCGCTAGTGACCTTTTCGGGGGCAGGCCCACCGTTAGAGACATTGTACTTCACGCCAAAGTCGCCTTCTGGGCCGCCCGGATTGTGGCTAGCCGATAGAATAATGCCGCCAAATGCGCCGTATTTGCAAATCAAGCAAGAGGCCGCTGGCGTGGAAAGGATGCCGCTTTGGCCGACTAAGGTTTTGCCGACGCCATTAGCTGCTGCCATCTTGAGGATAATCTGAATAGCTTGGCGGTTGAAGTAACGCCCATCGCCGCCTAGCACTAAGGTTTTGCCCTGATAGTCATCTAAGCTGTCAAACGTAGACTGGATGAAATTTTCTAAATAGTGGGGCTTTTGGAAGGTCGGCACCTGCTTGCGTAAGCCAGAAGTACCGGGCTTTTGGTCGTCAAAAGGAGTGGTGGGAACCGTTTTGATAGCCATTATTTAGTTCTATGTGCGGTTTAAGTCATCGTCACTAATGATCTCACACTACCGCCCTTTGTCTTTGTGTTGCATCTTGCACTAGGCTCATCCACTAAACTTTATAGCTGACTCATTTGACTGAGCACTGTCCGATAGCCATCGGCGCTGCCTTCAACCAAGTAGCGTTCGGCGGCGGACTGGAGATCATTGAGTGCGCCAAAGTTATCACCTAGTGCGGCCAACGAAATGCCGCGATAGTAGTAGATATCAGCGCTAGCTGCCGGATCTTTACGGATGATATAAGCGAAATCTTGATAGGCGTTCTGGGCATTACCGGCCTCGTAATGGGCTCGACCTCTGGCGGCATAGACACTTAAGGCGCTGTTATCTAGCTCAATTGCATAGGTGTAGTCAGCGATCGCTGCTGGCAAATTACCGTAGATCGCAAAGGCATCGGCCCGCCCTTTGTAAATGCCGCCATCTGCCGGGCTGAGATTAATGGCACTGTTGTAGTCATTGATGGCATCGATGACATTGTTGTTCGCGACCTGCACCTGCGCCCGCTGCCGGTAGCCATCGCTAGCATTCACATCTAGCTCAATCACGCGGTTAAAGTCAGCGATCGCTGCTACATTATCACCTTGAGCGCTATACAGCGTGCCTCTAGCCATATAAGCTTTAACCGAATTGGGCTGACGAGTCAGTACCGTATTAATGTCGGCTAGCGCATCCCGTTTGCGGCCCATTGCTGAGAGCACATAGCTACGATTGAAATAGGCTTCACTACTTTGAGGATTGATCTCAATGGCTTCAGTGAGATCTCTGAGCGCGGCTGGGAATGTGCCTAAGTGATAGTAAGCTACGCCTCGGTTGAGGTAGGCTTCCGCCGAATCGCGATCGCGCTTAATTGCGGCAGTAAGCTGAGTAACCGCGCTATCAAAGTCTTTGAGTTCGATCAAAGCCACGCCTCGATGCAGCAGCGCCGGAAAGTAGTCAGGCTTGATTTGTAAGGCTTTGTCGTAGCTCGCTAGCGCGGCAGTATAGTCGCCGATGGCGGCTAAGGTGAGACCCAAATAGTCGTGCGCTTCAGCGTAGTCGGCGTTAATGGCGATCGCTTGGCTAAAGTCATCCATCGCTGCGGCCATTTCACCTCTTTCGTAAAAGAGCGCACCCTTAGAGAAGTAGGCAAGCGCATAGTTAGGGTTAGCCTCAATGGCCATCAAATAGTTGGTCATCGCAGCGGCGGGGTCATTGAGCTTCAGCGCGGTGGCAGCTCTAAAGACGTAGGCTTCGGCGTAGGTAGCGTTGGCCGCGATCGCGGCGCTGAATTCAGCGATCGCCAAAGCATATTCGCCCCGCTGATAGCGATCAACGCCCCGGTTATAAGCGTCCACCGCTGGCACCGCCTGAGACTCCAGGTTCAGCGCTCCATCCAAATTTGGCGTGATTAGGGGCATGATCTCAGCGGCTTCAGTCTGACTGGCACCATCGCTGCCTGAGCTAGCCTCACTACCGCTTGTCATGGTTGGCAAAATGACGGAATCAAAGGGATCTGCAGGGAGCACATGGGGCAAATCGCTGTCAAAGCTGTGATTCGAGCCATTGGCCTGACTGGGCAACGCACCGATCAAAGTTCCAGTTAGGCTCGCTAAGAGTGTCGTAATGCTTAAAAGCCTAAGGTTACCGTGATTCATGACTTTCATTATCAAAAAAGGATTGATGGGCGATTGTAATAGGGGTGTGAAGCTGGCTGACGAAGCTGATAGTAGATTGCCCAATGCGAGTGATAAACCGCCTGAGCATAACTACGGCATTGCCTCGGACGCAGCCACCAGCGCAGATCCCTGGATTTGCCTAGTCGCTGACGTTCAAGCTCGTTTGAAGCTGAGATGATAGCGATACACTAAGGGGGCTTCTGACTGTTTTCGCCCTCCCTTAAAATACTTGCCACCTACTTTTCACTACCTCACTCACCGCATCAGCCGTAATTTTTTAAAAGCGCTGATGCTCTCACCTAAAACCGCTGGATGGACAAAGCCGTTTTTTCGGCTGGCCGCAGCTAATACCTTGTCCAATCTGATGGTGCCGCTAGCGGGCCTAGTTGATACCGCTTTTTTAGGGCATCTAAGCGATATTCGCTATCTCAATGGCGTAGCCTTAGCGACCGTTATTTTTAACGTCATCTACTGGAGCTTTAATTTTTTTCGCATGGGCACAACTGGGCCAACTGCTCAAGCCGTGGGTCAAGCTAATGAAGCTGAGGTTTGGCTGATTGGTATTCGCAATGCTTGTCTGGCTTTTGGGGTTGGGCTGGGCGTTTGGCTGCTGAAAGTACCGATTGCAGCGGTTGGATTTTCGCTGTTGCAGGCTGGGCCAGAAGTCAAAGCCGCTGCTTTAGACTTTTACAATGGGCGGATTTTAGATGCGCCGGCGGTGCTCGTAAACTACGTGCTGCTGGGCTGGCTACTAGGGCGCGCCAAAGGTCAGCAGGTTGTGCTGCTGGCAGTTATTGGCAACCTTAGCAATATTTTTCTCGATTACTGGTTTATCCGTGGGCTGGGCTGGGGCAGCTACGGCGCTGGTTTGGCAACGGCGCTCAGTCAATATTTGACGCTGGTGGCAGCCTTGATTCTGATATTTAAAGGCAGCGCGACTAACCCTGTTCCTTGGCATTTGTGGCCACAAATTAAGTCTCGGCTATGGCAACCTACTGCCCTGAAGGCTTTATTCGATCTCAATAGAGACATTTTGGTGCGAACCTTTGCACTGGTGATAGCAATGTCACTGTTTACAAATTTCAGTGCGGGTATGGGCGATCGCGTTCTAGGCGTCAATACGCTGCTCATTCAAGTTGTGCTGATGGCCGCCTATTTTATGGACGGGGTTGCTTTGGCGGTAGAAAGCTTTGCCGGCAACTTTTACGGGCAGCGAGCAACTGGTGATTTGGCTTGGCTGCTGCTGTTTGGCGGGCTCAGCAGTCTGGTCTTAGGCGGGGGGATTGCGCTGACTTTGAGCTTTTGGCCAGCACCGTTTTTTAGTCTACTCACTGGCCACGAAATTCTGCTGAGCCAAATTCCTACTTATGTAGGGTGGCTATTGCCGGTGCTGAGTTTGGGAAGTATAGCCTTTACCTTAGATGGCTATTTTTTGGGTTTAACGGCCGGACGCACACTACGTAATGCCACCCTGAGCGCTGCTTTGATAGGGTTTTTGCCACTTGCGATTGTCGCTAATCACATCGCGTCGGCTCATTTACTTTGGCTGGCTTTGACTGGGCTCATGTCGATGCGAGTGATCCTGCTCAGTCAACAGATTTTGCCCACTTTATCGCCTGATTAAAAGCGGCGGTGAGCAGATGCGCTCAATAGTTATGAAAAATGGCCACAAAAAACGGCAACTGTAATCTTAGTTGCCGTTTTTTGTGGCCGTTAAGTAATTAGGCGTTGGCGTTTGGCAGTTGTCAGCCATCGCCGATCTACCTATCAGATGCTGGCAGGCTTATTTGCGGATATCTTTAGCCATGTTACGGAACATATCCATGTCACTGCCACCTTTACGGCGAGGACGCGGAGACGAGCCATTACTGTTAGAATTACTGACGCTAGAAGCCGGTGTGCTAGCAGAAGAATTCACGCCAAAGTTAGCACTATTGTTAGCCAGATCAGCCTTCTGGAGCGCCGAAATTTGCCGAATACTCTCTAGGTGTTCTTGTTGACCTTTCTTTTTAGCAAAGGTGCGGCGCACGGTTTTTGAGGATCGCATGTATTCGATGTTACCAAAGCTTTTGGCATCGTCATCGTTGAGATAGTAAGCCTGCTTGGATTGGCTGTCGTCTTTGGGAGCGCTTTTACCAAATATGAATTCTAAAAGACCCATTGTTTTCTGAGTTAATCCATTGAATGAACTTATAACTAGATTAACTTTTATTTTCTTTATTAGAAAGGTAATGTTTAAATCTTTTTTTCAGAAAAATAATTACAAATGCAAAAAGCAGGAGATGAGCTGTGAGTCTCGTCATTTCCTGCTTTCGATGGATTGTTTGCCAGTGGTTACTGATGATCGCCAAAGCTTTTGTGCTGAGGGCTTTAGAGCGATCGCTGATACTCTTCTAGCAAATCAATTAGGTTGACTTGGCACTGCATTGGCAATAAATCGGCTAGGGGCAAAATTTTACGCCCGCCGCCTAGCTTGATGGGGGTATCTTTGAGGACTTTGAGCACTTCGTCTTCTGAGATATTGTCGGCTATGACCATAGGCAGTAGCTTTTCTGCTAGTGGCGTGTGCAGATTAGCGCTGTTGAGATACAAATGCCATTTAGCGATGTCCATATATATGTTTTCGCCAATCTCAGCAGCAAGTGCTTCTATCGATTCGGCTGAGTTTGCGCTTTTCATTATGCGCCCTCCTAGTGAGTTCTGTTGGATACGAAAGGTGATAAAGGCAGTCTGCCAGAGTTTCGAGATTGCTTTGCCTACCTTTAGAGTGGCGATTTAGGGGATCTTTCAAATGAGTCTAGATTTAGTGCTATTTGTCAGTGTCTATTTGGGGTTTGAGGAATTTGGATTGGGGGGTTGCGGTGCAACTTGTGGGGTGTAGTCTGCGATCGCAAAAATATATACCCCATGCACAATCAGAATTGCCAGCATCACTAAGGTAACGACTTTGGCTTGCGGCAAAGAGCCCGGATTTAGCGTATTAAAGAACCAAAGACCAGAATTGATCGCTGCAAAGCCAGCGACATGCACTGCAAAATTAATGCGATCTTCTAGCTTACGCAGCGGCGGATCGTTAGCAGGATCGGGTTTTCGAGGCCAGCGAGGAGGCATAAAAATTCTTCAGAATTATAGTGATTATCCCTATCTATTGTAGTGAATGGTGGGCGGTCGGCTTTTGCCAATAGCCAGATTTGCCGCCGATTTTTTCTAATAGCCGAATGTTACCGATGCACATAGATTTTTCGAGGGCTTTGGCCATGTCGTAGAGGGTAAGCGCGGCAATGGAGACAGCGGTGAGCGCTTCCATTTCGACGCCAGTTTCGGATTTGGTTTTGACCGTGGCTTGAATGCGATAGCCCGGTAATAACGGATCCGGTTCGATGCTGACGTCGATTTTTTTGAGCGGCAGCGGATGGCACAGCGGGATCAAAGTGGCGGTTTGCTTGGCGGCCATGATTCCCGCTAAGCGGGCGGTGCCAATGACATCACCTTTGGGCAGGTTGCCCGATTGGATAGCCGCTAGGGTGGTGGGCTGCATGGTAATAGTGCCAGTTGCCACAGCCTGCCGCACTGAGACAGCTTTGGCCGAAACATCGACCATTTGGGCCTGCCCTTGGGCATCTAAGTGAGTGAGCGCCAAAGGATTATCAGAATTACCAGAGAGATTGTCAGAAGAGATCATTATTTTGAAAGGCTCAATTTTTATCGACAAGACACACAAGCGGTGTGTTACTATTAAATCCCAAACAAGGGAAATCCCTGATGGGCCTGTAGCTCAGTGGACTAGAGCACGTGGCTACGGACTACGGTGTCGGGAGTTCGAATCTCTCCAGGCTCGCTTAAAGAATAAGGTGTCAAGCAGTTTTGTTTGACACCTTATTTTTTGATTTGATTTTTTTTACTTAAGCCTTGTCCACCTCCAGAACTGTAGTTTTTCTGGTGAGGAAACTCAAGGTTTCAACCTGGACGTGGTTTATAGATCTGGTTCGGAGATCTTTATTCAAGCTCAATCTTGCAGCTAGCTTCGGATGGCGTACACATCTCTGCCGCCATTTAGAGCAAAGCGCACGGAATGAGCTAAATCTTTGCTGGAAGTCGTAATAAACACCAGCAGTCCAATGGCCGTCATCACACCTGAAAGGGCAAAAACCGTACCGTAGCTCGTCAGATCGGCAATGCGTCCCATGACGGGCCCGGCTAAGGCAATGCCGAGATCGAAGCCGGTCAGGCATAGACCAAAGGTTAATCCGCGTTCATTAGGGCGCGATCTGTCGGTCATGAGCGCGGCGATAATTGGGATTAACGTGCCGCCGCCTGCACCCTGGAGGGCTCCCGCTAGCAGCAGCATAGGGGCACTGGTGGATTGCCAGAGGGCCAGCATGGCCAAGGTGTAAAAGGCTAAGCCCAAGCTGATGAAGCGGCCCCTGCCCAAGCGATCGCTGGCTTTGCCAGAAACGACCCGAATTGAGAAAGAGGCGATCGCACTCACCGTATAAATCAAGCCAATATTCACCGCAATTTCCATTTCGCGAATGTACAGCGGTACAAACGCGACCATCGAGCCAAACGCAATGCCCACCATCGATAAAATGAGCGCGGGTGTGCGTACTTCAGGCTTGAGTAACAAGCGCCAAAAGAGCTGCTTTTTAACGGGGTTGATTGAATTTGCTGGCAAAGCGCCTAACATCGGCTGTGCGCGCGGCGG
>JBGTNW010000181.1:0-4774 GCA_041742865.1 Phormidesmis sp.
ATCGTGATTGCCTCGTCGGTAGTACTTGGGGTTATAAATCGTGTAGTACTTCACGCCCAAATCAGCATAGAGCGCCATTTTACGGGTGTATTCTTTACCGGGCTTTTGAGAGACAACTTCTAGCACCCACTGCGGCACAACGCCCTCATGCCAAAGTACGTAGCTCAGCCGCAAATCTTTATTAGGGCGATAAGTCGGTACCCCTAAACTCAAAAAAGCATCTGGCCCGACCGCTGGCTGATCAGGATTGTAATAGAGCCCAATATTAACGCCTAAAAACCAATCACTGCGCTCAGCCCACACCAGCGCTAGAATAGAGCGCAGCAACGCAGGCAGCAAAATTTGCAGTTCATTGTCCACAGGCTGATTGTCGGTATCTGGCAAATCTAGTTCGCTCGGCCATTGATCTACCGGTGTGCCTTTGTAGGAAAGGGTTTTGACTGGCTTGAACTGTACCATAACGAGATCCTGACAACAGCAGCAGACAAAAAGCAGCACTCAAAAAGTAAGTTACAAGGCGGCCTTCAAGGTAGTCCTTGCCTGCTGCTGTTGAACCTAAAGCATCATTTTCTACAGCTTAAAGCATCTTATGGAAATCTATTGTCTGCCCGTTCGCACTGATAATTACATTTTTATATTACACAACCCGGCAGATGGAACTGCCGCTGTCGTCGATCCGGCTGATGCGCCGCCAGTGTTAGCAAAGCTCGATGAGCTAGGCGCTACGCTAGTGGCTATTTTCAATACTCACCATCATGGGGATCATGTGGGCGGCAATGCTGAATTAATTCGGCACTTCCCGGCAGCTGAGGTGTACGCTAGCGAGGTGGATAGGGGCCGCATTCCGCAGCAAACCCAAGCGCTTAAAGCGGGCGATCGCGTTACTTTTGCCAACCGCAGCGCCCAAGTCTTGTTTGTCCCTGGCCATACTAGAGGCCATATTGCCTATTATTTTGCCCCGACAGAACGCGATCAACCCGGTGAACTTTTCTGCGGCGATACCCTCTTTGCCGGAGGCTGCGGCAGACTCTTTGAAGGCACGGCTGAGCAGATGCAGGCCTCTTTAGCCCAGATCCGCGCTCTGCCTGACCAAACCCGGATTTGGTGCGCTCACGAATATACGCTTAGCAATCTAAAGTTTGCGATCGCTATAGAACCTGACAACGAAGCCTTGCGATCGCGCCTCCGCCAAGTCACGGCCACCCGCGCTCAAAACCAGCCCACCATTCCCTCAAGGTTAGACATCGAAAAAGCTACCAACCCCTTTTTGCGTTGGGATAGTGCAGCTTTGCAGGCAATGACGCCCACCACAGACCCCGTTGCTGTCTTTGCCCATATGCGTAGCCTCAAAGACCACTTTTGAAAGGTCGCCTTTGACCATTGATTAACCGTTGATTCTGGCATGGCCCTTGCACCTACGCCACAAACTCAGTAAACTAATAAACTGCGCTGCGACGGAAGCAAACAGTAAGAGCACACATAGTAAAAGCAATGGCGAGAAAAAAGACTCAGTTAGTCCTCTCTCAGGACGTTCCCAAGCTTGGGAAAGACGGCGATTTGATAGAAGTAGCCCCCGGTTACGCCCGCAATTTTTTGATTCCTCGCAGCATGGCGTATCGGGTGACTCCTGGCGTGCTCAAGCAGGTAGAATTTCGCCGTGAAAAAGAGCGTCAGCGCTTAGAAGCCATTAAGCAAGCGGCTGAAGCTACCAAAACAGCGCTCAATACGATTGGCCTATTTACCATTGCCAAAGCTGTCGGCGAAGATGAAGCGATTTTTGGTACGGTTACCGCTGCTGAAGTTGCTGAGCTGATTCAAGCAAATGCGGGTAAGGAAGTGGATCGCCGCGAAATTACCCTTCCTGATATCAATAAGCTTGGCGATTACAAGGTCGATATTAAGCTGCACAGCGAAGTCACTGCGACTATCAATCTACGGGTTGTAGCTGACTAGCTATTTTACGTGCAAATTTGTAGCCGGCAAACATTTGTACTATTTGCCGGTTTGATTTGCTAGGTTAAGTAGGGCAGAGAGCGATAGGGCTTTCTGCCCTTTTGAAATTTTTAGGAATCGGGCTTTGGTTGTACTCTGTGCTTGCCCTGTAGACTGCGCTTAACTTTCTTTTTTGTCTACTGTCTTTCCTCTACTCATATGGTTTCAGAGCCTCGCTTCAAACCTGCTGCTGATCGTCTACCGCCTCAAAATATTGAGGCCGAGGAAGCGATTTTGGGTGGCATTTTAATTGACCCAGAGGCCATTGGGCGGGTGACAGAACTGCTGCTGGCAGAAGCGTTTTATATCGGTGCGCATCGCAGTATCTATCAGGCGGCGCTCGACTTGCAGGCGCGTGGGCTGCCGACCGATATGATGGGCATTGCTTCTTGGCTCAAAGACAAAAACACGCTAGAAAAAATCGGTGGGCAAAGCCGCCTGGCCCAACTGGTGGATCGCACAATTAGCGCCGCCAATATTGATCAGTACGCCAAGCTGGTGATGGATAAGTACACGCGCCGTAAGCTGATTCAATCTGGTGGCGAAATTATTCAGCTCGGCTATGAAACCGAAACGCCATTAGAAGAGGTGCTAGATCATTCAGAACAGGCTCTGTTTGGCATTACCCAAGTACGTCAGTCGCAAGGACTAACGGCCACATCAGATATTTTGACCGATACCTTTTCAGATATTGAGCAGCGATCGCTCGGCATGGTGCTCCCCGGCTTAGCCTGCGGCTTCTATGATCTAGACGCCATGACCCAAGGCTTTCAGCGCTCTGATTTGATCATTACAGCAGCGAGGCCAGCGATGGGCAAAACGTCGTTCGTACTCAACGTTGCACGTAATATTGCAGATACGCACCGGCAACCGGTGGCTATCTTTAGCTTAGAGATGTCAAAAGCGCAGTTAATCTATCGCTTACTATCTTCTGAAGCGAAGATTGAAAGCGGGCGCTTGCGGACGGGGCGAATTGCTCAGCATGAGTGGGAGCCGATGGGCCATGCCATTAACACGCTGTCGCAATTGCCGATTTTTATCGATGATACACCCGGTATTGGGGTAACTGAAATTCGCTCTAAGGCGCGGCGGTTGCAGGCTGAGCAGGGCGGGACTTTGGGGCTGATTTTAATCGATTATTTGCAGCTGATGGAAGGTTCAGGTGATAACCGAGTGCAAGAGCTGTCTAAGATGACGCGATCGCTCAAAGGACTCGCTCGCGAACTCAATGTTCCTGTGATTGCCCTTTCTCAGCTGAGCCGTGGTGTAGAATCGCGTACCAACAAACGCCCGATGATGTCGGATCTTAGAGAATCCGGTGCGATCGAACAAGACGCGGATTTGATTATGATGCTTTACCGAGAAGAGTATTACGATCCAGATACGCCGGATCGCGGGATTGCTGAAATCATTTTAACCAAGCATCGCAATGGACCGACAGGCACGGTGAAGCTGTTGTTTCAGCCAGAGTTTACTCAGTTTCTCAATCGGGCATCGGATCTTTCTAGCCGAGACTAGCTTATGAGGGACTAGCTCGTTAGGTCTGAAGCTGAAAACGACGACGGCCTTCACTAGCGGCCACAATCCGGGCAACGGCCTGCGCAGAAGGAGACCGTCCTTTTGGCCCTGCGTATGGCGGAAAAGGTGATCCAGTCATATTTTTAGATGTCTGAGACATTTGTGAACTCGCGCCTGATACCTGTCTGGATGAAGCGGCAGCTGCATTCTCTTCAGAGGCATTTGGCGAAAGTTGTTGAACGGTGACCTTGGGATTGAGGCAATAGCGGCTAAGCCAAATAGAGGCTTTGCGAATATCAGGGCCATCCAAAGCAATCAGCTGGGTAAACCACGCTTGGGTCGCAGCGCTGAGAATATCGTCAGCAGGCAGAGTGGACTTGCGCAACGCGAGGTCAACGTGGGGTAGCGCTTCAGTTTTCTGGGCATTGCTCAGGGCATCAAAAGCCAGCACCCACTGGATTACGGGTTTAGAGGGCAAGGTAAGGCTGCCCGAGAGCAAAGATTGATTGCGGGTAAAGCATTGTTCGCTTAGATCCAGGGGGGCTGCCTGGGTAGTAATAGAGGCGGCTTGAGTTGAAGGCTCAGATCGCTCCAGCGGAAACTGGACGTGGTGCTGCCAGTTAGGCTTAGGGCTCTGCTTCGACTTGCCGTAAATCTCGACGGTGCGCAGATCGGCAATCGTCAGCTTTTCTAGACCTTGCAAAATCCACCGTACGGTGAAAGATTTATCAGGAATTTCTGCTGACTCCACTAGCAGCTTGTAGTCATTACTTTGGCGCTTGACTCTGACATGAGCGCCCTGTTTGGCGAGGGTGCGGTTCATCAGGGTGGCGATCGCCTGAGGATCGCCCGTTTTGGCCTGATCTAACAAAGAAGGCTGAGTCGCAGTCATGGCCTAAAAAATAAATAGCTAAACAACCAAGTACGCAAATTCCTCACCATAGGTGCTTTGTGTCCTTAGTTAAAAATTTCCCTTGGCCTCTAATGAAGTATCAAATTGCGATCATAATTCAGCTTTTCTATGAAAGCGCTTGCGCAAAAACTTAGGTGTAAAAGTTAGCAAAAAGCCCCTGACTTTAGCAAGTGTTGCTGTCTGTCAGGGGCTTTAAGATGGTTTGAAGATGGTTCGAGGCCATTTAAGGCCACCGATGCTTGAAAAAGCTAGCTGCCGATGCGCAGGAGCTCTACGTCAAACATCAGTGTGGCATTGGGTGGAATCACGCCGCCTGCACCGCGTGCGCCGTAGCCCACATCCGGTGGAATG
>JBGTNW010000182.1:0-10755 GCA_041742865.1 Phormidesmis sp.
GAAATGCTTGTGCAGCAAGGCGCAGCCGCGCTAGAAATTTGGCTCAATCAGCCCGCGCCCGTCGCGGTTATGCGCCAAGCGTTGCTCAGCCATTTGTCTCAAAAATCTAGCTGAATAGGCGGGCACAGCGGTAAGCTAAAAAGAACGCTCAGCGCCCCGTATCCGACTCCCCTGCCCCTGCCTATCTTTATGAAGTTGCGTAACCGTTTTTTGGCTGTTAAGACGCTTTCTGTGCTGCTAGCGGCCTGCCTTTGCTTTTTTAGCTGGGTGCCTGCGGCCCATGCCCTCACCCAAGTTACCCTAAAAGATTTGGTGGCTGAAGAGTGCCCCGCCGATGCGGCCTATGCCGAAAATTTGACCACCAGCGGATCTTCTCAGCAGGCGACCTGTTATTTGATTAAAGGCACGGCTGTCAACAGTTCGGGTAGAGATATTGTCGATGCCGATATTTTTGGGCGGATTTACGACGCAGAAGATAATCCGGTGATGAAAAATCGCTTTCGCCTGGGCGGCATTGAATCTGTTCCGGTAGGCGAAAGCCCTTTCGCGTTTAGAATTTCGGTGCCTTCGGTGCAGCCCGCGCCTCTACGGCTAGAAAAATTTAAAGCGTCTGGCTTTGCCAGTAAGGTGAGGCGCTTTCAGGCTTGGGATCGCTCGATAGACGAGTAAGACAAAGATAAACAGCGGTGTATGAAATCCTGACTGGGAGCAGTCTCGTGGTTTAGACTAAATTTGCTTTCTGAAATCGCAGCTTTATGAGCAAAAACTGGGCTATTTGCATTGGTATCAACAAATACTACAACTTACAGCCGCTTCAATTCGCTGTGCAAGATGCTGCGTCCGTTCGCGACTTTTTCCTAGATGAGGTTGAGTTCGAGAAGGTCTACTATTTCGCTGACGATTCGCCACCAATTGAAACGCCTCAAGGAGAGATGCGATCGCTCCCTACTTACGCCAATCTCAAACGCTTTTTCCGCGAATGGTTTCAGTCGGCTTCGTTGAGTGTGGGCGATAATTTTTGGTTTTTCTTTGCGGGTCACGGCGAAATTCACGAAGAGCACGATTATTTGCTGCCGATTGATGTCGATCCGGGTGATATTGCAGGTACGGCTTTGCGAGTGAGCGATATTGCCGACTCTCTGCGTAACTGCGGCGCAGATAATACCGTTTTGCTGGTGGATGCTTGTCGGTATCGAGGCCAAAGAAACGGCCAAGGCTTTGGCATAGAAGCGCTGCGGGGCATGGTCACCATCTATGCTTGTAGTCCGCGTCAGTCGTCTTACGAGATTGAGGATTTGCAGCATGGTGCTTTTACCCATGCGCTGTTAGAAGGGCTGCGGTTGCAGGGTGCTACTAACTGCGCCACGGTTGAGCGATTAGATCAGTACCTGTGCGCTCAGGTGCCTCGGTTAAACGCGCAATATGGAATGCCGTCGCAGATGCCATACACCTCGGTCGAGCCGAGTTCTAAAATCCATTGGATCTTGATACCGCAGCAGGCGACTCGACTACAAGATGTGATGCCGCTTAAGAACTATGCGTATAGGGCGGAGCATGATGATGATTTGGATCTAGCTCAGCGGTTTTGGGTACAGGTTTTGGCGGCTTCTTCGGCTGATCAAGATGCGATCGATGCCATTGGCCGCATTGCCATTAAACAAGCTCAAATGACAAGCCCTTCATCGCCGCCTGCAACGGCAGGTAGCCGCAGAATTGAGGCACCGGTCTCTAACCCACCACCAGCGCCTACCTTTAGCTTTGAGGTGGTTACTGTAGATGGCAAAGGCGAGATCACTAAGCGTGAGCAGCACAATGCCGAATATCGCCAAGAATCCCTAGGTAATGGCGTTAGCCTAGACTTGGTAATGATTCCCGGCGGGAGCTTTATGATGGGTTCGCCCAATGGTCAAGGCGATGAGGACGAAAGGCCGCAGCATACCGTGACGGTGAAGCCTTTTCTAATGGGCAAGTATCCAATCACTCAAGCCCAATGGAGAGCAGTCGCAGCACTGCCCAAGGTACAGCAAGATCTAAAACCTGCTCCTTCTAATTTTAAGGGAGACAATCTTCCCGTAGAGCAAGTTTCTTGGCATGATGCCGTTGAATTTTGTCAGCGCTTATCTAAGCACACAAACAGAGAATACCGATTGCCCAGCGAAGCCGAATGGGAATATGCCTGCCGCGCTGGGACAACGACACCCTTCCATTTTGGTGAAACTTTGACAGCCGACTTGGGAAATTACAACGCAAATTATACCTACGGCGACGGTTCTAAAGGTGATTATCGCCAGAAAACCACTAATGTCGGCATTTTCTCGGCTAACGCCTTTGGTCTTTACGATATGCATGGCAATGTATGGGAATGGTGTCAAGACCATTGGCATAACAATTATGGAGGCTTATTTAAAAAAGTGCCGACTGATGGCAGCGCGTGGTTATCAGCTGATGAAGACGCTGCAAGGCTGCTGCGGGGCGGTTCTTGGCGCAGCAATCCTGACTACTGCCGCTCGGGCGATCGCAGCAGGTACGCGCGCGATCTCAGGGTCAATAATCTGGGTTTTCGGGTTGTCTGCGCCGCCTCGTGGACTCTTGCGTAACCCTTTGCCCTCTTGCTCTTTCGCCCTCTTCCTCTATTCTTCTCTTATCCCAGCACGAAGCGCTAGAAAAATTTTGAGATTTTGAAGGAAATCTTGCCAGCCATTTTTAAATAGGATGATGTTGAGTTTGGAAAAGAGCGATGGCTAACGCATAAAGTAGCAAGCTATTGTAGGGTTACAGGCAAGCAACTTAGCGTCTGATGTGATCTCTCGACCCATGATTTCAGAACAACTGCTTTTAGCAAAATGGCACGAGCTTCCTGAACCCCAGCAAAAAATTGTGCTGGAGTTTGTGAATATGCTCCATACAAGAAATCCGCCAGAAACTGAATCCGCCAAAGCTGAACCTCCTATCGATCAGCCAGCAGCCTACCGTGAACCTGTGCCCATTCCAAAATCTGAACGACAGCGCGTGATGGCTCGCGTAGAAGCAGCAAAAGCAGAGCGTCCGCAGCGATTAAAACGCATGAAAATTCGCCAGCAGGCAGGCTGGGAAGCTGCTCATAAAGTCGCACAGATGTTAAAGGCAGACTTTGGCGTTGAGCGGGCCGTTTTGTTTGGATCTTTACTGCATTACGAGCATATGCACAACAGCTCTGATATTGACTTAGCCGTTTGGAACCTGCCAGATAGCCAATTTTTCGCCGCCTAGACAGCGGCTAACTACGTGCTGGGACCATACGATTTTCCACCCATTGATTTGGTGCCCATCGAAAAAGCCTATCCAGAAATTAGGGCGACTATTGAGAAAGAAGGCGTCGAGCTGTGAGTCAGTACCAGAAGCTTTTTCTTCAGATACAGAGTGAACTAGGCAAGATTGAGCAAGCCGTTCAGCAAAATACCAAGCTGGTAGCTGCCCTAGACAGCGTAGAAAAAGACTCACCTGCTTATGAGGGCATAGTAGGTGGCATTTAGGCTTTCGGCACATTGTGCGCAACGCCTACAGCTATACACTCGATCCCGAAAGAGTGCTAGACAACGCCAATCGTCTTTCGGGATGCTTTAAGAACTTTGCTTACGATTGTTTAGCTTTGCAATGTGCCCTCACTGACAACAACGGCTAGACGCTCTGACCGGGCTTTAGAATAATCTTGATACAGCTATCTTTTTTGTCTTTAAAGATCTCATAGCCATGCGGCGCTTGCTCTAGCGGCAGACTATGGGTAATGACAAACGACGGATCGATTTCGCCCTTTTGCACGCGATCTAGCAAAGGCTGTAAGTATCTATGAACGTGAGTTTGACCCGTTTTCATCGTCAGTCCTTTATTCATAAAAGCGCCCATCGGAATTTTATCGACAAAGCCGGTGTAAACGCCCGGAACCGATACGGTGCCGCCCTTACGACAAGCCACAATCGCCTGCCGCAAAACATTCGGCCGGTCAGTTTCCAGTCTTACCGCCTGCATCGCTTTATCGTAAAAGCCCTCTAGCCCCATGCCGTGCGCTTCCATACCCACCGCATCCATGACAGAATCGGGGCCGCGTCCTCCGGTCATTTCGTTGAGGGCTTCACCCACCTCAATTTCCTCATAGTTTAAAACTTCAGCGCCGCTCTCTTTGGCCATTTGGAGACGCTCCGGAACGCGATCTATCGCAATCACGCGGGCTGCTCCCAGCATAAAAGCGCTTTTGATTGCAAACTGCCCAACCGGGCCACAGCCCCAAATAGCGACGGTATCTTCGGGCTGAATGTCGCAGTTTTCGGCTGCCATATAACCTGTTGGAAAAATATCGGTTAAAAATACAACTTGTTCATCGGTGAGCCCGTCAGGAATTTTGAACAATCCCACATCGGCAAAAGGGACACGGGCATATTCTGCCTGACCCCCGGCGTAGCCACCCGTTAGGTGAGAATAGCCAAAAAGCCCTGCGGGTGAATGCCCCATTACTTTTTCGACCATCCAAGCATTGGGGTTGGAGTTGTCGCACAGTGACCACAGATCCCGATTGCAGAAAAAGCATGAGCCACAGGAAATTGTGAAAGGCACGACTACGCGATCACCTATATTCACATTTTTAACGGCGCTTCCTAGCTCAACAACTTCACCCATAAATTCGTGGCCCAGAATGTCGCCCTTCTTCATGGTTGGGTTAAAGCCATCGTACAAATGCAGATCGGAGCCGCAAATCGCAGTCGTTGTCACTTTAATAATGGCATCGCGCGGATTGATAATTTTGGGATCGGGGACTGTCTCAACCTGTACATTGTGGGTGCCCTGCCAGCAAACTGCTTTCATAGTAAAAAGTCCTTAAAGGGATAAGTAGCGATCAGTTGCAATAGATAAATATTTGGCTAAGCAATTGACTAAATAATTGGCTCAAGAATCAACCGATAAACGCTATCGCCTGCCAGTGGGCTGGCCTTCGGTCGTGGCAATTTCGCCCGTTTCCATCAACATTTTGAACCGGCTCAAATCATCGCCAATCTGCTGCTCAGGACTTTCACCAAATACTTTAGCTATAGCAGTCGCGAGTCCGCCCCCAGGCAAGCTGTACTCAATCACCACCTTTACTTCAGTGCCGCGCCCTTTACCCGCCGATTGAAAACGAACAAACCCAGAGTTTTCGATAGCGCTTTCGATGCCTGCGCCTTCCACCGATGCCCAGCTGATGAGCTGATTTTCCTGATCGGTAATAATTTCTGCATCCCATTCCACGTTACCTACTGGTGCATTGGCAACCCAGTGCGATCGCCTCTCGTCAATCACCGTCACCGACTTCAAATGCTTCATAAAGCTGGGCAAATTCTCAAAATTGTGCCAAAAGCGATAGAGTTCTTCAGGCGATTTGTTTTGAATAGTAACCGTCTTCTCAACCCGAATTTTCTTATGGGTATTAACGGCTTCAGTTACAGTGCTTTGCAGGCTTTTTTGTCCCGCTGCGCCATGATAAACCAGACCGCCCCCGGCGATCGCCAACAAAGCCCCTCTCAAAGAGCGCTGACTTAAGCCCGCTAAAACCAGCGCTCCTCCTGTGATCAAAGCGCCCATGCGCTCCGTATCGGCTATATTTTCGGGCTGCTCAGCCGATGAGTCGCTGTTATCTAATTTGAATTCCATGTTGTGTACCTGCTGAACGGTTAACTTTGAAGATGTAGACCAAATTTGCGAAGGCTATTTCATATCTTTCAATACACGAGCAGCCACCAGAGCAAGCCCGCCTATTCCCGCGATGGTTCCGGCTTTGGCCATTGGGTGAAAAGCGAACCAGTCCGAAAAGCTGGGAATGGCTTTGTCGCTAAAGTCTCCGGTGGTTTTGTTGTAACCCTCAATCGGCTCGTATAGATTGTTGGGATCGCTTTCAGCTTTTTGGGTGGTAGTTCGCTGCCCTTCAACGGCAATGAGGGCTAAAAGCGCATCTGCCAGTTGGGGAGAGAGCTTTTGAACGAGATCGATTACTCGACCCACGTCGCCGACGATGATGTCGCGGGTGGGATGTTCGGCAACGTGCAGAATGGCTTTAGCGACCAAGCTAGGCTGGTAGTAAGGCGGTATTCCAGTTGGCTTAACGCCTATTTTGGTTCGAGCCTTGTTGTAGAAAGGGGTATTAATCACCGAGGGCATAACATTGGTGACGCTAATCGGAACGCCTTCGTGCTGCAACTCTACCCGCAGAGAGTCGAGAAATCCTTCGATGCCATGTTTAGAAGCGGAGTATGCGCTTTGAAGCGGGAGCGATCGCCTCGCCTCAACCGAAGAGATATGAATGAGCGCCCCTTGCCCTTCGCGTCTCAAGTGAGGCAAAGCTACCTGTGCGCCATAAACTTGCCCCATCAAATTTACATCGATAATGCGCTTAAACTCATCCGGCGTTATTTTTTCAAACGGCGCAATGACAGTAGTTGCGGCTGCGTGCACCCAAGTGTCTAGACGCCCGTAGTGCTCCACTGTCCTATCGGCAACATTTTTCACTTGTTCAAGGACAGCAACATCGGCAGGAATGGCGATCGCCTCGCCGCCGAACGCCTTGATTTCACTCACGAGCGATGCCAAGCCCGATTCGCTCCGAGCAGACACCGCTAGCTTTGCACCTCGCCGGGCAAATTGCAGCGCACTTTCTCGTCCAATGCCACTAGATGCTCCGATAACTGCAACAACTTGCTGATCAATTGACTTAAGTTTCATTGCAGCCGGGGGTGAAGATGCTTTAGAGTTTTGCTTTTGTTTGAACACCCCAAGATAGTAACTACGCTTAAGTTGACTATCCTCTTTCTTAGGAAGGAAGCTCCTGTGGACAATCACGACTGTGAATAATAAGAATATTTAACGTTTACAGGGTGTGCATCTTCAGACCGATGTAATTTTCTGAAAGGCTACATAAAGTGCAGATTGCAGTATCACCACTCTAATTCGTTAGAGACCTTAGTGCTGCTAGCGTTCAGTGGTTTAGTGAGGTGGTTTAGTGAAATAAATAACGAAATAGATCTATTCAAATCAAGTCGATGATAAACAGACCTGCGGGGAAATAATCGTGACGGCAGATAGCCCTGATGTGGGTGCAGCGGCTTTGAGTGCCTTAAGTAAGGCAGCTGAGCTAGGCGTTGCGACTCAGCTAGAGGAGGCGCAAGATCTCACCGTAGATATTGATACTGACCCCAGAAAGCTTATTCAGGGGAAAGTTGACTCTATTGACTTATCAGGGAAAGGGCTTGTAACCTCCCAAAACCTGAGGTTAGAAGCGGTAGACATCAGCGTTAACCAAGTGGAAATTAACCCGCTGAGTGCATTCTTTGGCAAATTTAAGTTTGCCAAACCTGCTCAGGCAGACGCTCACATTGTTCTCACTGAGGCTGATATCAACACCGCACTGAATACTGGGCCTATTCAACACCAACTGCGCAGTCTAACCATGACGATAGGGGGCCAGCTCATGACCGTAGAGGCGCAAGCTACTGTACGGCTGCCGGGTGACCATAAAATAGTGGTCGCTGCTGACTTTTTGTTAAAAGAGAAAAACGAAGTGAAAAAAATCTTGGCCACTGTGATTCCATCTCTTCAGAAGAATGGCCCAGAAAATGGCCCAGAAAATGGAAACCGTATTTCGCTAGAGATTTTGTCTGCTGAGGGCCAAGGTCTAACGGCGGAATTTGCGATCGCTATTCTCCATCATTTAAAGCCTCTGTTGGATTTACGAAATCTCAGCATCCCAGGAATATCTCTTCAGTTTCGCCAACTGGACGTTCAGCCCGGAAAACTGATCATTCAAGCCAAAGGTCAGATCGAACAAATTCCTTCTACCTGAAATTTTTACCGTTCACTTTACGATTCACTTTATTAGGAGAAAAATCATGACAAGAACTTCAGGTGTTCCCCCGTTTATTGAAAGTAACGAACTTGAATATCGCGATAGCGGTGTGCCGAGCACAGTGGCGATCGCCAATCACCCCCTGCATCCCTTGATGGTAACGTTTCCGATTGCTTTTTTAAGCGGCGCTTTTGGAGCCGATTTAGGCTATTTACTCACGCAAGATGTTTTTTGGGCAAGGGCGGCGATCTGGCTAATTGGGGCAGGTTTTGTGACGGGTCTAGCGGCGGCGGCAAGTGGAATGCTCGATTTCCTCAAAATCAACCGCGTCAAAAGGCATCGCGCTGGCTGGATTCATATGATTGGCAACATTGCAATGATGGGGCTAACGCTAATTAACTGGCTGTTGCGTTTGAACAGCGGAGAAAGTGCAATTTTACCAGTGGGAATCATTATTTCTGCAATTGTTGCCAGTTTGATAGCAATCACCGGTTGGTACGGCGCTGAGCTAATCTACCGGCATAAGGTTGCAGTGATTGGGACGAGCGATCGCAATGAGCTGTAGTTTCAGCTTTGAGTACCTTGCTAAAGCGCTAAAGTAGAAAAGCTAAAAGTCACAGTGGCTATGGCATTATGACCACAGCCGCCTTGATAGTTAGTTCTCCAAGAGGGGGCCAGCTATCGATGATGATTGTGCTCACCATCGGCAGCGACTGCTCTAAATTTTGGGGCGAAAAAGCGTGCCTTTGGCTTGAGGCACGCACAATGCAAGCTGGATTATCAGCGCTGTTTTTGAGCCGTCAACTATTTTTAGCAGGGAATCTTCTACTCAAAGAATATTCTGTGAGGAATTTGCTATGACCGATGAAAATACGCTGTGGATTGTTGCCGACACAGACGTTGTTGAAGAAACGGTAGAAATCGAAGGTCGCCGCTCAGGTGGCGATATCGGCGGTGGCTTTGGTCCGCCGCGCCGCGTGTTTGAAGCGGAGACAACGGTGAAGCGCCATCGACTCCCTATTCCTGCCGACCAAGTTAAAGCCCAAATGCAGAGCATGGTTGCCATCATCAACGATCTGTTCGATCAGGCCAGCACCCAAACCGGCCTACAGCTCAACGAAGTAGAGCTTTCTGTCGAAATTAACGCCGAAGGCAAAGTCAGTCTTATCGGCACGGGTGGCAGCTTGGGCAGTAAGGGCGGCATAACGCTCAAGTTTGCGCGACGCCCTTAGCCATATCTAGCTGAATCCTTTATCTTTGCGAGAAAAAACAAAAGCCGAGCTAGTGAGTTTAATCCGCAGCTCGGCTTTTAATTTATCTTTTACAGTCTAATTAGATTTAGTGGCTTAAAACGAGCCGTATGAAGCATAGGCAAGTGCAGTAATTTGACTATTGGCCGCATCGACTAAGCCTGAGAGTAGGTTTAAGGCTAAAATTGCCAAAATTGCCGATAGATCTAAGCCCCCGATCGGCGGAATAATTGAACGAAAAAGATTGAGGTAGGGATCGGTTAATTGGGCCAGGGTTGAAAAGAACGGATTGCCCCAATCGACGGTCGGAAACCACGTTAGCAAAATGCGAATGATCAGCAGCACTGAATAGATTTGCAAAAATCTAGAAATGGCTTGAATTAATACAGCGGCAACGACACTCATGTTTTTACAGTTCTAGGATTTTCGTATTCTACTAGGATTTTCGTATTCTACCTGATGTAACAGCTCTTGTAGCGTTTCAGTTTTCATGGCTCAGAAAAATCATGCGTGGGGTGCGTGTGGTTGATGCTGCCCATTTGCACGCGCACATCTTCAATGGCGGTATTAAGCTGAGCGATTTTGTCTTCTAGGCCGCGCCGCGCAATTTCCATGCGTTCGTCAGGGGTGGCAGTCTCTAGCTGACGGCGTTCTTCTTCAGAAAGCTGAGTAAAGTCGTCGGCATTGAGATTGTGCCGTCGATTGCTGGCCAATACGCCCACAACGCTCCCAACGATCCCGCCGACTAAAGCGCCGGTGACAAACCCACCGACAAAGTTGTGCTGACTCATGGAATGTTCCTCTGGAAATAATGCCTGTAATACGTGTGATATCTATTGGTGACTAAGTGCCGAAGGTGCGATCGCCCGCATCGCCCAACCCCGGCACAATAAAGCCATTTTCATCTAATCCCTCATCAATCATGGCAGCATAAATAGTCAACGCCGGATGGCTAGCAGCCAGCTTTTGCAGCGCCGGAGGAGCCGCCACAACTGAAATAATACGCACCAAGGCCGGATCTGCGCCGCGCTCGATCAGCTCAGCCATCGTTGCCATAATCGTACCGCCTGTCGCCAGCATCGGCTCACTGATAATCACATGCGTATTGGGGGCAAAGGCTGTAGGCAGCTTATTGAGATACCAAGTCGGCTCGAGGGTGTCTTCATCGCGCGCTAGCCCAATGTGATAGGTGCTGCCGGTGGGCACAGCGCTTTGAATGCCTTCAACTAACGCTAAGCCAGCCCGCAAAATCGGAATAATCGCCATCGGCACATCGGGATCGACAAATGTGCCCGTGCAGGTTGTTAGCGGCGTTTCAATCGCCATTTCAATCGTCGGTAGCCACTCACGAACTGCTTCGTAAGCCAGCCAGCGGCCCAACTCGGTCATAGCGCTGCGAAAGACGGGAGAAGGCGTAGATGCGCTGCGTAAGACGCTGAGCCAGTGCTTGACAAGGGGATGCGGGGGAACGTGGATACGCAGTTGTGGGGCCATGAAGGGAAAGAAGAAGGGGGGTTAGAGGAAAAGGAAAGCGGCTAGCTGAGCCAGATTAGGCTGGTGAGGGTGAGAAGAATGCCAATTAGAGCGATCCAAATGAATTGGTTATCACTGGTGTTGACCTGACTGAGATCGAGCGGTTCACGATCAAGTTGGGATCGGCGG
>JBGTNW010000183.1:0-8050 GCA_041742865.1 Phormidesmis sp.
GTTGAGTAAGTCGGGCTATGGGCAAATCACAACTGAGATTTTGCCAGTGCCTGAGTTTTACTACGCTGAAGACTATCACCAGCAGTATCTCGCTAAAAATCCAGGTGGCTACTGCGGGCTCGGTGGTGTAAATGTGTCTTGCCCGATTGGGGTAGTGGCCGCCTCTTGAAGCGATTCAAGCGGTCAGAAAGCAAGTCCTCACAAAGTCAAATCAAGCGCCACGGTAAGACTATGCTGACTTGCCGTGGCGTTTTTGGTGCCACTGCCAAGCATGGGCAATGATGGTTTCAAGATCGGGGTATTCAGGTTTCCAGTTGAGGGTTTGCTGGGCTCTTTCGCTGGTACCCACCAAACTGGGCGGATCGCCTGGGCGGCGATCGCACATCACGGCCACAATCTCTTTGCCAGTCACCTGCCGTGCGGTTTCAATCACCTCTTTAACGGTAAAACCACTGCCATTACCCAAGTTAAAAAAGGACGTTTCACCCCCTGCCAGCAAATATTCCACCCCCTTAACGTGAGCATCGGCTAAGTCAGAAACATGAATGTAGTCGCGAATGCATGTGCCGTCACGGGTGTCGTAATCGCTGCCAAAAATAGAAATCGATTCGCGCTGGCCCAGCGCCGCTAGCAACACCAGCGGAATTAAGTGCGTTTCAGGGTAATGGTCTTCGCCTAATCGGCCCGCCGGATCTGCACCTGCGGCATTGAAATAGCGAAAGCAAACGGACTGCAAGCCGTAAGCCACTTGAAAATCGAGCAGCATTTTTTCTACCATCAGCTTGCTAGTAGCGTAAGGGCTAATGGGGTTTTGCGGATGATCTTCTGGAATCGGGACGATTTTGGGCGGGCCGTAAATGGCACAAGTTGAAGAAAAGACTAGCCGCTTGACGTTGGCTGTGATCATCGCTTCGAGTAAATTCAGGGTGCCATAGACGTTGTTGCGGTAGTACTTGGCCGGTTCGCTGACCGACTCGCCGACGGCAATATAGGCGGCAAAGTGCATTACAGCCGCGATGTTGTAGGTGCTAAAAATCTGATCGAGAAGGGGGCGATCGCTCGTATTGCCAACAATCAGCTTAGCGCTAAGGTGCTGCTCGGCCAGTTCTGGGTGGCCATACTCTAAGCTATCCAAAATCACCGTTTGATAGCCTGCGGCCTCAAGTGCTAGCACGGCATGGGAGCCAATATAGCCTGCGCCGCCGGTGACCAGGATCGTAGGGTTCTCGCCAGAATCGTTGTGCATAGCCGCGTTGAAGGGATGAAGTACTGACAGCTTAAAGAAAATGACCTCAAAAAGATAGCCCCAACCCATCGCGGAAGGTATCCGCTTCAGACAGCTAGCCGCTTATACAAAGATAGTTTGAAGCGATAGTTTGAAGCAAGGAGTAAGGGCTCAGTTTAAGGGCTCAATACCAAATTATCCCGATGAATGACGGTTTCTGAGCCTTCATAGCCCAATAGCTGCGCAATATTCGCCGACTGATGACCGCAGATTTTACGCAGATCTTGATCGCTGTAATTGACTAATCCTCTAGCAATTTCTTGGCCATTAGGATCACAGAGCAGCACCGCATCCTGCTCAATAAATTCGCCTTCAACTTCGGTAATGCCGGCGGGTAATAAAGACTTGCCATCTGCGCGAATTGCCTTAGCTGCGCCGGAATCTAGATAGAGCCTGCCAGCCGGAACTAGGTTCCCAGCAATCCAGCGCTTGCGGGCAGTCGGCTGCTTGGCCTGCGCTTCAAACAAGGTGCCAATGGATTCGCCTTGAACGATTTTGAGAATATTTTCGGGGGTTTGGCCTTGAGTAATCACCGTGTGAGTGCCGCCTGCGGTGGCAATCCGAGCGGCTTCTATTTTGGTGCTCATGCCGCCCGTGCCCCAGCTTGTACCCGCCGCACCAATAGTTGCTTCGAGCTGATCGAGGCGGGGAACTCGGCTAATTGGTTCGGCGTCTGGGTTTTGTCTTGGATCGGCGGAATAAAGCTGATCGACATCGGTCAGCAAAATCAAATAGTCGGCGGCCAGCAAATTAGCCACGAGGGCTGAGAGGGTGTCATTGTCGCCAAATTTGAGTTCATCAGTCGCAACCGTATCGTTTTCATTGACGATGGGAATAACGCCGAGGCGGAGCAGTTGGCGGAAGGTGCGGTAGCTGTTGACATAGCGCGATCGCTGCGCCAAATCACTGCGGGTGAGCAGTACCTGAGCAATCGGCTGATTGAGCGATGAAAAAAAATCGTCATATATCCGCATCAGGCGGCCTTGCCCAACCGCAGCGACCGCCTGCTTGAGCGATATCGTTTTGGGCCGCTCAGTAATGCCGAGCCGAGCGCAGCCAACGCCCACCGCCCCAGAAGAAACCAGCACAATGCTATGTCCGATCTGCTGAAGCTGACAGAGGGTTTCGACGAGTCGGGCAATGGTGGCTAGCGCCAAGTGCCCGGTGTCTGGTCGCGTCAGGCTAGAGGTGCCGATTTTGATGACGAGGGTTTTGAATCGCTGCGCAGGTTTATCGGGGGCAGAAGGGCGCTGAGGCATAGAGAACGTTGGGAGCGGAGGTTATTTTTGAGGAGATGGGGCGTTAATGCAGGGCCGTCAAGGTCACGCCTAGCTGCTGAGAAATCCAGAATTCGGCGTTTCGCAGCAGATTTTTCGGGTCTTTGGAGTTGGGTGTTAGCATCGGCTGCACCAAGATGGTGAATAAGCCAACGCGGTTGCCCGCTAATACGTCAGTAAACAGGCGATCGCCCACCATGGCAATGTGTTCAAACGGCACCGCCATTTCAGTCGCTGCTTTGCGCAGCTTTTTGCGAGATGGCTTACCGGCACTGGCCATAAACGGCACGTTCATACCTTCGGCAATGGTGCGAATCCGCGCGTAGCCAACGTTATTGCTTACCAGCGAGAGCGGCACCACTTTTTGAATCTCTTGGGCCCAAGCCGCGACTTCTGGATCGAGCTGCTGTTTGCCGACCGGAATAATCGTTTCATCGACATCGAGCACGAGGGCCTTGAGATTGCGATCGCACAGCACCTGCGGTGTAATCCCCAAAACGGATTTGCCCAGAATTAAATCAGGCTGTAGTAAATTGAACCAGGTCATCTTGATTGGCTAGGTGGGTTAATTGAGTTACTGGATGGGTTCGGCGTCGATGCGATCGCGAATTTGCGCCTGAGCTTCTTCATGTTCAGCGAGCGTGCGGCTAAAAACGTGAGTGCCATCATAGCGCGCCACAAAATACAAAAACTCAGTCGGGCCTGGATCGAGCGATGCCTCAAGACTTGCCAATCCGGGGCTAGCAATCGGCGTTGGCGTTAGCCCGGCATTGATATAGGTGTTGTATTCGTTGGGCGTTCGCACCTGATCGAGCGTCAGCGGATTCTCCGGGGTTTGCACGATTCCTAGCCCATACTCCACCGTTGGATCAGAACCTAACGTGATGCCTTCCTGCAAGCGTCGCGCAAATACACTCGCAATCAGATCGCGCTCATCGACGACGACAGCTTCTTTTTCCACAATGCTAGATAAAGTTACCCACTCTAGCAGGCTGTAGTCACTAGGCTGATCGTTATACACCGGCAGCGCCACCTGCTCAAAGCGCTGAAGCATGAGATCCACTAGCTCCTCAGCACTGATGTCACCCGAGTCAATTTGGTAGGTATCTGGGTACAAAAAGCCTTCTACATGCGGAATGTCTCGCGGTAACCAGGGAAAGCGCTCGTAAGGAATCTGCTCCGTCGCCGCTAAAAACTCAGCGGCAGTAGTCAGCCCTCTTTCTGCAAATCGCTCAGCGATTTGAGTACGGTTCCAGCCTTCGGGAATGGTAAAGCTAAGCTGCACCACATCGCCATTCCAAATGGTACTCGCAATCTCAGCAAGGCTCTGACTCGGTGAAATTAGATAGCTTCCGGCCTGAAATCCGCCGTCTGAGCCGTTTGCTTTCCATCTGCTGTACAGCCTCCAAGCCGTAGTCGAGCGAATCAGACCAGCCGCTTCCAAATCGTAACCAATTTGAGTGGCCCCTGTTCCTGCTGGAATTTGGATCTGAACAAAGCTGTCTTCTGCGTTTGTACTCTCTTCTGCCAACACTGGAGCAGTTGCCCAGCTCCACCACATCCAGCTTTGGGTGGCTGCGCCAGCGGCCAACGCTAGCAGCACAATGTAAAAAAGACGTTTTGAAGCACGCATAATGTCAATAAAAAAGATAGCTACCTGTTGAGATAACTAGCTACGTAGAGTCGTCATAGAATCACCGTGATCGAAATTGCATCCAAAATCACTGTTTCAAACTTTACTCTAAAACGTCAAATAGCTTATCTTCTAGCTGCGATCGCATTTTTTGAAACTCCTCAGGCTCTACTAGCTCAACGCTGCCATCGGCTTCTCTGCGGGCAAAAAACATCAGCGGCTCAATCGGCGTACAGAGGCTGTACTGACTACCCTCATGAAAAAACGTCGCCAAGAGCTGAAATTCTTCCGTCATCGGCTCGCTGCCCTCTTCATCAATTTCTAATGAAAAGCAGTCTTCCTCATCCGCTTCCGGCAAATCTCCGGCAGCGGTAAGCGTATGGGCCGAGCGCTCTAGCAAAAGATCTAATTCAGCCAACACCGCCCGCGCCGACGGAAACAGCGCATCAATGTCGTCATCTTCAACATCGACGAGCACCTCACCTTCATCTTCGTCATCTTCCATACCCGCTTCCGCCGCGCTTTGCCACACAAACACCTCAATGGGCAAGTTCACTGGCAGCAGCAGCAAAAATTCTTCGCCCTCTACATCCATTGTCTTTTCGACGTAGCAGGGAAGCTGTCGGCGCTCCTCGTCGGTGAGAGTGACAACGGGGTATTCAGTGGGTTCATCAATTGAGCTAGGGTCGAAGACCATAAGGTATCTCCTGGGGGAAGAAAGGATGGGAAAGTAGGAAAGCGGAAGTAAAAATTAAGTAGGAATTAAGGATCAGCAGGAGTGGGTGTGGGCCGGCTGTCTAGCCACTGCTGGAGAATGATGGCGGCGGCTTTGCGGTCAATGAGGCCGCTTTTGTTATGAGGTTGATGGCGGCGACGGTGACGATCAGATTTGCTGATGGCAGCAGGATCTGATGCTTTCAGCAGCTGTTCGGCGGCAAATGAAGTCAGGCGTTCATCCACAAACTCCACGGGCAGATCTAGTGTGACAGACAGGCGGCTAGCTAGCTTTTGAATTTTTTTGGCTTGGCTGCCGATTTGTCCGTCCATAGTGTACGGCAGTCCGACGACCAAAATATCAACTGATCGTTCCTGAATCAGCTGTCGCAGGGGTAGAAGAATACTTTCAAAGCTAGTGCGGTGCAAGGTGGTAAGGCCAGTGGCGATGAGGCCAGTGCGATCACACCCTGCCACCCCAATTCGCTTTGCACCCAAATCTAACCCCAATGCCGAAACCATCTTGGCTGTTTAATCCCGCTACTTGTCCTACTACTTCTTCAACTACTTGTTGGCTGTAATCTCTACTTTTAGCCTTATTCAGCGGCTGGATCGCCGTCTTTTGACTTATTTTCTCCGGTTCGGCCTTCTAGCGACAGCTTAGACATATTTTCTAGCCAAAATCTATCCCAAGCCAACCTATCCCAAGATAAGCCATCGTGAGAAGAAAATTGGCCCGGTAGGGGCGTTCCAGTCGGCTGCAAGCCGCTCAGACCGCTAGGCAGCTTTAGTCCTTCCAAAGCACCCGCTTTAGACTCGCGCACCTTGTGCCATACTGAGCGCGACATCATTAGCGTATGCTCAATTTCGAGTGCGCCAATCTGCCGGAGGTAGTCTTCCCGCTCAGTTTGATAGTCGAGAGACATAATTTGCAGCGGCTGATTCGGAAACTTTTGCACAACGCCTGCCATTTGTGCCATCAGCTCCGGATATAGCCACGTATAGGCCGGATGCACGGTTAGCCTAGCGGTATGGGCGGCGCTACCGTCTCGGCAAATTTTGATTTCAAAAAAGCCAATGGCCGTCTTGCGCTGCGGCTCAAACACATAGGCCGATACCGTGTCTTCGTGATTTATCCAGCGGGTGAGCCGGTCTTTAGCCTTGCCAGTAAGCGTAGTTTTAAAGTCTTGAATTTGATAGTCCAGTACCTGACGCACGAGCGGCGGTACCGCTACCGTCTCTAGCTGATAGATCAGCTGCGCATCAGCATTGCTCACGGGCAATAAATTGGGCAAGTCCGGATCGTGATTGGAAAGCGCTTCGAGCTGCTCTGGCTGAATTGACCAGTAGGTAGCCCTCGCTAGCGGCTGAAAGCCATTGTGCCGATACAGCGACAGACCAAATTTATCATTGACATCGGTTTCGCTAATCCAGTACTGGGCTTCTCGAATGTGCTCAAAGCAGTGGCGCAGGAGCAGTGAACCGACATCTAGCCCTAGGTGTAGCTTGCTGTTGCCGTTGGTGTCGCGATCGCCCTCAGCCAAACCATCATCAGCCAACTCTCCGGCGCTCGGATCATCTTGATCTAAAGCTATCTGCGCAGCTTTAGCTGATTTTTTAGCCAAATTCACCAGCATTCGATCCACTTTCCAAGTGCTCAACGTGCGGTTAAAAGGCGACACCTGCACCATGCCATGCAAATTACCGTCGGCTTCAGCGACAAAGGCTGAAAAAAGGTGCTGTAGCGGATTAGGAAACAGCGCCAGAGCTTTCATCGGCCCGTACCAGCGACGCAGCTTTTGAATATATTCAGCGATTTCTGGCGTATCGGTATCGTGAGAGGCAATTTCGGTCGCCCCAGCCACCCGTAAATTATCTAGATCCCGCAAGTGAATAGAGCGGATAAAAAGACCGTCATCTGACGAGTGGTTGCGAGTCATAGCGAGTTCGGGAGGAATTAAAGCAAAAATTTCTACGTTGAAGCAGAGTTAAGGCGCGTTAAGCCTTAGGGCGAATTAACACAACCGGGGTCTGCTCATCGGCATTGCCCGCTGGGTTATTAATGAGCGCTTGAGTCAGCAACTGCTGATCGGTGCCGGCTGTCGCTGCTAATATTTTAACCGCTTTCAAATCGTTGACATCGACAATGGCCGCTTTTAGCCCTGTCTCACGGTAGATTTCATCGACTAGGCGCTGAGAATGCGCCGGGCCAAGCACAATAAACTGATCAAACGGCGGCAGGGTGCCGGTTACGTCGTCAATTAGGCGGGCCTGCTCACCCGCTAATTGATAAAACATGCCGGGTTTACCGCAGATTTTGGCCACTGCACCGATCACAAAGGCGCTGGCCACCTGCCAAGGGCCAGAGACATCTATAAGAGTCTGCATTCCGCAAGCCGTCGCTAAGCTAGAGGTGGGCATAAAGTAATAGCAAAGTCGCTTGGCTAGCCAACCGGGACGAACGGTATTAGGATGCCGCAGTCGGCTTTGCATAATGGCGACGGGCGTCTCGCCGATGGTGACAATATCGCCCGGTTTGGCAATCGGCTTGACGTAGTGCTTAACGATTTCGACGGTGCTATCTAGGTTCGTGAGCAAATGGGTCGGCACAGGCAGGATATGGGCAACGCTGTTTTCACGCCAGTTGGTCGCAGCTTCGGGCTTAGGGAATTTGAGCGGGACTATCAGGTGGCCAGTTTTAGGAATACGGCCTTCCGGCCCGTAGGTAATGTAGTGCACCTGTAGCCAAAGTGACTTAAGCCCGCTGAGATCAGCGCCGGTAATATCGACTGTAAGGTGAGCTTTGGTGGCTTTACCAACTTTGACGATATAGGCAAACCAGTAGTTATCTGGGCGGGCCGGAAAGTCTTCATGTTGCGGGGTCAGTTGGGTTTTAACCTGGATGCCTTCTAAGCTGGCGCTAGAGAGCAGTTCGTACTCCACCTTGACTTCGGGGATGAAAATTTCGAGGTTGCGAGTGCGGTTGGTAAAAACAGTGTCAAGTGAAACCGCGTAGTGGGTACTGTCGTAGGTGTCAAATGACCAGTCGGAGACACTGAGCTCTAGGTCATTGCCGGGGCGCTGATAGTACTGCCACTCAATCCAGAGATAGGCGGCACCGCCAATGAGAATCAGCAGTGC
>JBGTNW010000184.1:0-8710 GCA_041742865.1 Phormidesmis sp.
GATGGTCTATTTTGCACTGCGAGTGTTGCCCTAAATTTGCCTTTGCCGTTTTTTATCCTTGTTAATTTTCCAACATTTTTTAACCACCTATGTTATTACGCTCAAATACGATAGTTCAAAATCCTAAAAACTCACCCGCCCAAAGATTGGAAACTCAGGGGCAAGTGAGTGATAAAACATATTTGAGAGTTATATCTGAGAGTTAGGCACTCATCTCATTCAGCAGAACACGACGAGCCTGGGCAATCTCGTCTTGAGAGCCACTAACAACAAGGCGAAAGGAGGTAGAGGCTGAGGGATTTTCTGTTTGCTTTTGCTTCTGGATTGCCAGGGCTCGGTTGCCATAAACAAAACCGATGGCTGCGCCCCCTAGGGTGATACCTGCGAGCAGTAGCCTATTAGCAGGGCTGTTGAGGCTGATGCCATCTACCCAGTAGGGGACAATTACGCTAGTGATGATGCCTATGACACCTCCATAAAAGCCACCTACCAATAGACCCGCTTTGCCACCTGTCGTGGTTCCTCTGGCTTTTTCGAGGGTTTGAACACTGCCTAGGTCGTTGGCAGAAAGAGAATTGTCAATTGAAATTTTTTGAGTGGGTATACCCGATGATGCGATCGCCGTTTGCACTTTTAACGCAGATTGTCTGTCGTCAAAAACGCCAATAGTCTCGCCATTTGGCTGCATCGACTGATTATTCATATGCTCCTGATTTCGTGATAAATAAGCCTAATAGGCGATTGTCCTTCGCTTGCTTTCAAGGGTTTTTTCTCAAAGGCGGGCAATCACTATCAGATGATTGACTCTCATCGTGACCTAGCTATAGTGACTTTTTATCTGTAGAGTGGCAGATATGCATGTACTTAGATAGACAGGTAAGTTATTAACCCGGCCAGGAAATAGATGCAAAAAACACTCAGGGGCTTGCGTAAAAATGAAGTACCTATCAAATGTTAAATACAAAGGGTTCTTTCGATCTATAGTGCCCCCGAAAGTAGGACAGCGGCTAGAGAGCGCAAGCTAAAGTCCAGTAAGGGAAAGGTGCATGGCGGCACATAAGCAAAGAAATTACAGCAGGCCAAAGTCATGTTAGAGGTGGTCAGTGCACCGTGGGCGAAGCGAGCCGCACCCAAAAGTGCAGATGTGGGTAGCGGACATCACTTAACTAGCGGGCAGTAGACCTTTTGCGAAGCAAGTGTGTATGATCAGCGTTTAACTCCACTCCTTTACAACATCTTCAGCTTCAACCCAATAGAAAAGCCACAGAGATGAATACCCGACTCATCATCAATCCTACTTCTGGACCTGCCGAGAACCCTCAGTTATTAACTGACCTTACAGATGCTTTGCAAACTCAGGGCATTCAAGCTGAAATCTGTACAACTACCCCCGATGAAGATGGTGAAGGTCTCGCTGATGCTGCCGCCAAAGCGGGCGCTGACCTTGTCATTGTAGCGGGAGGCGATGGCACGATTGAAGCCGTAGCCCGTGGATTAGCGCATACTCAAACTATGCTAGGCATTATTCCGCTAGGAACGCGCAATAACATTGCGGCTAGCTTGAATATTCCCAACGATTTAACCCAAGCCATCCAGACCCTAGCAGAGGGTGAGCGGGGTTGTTTTGATATGGGTAAGGCAAACAATTATTACTTCATGGAAGTGGTAGGCGTGGGTCTAGAAGCCTCACTCTTTCCTTGTGGAGATGAAGTCAAAGAAGGCATCAAGAAAAATTATCTAGCTGCCCTCAAAAGTCTCTTCTTAGGGATGAAAACTTTTTTACAGTTTAGACCGCACCGTTTGGTCTTGCGCTTCGATGGCAGACGGATGCGTCGTTTGCGTACGTTGCAAGTCAATGTCTGTAACAGCCCTCGCTATGGGGTAGAGTTTGCCTTAGCGCCTGATGCAAAGATGAATGATGGCAAGCTAGACGTGATCTATTTTAATGACCCCTCCAAATGGGATCATCTGCGCTACTTCTTTACAGCTATGCGGGGCGGACGGCTGCCCCCTGAACAGCTCAGGACCTATCGAGCTTCTAAGATTGAGATTAGAAGCTACCCACCGTTAGAGGTTCATGCCGATGGAGAGTACTTGGGCACTACCCCAGTTACCGTTGAAGTGGTTCCTAGAGCCCTTTGGATTTGCGTGCCTACGCCTGAGCTACTCGCAAGGTTTGCAGACAAAAGCAGCAGTCCAGGTTTGACACAGCAATCTGAAGATCTTGAGAGAGTGGTTTTACCTTAAAGTCGACAGCGTTCTTCCTAATTACCTATGAATCTCAGTTCAAATCCCACCAATCTGAATCAGTCCGTACAGACATGCCCCTAGCCAGATGCCGCCAGCAATCCATCCACTTAAGACATCTGTCGGCCAATGCACACCCAAATATACCCGGCTAAAGCCCACACCTAAGGTTAAGCCAGTTGCCAAGGTGACAGTGATGCCTAACGGAATACTCAGACAGTGTGTCAGGTTAGCCGCCAACAGACCATAGAAGGAAATTGCGCTCATGGCGTGACCGCTGGGATAACTGTAGTCCATCGGGCGTTTAGAAGATGCCCACAGATCGGGTCGTTTTCGCCGAAAGAGAGACTTGAAGATGCCGTTCAGTAGCCATGAACCACTCAGAGCGATCGCCAAGACCAAGGCTGCAACCGCTTCGTTGCGGTAAACCAGAATTCCTCCGATCACAATGAGTATAGGAATGGTAATTTCGCCCTGAGCCAGCCAAGTTATACCTGTCATGTAGCGGTCTAGGGTCGGATTAGCCCACGCTTTGAGAGTCAACAAGTATGACTCTTCAAGCGGTAGCAACCAGTCCCATAAAAGAAAGCGGGCGAGAAAAACACCTATTGCTAGGGCGATCGCGCCAGCGAACAGACCCGCCAGCAAATAGGGCATAAAAGCAAGGAGTGACTGGAACAACCAGTAAAGGCGAGTGCTAACCTCTGTCATCGGTAATCTTCTATTAAATGGCGGACTGTTAAATGGCGGACTGTGATTTGGCAACATTGTATACTGTCCACTCACTACGTGGAGGTCTACTCTAGAGCGATCGCGCCAGCAGCGTTAGCTAGTCTACTCAAAACGGGGTAGGCAACGACCTTGACTAAAACGACCCTGACTAAAAGGGTACATAGGCTCTAAAAGCGCTGCCGTGAGGGCTTTGCATAGGCTAGAGGGAGTAAATTAGTAGCATCTAAGTGTCAAAGCTGCACTTCAGCAGTGGACTCCACAAAATCCGCAAGAACTAAATGAGGCTTCTAGCGTTTTAGGGGTCAAAAATCAGCTCCGTCTTTCTCAATAAGGACTGTTTTGATAGTTCTTATTGAGAAAATAAGGGAGTATACGTTTGCCCTGCAGGGTGCGCGTAAGGTATTACGCTTAAACATATAGTAGGTTTTTTCGTGAGTTGTGGTTAACCTATGCCCCTTCTCCCTGTCTATTCCGCAAGCTTTTGTCCTGTACTGAGAGACTCAACATGAATTTGTCTTTATTGGAAACCCCGTTTGAACCTGCCGCCCTTACAGCCGCAGAGACCTCCAGCTTAAAGTCTACCTTGCTGAACCAGGTGGAAGCGCGAGACGCAGAGCCGATGGCTAAAAAGGTTCGGTTTGCTAACGAGATTTTAATGCCACTGTTCAACGAACTAGAGAAACGCAATCCTACGCCTGAGCTGAGTCAACAGATTCCGCTGCTGAAAGGCGTTTGGTTTCCCGTTTGGTCTACCAACCCTTTTCAAGACATCCTGCCAGGGCGAGTGCATCACGAGTCATACCAAATCTTTAATGACAACGGCTACTATGCCAATTTGGCTCGATATAAGCCGGGACGAAAGACTCAGCTGCTCAGTTGGCTTTCTCGCTGGTTACTCAGTTATGACTTAATGATTATGCAGAGCTACTCTATTCAAACTCAAGGTACGGGTGAACCCGATCATCCTCTAGCACCCAGCCAACCTAATCAAGCGTATTGGGATATTCAAAATGTCTCTATTCAACAAGCGCTGCGTTTTGGCTCTATCTCTTTCAATGCTGAAACGGCTCAGAGCTGGTTCAACCGAGCTGTCGCCAAACATCAGAAGGCACCTGAGCTTCAGCCGCAAGCTTCCATGCCCACCCGACGAACGAATCGCGTCGCGACTAAGCAGTACCAGCAAATATCTAAAGCAAGACCTCAGTTAGACAATCTATATATTGACCCGGAATTTCGCCTTGTTAAAACCCAGCGCGAAAAATCTCAGCGGCCTTCTTATACCGTAGCTGTGCGATTAAGCTAAACGCCAGGGTGATGCAAGCGATTAAGATACGATGGAAAAATTGAACTTCAAAATATTCAGACGATTTTTGGTGATCGTCAAGAAACTGTCAGGGGTGAGTAGCCTCTCGCAGTCAAAGAAACGATCCGGATTGGTAATTCGACCGCGATCGCCAAACGGATTTTGAACTAAATCAGCCCCATCCGCGAGTGCTCTCAGCTTGCGGTGGAACGGTGCCTTCGCGCCTGGTTCCTCTGCGCTTGGCTTCTGGGGTGCTACGTGATTTTGATACCGACCGTTCTGAGTAAGCTGAATGAGCGCCCCTTGAAAGTTCGCCTTACTCACTTTGACATCGCCCTCTAAGGCTTGAGACAAGCATTGCCACAGTCTTGAACCGGCGTCCTTGATGGTTTTTGGAGACCATCCTACGGCCATATCTCTGTAGCTTTTTCCCATCAGAGACTCTTCCAGTACATGCCGCTCTAAATCGCTTAAGGGGCGATTTAGCTGCGTTAGTACAACCGAGTTTGCAACTTTAACGAACTCATCTGAATCCATAGCGAATAAGCGCAGAGCAGTTTCTACATCAGTAGAATACGAAATTTCACGACTTTATGCGACTTTATACGGCCTAATGTTCAAGATCAGACGCAGTAAGTCACGACTTTATGGGGCTGGCAATGTCAATAAACGAGGCCAATATGGGAACGTCACGGCTCAAAGCCTGATGTCGCCAAACCTTCCGGTTAATCTCGAAGAGATTTGGCGGTGATCTCGAGCTCAGTAAATGACGTATCCACTTTGTTTATTGAAGTCTGAAAATCGTGCAATGCCTTGTATCAACTGCTGCGATCGCTAGCCTAATATTGACCATCAGTCGTCGAGAGTCTAGGCAGTGCACTTGAGGATGGCCAAGATAATGGCTGGAACCTTCGCCAGTCCAGCACTCACTCGGTTTTCGACATCTCAAGGCTTGGTTTCATCCTCGCAGTAGCAACACTCTACGTAATGGCACAGGGCATTGCAGTCGTTGGGTCACGGCGACGGCAATGAGTCGATACCCATTGGTTTCGCGGCAACAGTTATTTTCGCATGGTCACTCAGTGAGTCAAATCTGCCGTGGAAAACGGTTGGATCTTGATTCGTCGCGTCCGGTTTTTGGTAATCGATCGCGATTACCTGATAGCTTCTCGCAGGCTCCATCGACAGCGCACTGATTATCTCGATTTCAAAATTCTCACCTTTCGCTATGAACCTGACTAACTTTTGTCAATTAAGCAGCAATATACCACCGTCTACTCAGTAACCCTAAAGAGTCACTATGTTCCTACTGTACAAGGCAAAAATAAGCCGCTTCTTCCATCAAGCGCAAGCATCAGCTTCAAACTGGCTCATTGCTTTAACAAATAACGCCAAGGCACCGTCTATTCACAAAAATCAGTTTATTCAGGCTTTTAAACAGCTAATCGTCGCTGTGCTTCGGAAGCGACGAATGAGAGCGTCCTTGATTGGTCGCAATGTGATTTTTCCACTCACCCAGCACCGGAGACAAGGCTTAGTTCGTTACTTAACTGCTGCTATCCTCGCCGGAACCACTGTGCTAATTTGCGTAGAGGGAGCTTTTTCTCAATCACCCGCGTCACCCTCTCATTACGCTGCTCTCTACACCTTCTATAGTCCAAGCCGTGGCGATCACTTCACAACGACCGATCCAGCCTGGGCTGGCACCATTGGGACTCGACGGAGCCCAGATTATCGACTCATCCGTATTGACGGGTCTGTACTCAGCGCCGATTTTCCTCAGCCCCCCGATACTGTCCCCCTCTACAGCTTTTGGAATAGCGAGCGGAACGACAACTTTCTCACCAGCAACCCGGCTTGGACAAGCCGAACCAGCGGCGACGGCTACACTCGTTTTCGCCTAGAGGGATACCTTTATGCTGAGCCGAAGGCGGGCACTCGGCCACTGGTCAATCTGTGGAGCGCTACGCGCAGGGACAACTTTGCAACCACCGATCCACGGCTGGCGCTGCCCCTCAATCAAGCGGTTGGGAACCGTACCGATACCATTGCTAACGGGGACTATCGCACCTATCGCATCGAAGGCTTTATGCTGCCCCCGGCGGCGGATGATATTCACCAACTCTCCCACGCGGCCAATCTCCAGCAAATAGCTTTCGGAAACTGGCGGCCCCTGATGCCTTCCGAACGTGGCACTCGTCCAGCGGGCGCACTCCAGCGTGCCAACGCCCGTTTTACAAGCAATCTGGTAATCGTACCCCTCGATTTTGCCGATGTCCATTTCGGACGTGGGGACTTCGCTAGATATACTCGGTTTGCCACAAGCACTGATCCGCTTAGTCTTGAAGCTGGGGTGAGATCTCTAAGCCGTGGACGCTTTACCTGGAAGACAACCCTAACGCCGGTAGTGAGAGACCCGCTACCCTTCGACCGCTCCCAAAAACTAGATGATGCCTGGCGGGCTTTCCATCGTCAGTCTCAGCGCTTAGACAGCGGGACGACCATCCGGT
Organism: Phormidesmis sp.; assembly: GCA_041742865.1. Lineage (GTDB taxonomy): Bacteria > Cyanobacteriota > Cyanobacteriia > Phormidesmidales > Phormidesmidaceae > Phormidesmis. The sequence continues at coordinate 6,793 of JBGTNW010000184.1, forward strand.
GGTCGCCGGAACTCTTTCAGCGTCGCCACGGCTTTTCGCTCGATGTTTACGATCTCGATGGCGATGGGGTTAAAGATGATGAAATCAACATTCGATCGCGCGTCTTGAAGCTGGCCAGTCGGTTCATTCGTTTCGACCAATTTGATGCCAACGGCGACGGTCGAGTTGACTCGTCGGAACTGGTTGTTCTGCGCTTTGGTGCCGATCCGGGGATTGGAGGTCAAATGGGTGGCTCTGGGGATGTCACGGCGCGCGGTAAGCGTATCGCGACATCAGTGGGTCTTGTCGCCAAAGACACAACCCGAGCCGGTCTTATCCATGAGCTTTTGCATGTGTGGGGTGGCACCGATATCTACGGCCCAGGTTTTCAGCTCAACTCTCGAAACTCAATTATGGCGGCGATGGCTGGAGAAGATTCCTTCTGGGATTTGGATCCGTGGCATCTCGCCAAATTTGGTTGGGTGCGTCCGCGCTTTGTTGCCATCGGGCCAACCGGATCCCAGGGTGGCGGCATTGAGCTGATGCAGGCTGCTGGTCACGACGATACCGGTGTGGAATCGGCGCGGCCCATTGTGTTCTTCGATCCATCCCGTGGCCTGAACGAGTATTTTATGGCCCAGTACCGCACCCAGTTCCCAAAATGTTCAGGAAGTGGCTTTCTGAGGGATCTTTGTCCTAACTACCGGGATAATGGCGTAGCAGATACGGGGATTGCTGTTTGGCACGTGATGACCAATGCTGACGGTTCCCTGCGCGATATTCGCAAGATTGACGACAGAAGCGATCGCATCGCCTGGCCCGCCGGAACGGCTGATGATGGCCATATGTTCCGGCTGGGTGTGGTCGATCCTGTCGATGGCAAACTGGGAGGCTCCCGGTACCTAAAGGAGGAGGGGCATCTCTCCCTGCGCTGGTGGGATGGGACTGATTCTGGTCTGCGAATCCGGGCGGGCCTGCTGTCGCCGACAAGCCAAGTCGCTGTCATGGAATGGCGAGATGTCTCCCGTGCGTTCACGCCACGTCTCGACACCCTGCGGGTTACCGGCTTCCCCTCCGAGGAATATCCAACAGTTAATGCCGGTCAGAGGGTTGCTTTCGACGGCCTGTTTGGCATCAATGCTAACGCTGTCAGCGCGCGTCTTGTCTCGGAGTCTGGCGGAGAGTACTCTATGCAAACGGTGAGCTGGTCACCCACACGGATGATTGCCGACGTGCCCTCTAACGCACCATCGGGCCGCTACCGATTGGTTGTTGCTCCCCCAGCCGCTGCGACGAATTCGGCCTGGCGCTCGAATGGGTTACGTTTACAGATCCCGGTTCGTACTCTGTCCATACCCTCACTACCACGGGATTTTGACCAGCGTTTTCGCGTGCCAGCATTGCGCGATTTCACCCAGGACTTTGACCGACTTGATCTACAGTCGAGACCTCTACCTGTTGTATCCCCTCTGCCTGGGCCAACGCTCAATCCGCATGGGTATGGTGGTGAGCTGTTGGCTCCCTAACGTGACATGATGCTGCATGGCTTTTTCTGTGCCGCTTTTCTGTGAATTGCGAAGATCCTGTCAGCTCAGGATCTCGCCTATACGGCCAAGTAGTTCAGATTGAGCCATGTCAATCACATCGCTCGAGTGCATCCCAGTTGCGCAATGAGCATAAATACTCAGTTTTCATGGATGGATTGAAGCGGTAAGCTTTGAGGAGTCAGACACCCCCGGCGAAGCCGGTGGCTTGATGAGTGTGACCGCCTCAAAGGCGGATGCCCCACCGAGAGTCTCTGACCATAATCAATCAGTGACTGCGCCGTCTAGAATTGGCCGCTTCTATCACTCGTATCCTGCTCTCGGATGTAGCGCTTCACGACCTCCAATTCAAATCCTACCGTCGAAACTGCATAGCCTCTCGCCCAAAACGACTC
>JBGTNW010000185.1:0-2676 GCA_041742865.1 Phormidesmis sp.
GTAGGCCCCACCTGACGCGCGAGCAATAAAGCCAAATCACCACTCCCACAGCACAGATCCAAGCATCGCATCCCGGCTTTAGCCCCGCTCCAGCGCACCGCCATTTGTTTCCACACCCGATGCAGTCCCAAGCTCATCGCCTGATTCATCTGATCGTACTGAGGCGCAATTTGATCAAATAGCTGCCGAATTCGCGCTGCATCAGGTTGAGTCGATGAGGTCAGTGAAGAAGTGTCCATTAATTCTGCTAATTCTGCAATTTGAATGATCTTGTTTGCGCCTCGGCTCATCATGCCATGACAAAAACGGCTTTAGATCATTGGGTTCTAAAGCCGTTTTTCGGAATCAATATCAGGGCTGCGGTTTTATCAAATAGCCGCTTTGAGGCACAGAGAAATTTGGGGGGCAATTAGGGTTAGCATTTGAGTAACATCGCCGATGGTAGCGTAGTCTGTGTTCCATTGCAGAGATAAGGTAGCGAGCACTTCACCTTGGTACACAATGGGCATGACAGCATGGCACTGGGTGATGCCTGCGTACAGCGGATCTCGGGCTCGGGCTTCGTCAGCTTGAATTTGAACGGCAGATTGGACGGTTTGAGTAGCGATCGCTGCTTGTACCAATTCATTCGCAGCCACTGCGCCTGCATCGGCTCGGCCATAGCAGCCTATGATCAAATCTGCTGACAGTAAAAGCGTGCATGCATCAGCTGCCAAGATTGAGCCAAACCCTTTGGCGAGAAAGTGCAGCAGTTCAGGGAGGGGCATTTTCTGGGCCGCCGGCTGACCGACGGTGACCATCAGCTTAGATTGTTTTTCAGCTAGGTGTAGCGCCTCATTTTGCTGCTTAATCAGCTCATAGGTTTCTGAAGCGCGGGTAACAACATGCTTTAGCTCATCCGGATCCCACGGTTTGGTGATGTAGCGATAGACTTGGCCTGCATTAATCGCATCGACTAGATCTTCTACGTCGGTAAATCCGGTGAGAATAATGCGCACTGTATCTGGAAACTCAGGCACGGTTTTGCTCAAAAACTCGGTGCCTTTCATCTCCGGCATTCTTTGGTCAGAGATGATGACGGCAACTTCACCTTCATTGGCCAGTACCTTGAGCGCCTCTGTGCCGCTTTCTGCTCGCAGCACCTTAAATTCGCGGCGAAAGGTGCGATAGAGCAAATCTAAATTGTCAGGTTCGTCATCGACGACGAGCATCCGAGGTTTGACAGAAGGAATGTAGCTGGCCAAAGTCAGCGGGCTAATGGCGCTCATGTGGTTATGTGCTCAGTGAATATGCTGTTTGCAAGCAGTGGCTACGCCTTATCAGTAAGCCCAGGCTTTTATCAAAAATAACTTTGGTCGATGGCCTTAAAAAGGCTGCTAAATCTTGCTCTATTGAACCTATGGCTCCATTTTATCTACTTGCAAAAGCTCAACAACATTGCCATCGGGATCTTTGACAAACAGCGCGGCTCTGCCGGATGAACTCATCTGAAAAGGGACTTGGCGCTCGGTTAAGCTCTGTTTGGCACGATCTAAGTCGTGAACGGCAAAAGCGATGTGTGGATGTCTGCCCCATTTTTCTTCGCGGGCAGGTTGGCTGGCCCAGTCGCTGACAATTAAGTGAAGCTGAAAGTCGCCAACTTGGTACCAAGCGCCTGGAAACGCGAGCGATCGCGCCACCTTTTTGAGACCCATCGCCTCCGAGTAGAAAGCTTCAGCCTGAGCCAGGTCGCTGACCTGCACAGCCATATGTAGCGGATACAAAATATCGACCATCGTGTCGTCTCCATTGCGGTTTCACCTTATTATCTACGGGGTATGCGTAAGGGTGAATGGCAATGAAGATAGAGATGCTGTTAAGCGCTAGTGCACTGGCTTTATTACTACTTTTGTTCCTAATTGAACTCAGCTTAAGAATCGGCTTTGGCTTTGGCAACCCGCCACTCTATATCGGCGATGAGCACATTGGTTATTTGCTAGCGCCCAATCAGAGCGTGCGTCGCTATGGCAATTCAATTCGCATTAATGATTATTCTATGCGGGCTGAGGCGATCGCGCCTCTCCCGCTAGCGAATACGCTGCGGTTGCTGCTACTCGGTGATTCGCTGGCTAACGGCAGCTGGTGGACAGATCAAAGTAATATTCTGTCGGTGCGGATTGCTCAGCAGCTACAGGCTAATTTATCCCCGGACTATCAGCAGGTAGAAGCGCTGAACGTGTCGGCCAATTCTTGGGGCCCACGCAATCAAAAAGCCTATTTAGATAGGTACGGTACGTTTGGGGCAACCGTGCTGGTGCTGCTACTCAACACCGATGATCTCTTTGGCACACAGCCAACAGCGCTGCAGGTAGGCCGCTCTACTAGCTACCCCGACCGTAAACCTGTGTCTGCTATTTCCGAAGTGCTCAGCCGCTATGCCCAGCCTAAGCCAATTCCAGGGCTCAAAGAAATTGAGGCAGAAGGGGGCGATCGCGTGGGCAAAAACCTCGAAGCGATTGACGCTATCTATCAACAGGCGATCGCTAACGGGGCTCAATTTGTACTTGTGCTTTCTCCCTTAAAGCGCGAACTGCCGGGGCCGCGTGACTACGAACTCGTGGCTCGTCAGCGCTTGAGCGACTGGGCTGTCGCTGCTAATGTGACGTATTTAGACTTGCTCAAGCCCTATCAGCAGCA
>JBGTNW010000186.1:0-14267 GCA_041742865.1 Phormidesmis sp.
CAAGACTGTCTAAACAACAACTTTATAAAGTCTCTTTATACTCCCCCTCAAATCTGTCGATTGAATTTATGACAGCTTCACAGTAAATTGCGATCGCTGCATAAATTTACTCAGACACTCGTCAATTTGATCACATCAGGCCATTAAGTTCAGCGCTTTTTCTGATACCTGCTGGTATGAGTGCTAATACAAATAGCTCAATCTGCTACACATCCAGAACTTTCGGTACGGCGGCGGTCAGCACTTCATGCCCCGTTTCAGTGACTAAAACATCGTCTTCTATACGGATGCCAATGCCGCGCCAGCGCTCATCTACTTGAGGCTGACCTTCTTCGGGTTCGTAATCGGGCGAAATGTAAATGCCCGGTTCGACAGTCACTACGTTGCCCGGTGCAAACAACTGCCAAGTTTTATCAGGATTGCGCAAAAGTCCAGCATCGTGGACATCTAGCCCCAAAAAGTGACCGGTGCCATGCATAAAAAAGGCTTTGTGTTTTTTTTCTTTGATCAGCGTATCCACGTCACCTACAAGCAAACCTAGATCTACCAAGCCAGCTGTGATTGTGCGCGTTGCGGCATCGTGAAAGGCATTAAACGGAAGATTGGCCTGCACCTTCTCAATCGCGGCTAGCTGCGCCTGCAAGACCAAATCGTATAAAATACGCTGCTCTGTGGAAAGCCGATTACCTACCGGCCAAGTTCTCGTAATGTCGGCGTTGTAATAATCGTAGGCGCAGCCCGCATCAATCAAGAGCAAATCGCCATCTTTCAGCATCTGATTATTTTCGATGTAGTGCAAAATGCAGGCATTTTCACCTGTCGCTACAATTGAGGGATAGGCTGGCCCCATCGCCCCTTCCCGGCGAAAGATGTGTTCCATTTTTGCTTGAATTTCGTATTCATAAACGCCGGGGCGAATCATTTCACGCACAGTGTTATGAGCTTCGGCGCTAATGGCGATCGCCCGCCGAATTTTAGCTAGCTCACCTTCACTCTTCACCCGCCGAAACTGCTGCAGCAATAGCTTAGAATCTTCAATCGCAACCGGGCCTTTTCCTTTTTTAGTTTTCTTGCGCAACAAATGCTGCCATAAGCCGATGATGCGATTGTTAAAAGCCTGATCGCGGCCAAAGTGATAGTACAGCCTAGGCGCTTTCATCACATACTCAGTCAGCTTGGTGCCAAGTTCTTCAATCGGATAGACGTGATCGGCCCCATAGCGTTCTTTGGCCGCTTCGACTCCGGTAACATAGCCATTCCAAATCTCTTTCTTTTTGTCCTTAGGCTGCACAAACAGCACAAACTTATGCTCATCGTGGGTTTGAGACAGCACCGCCACCGCATTCGGCTCGTCAAATCCTGTCAAATAGAAGAAATCACTATCCTGACGAAATAAGTAATCCACATCGTTGTGCATCACGGCCATCGGCGCGCTGCAAAAAATTGCTGTACTCTGGCCCAATGCCTCCAACACAGCTTGGCGACGCTGATGATACTCACTTTGCATAAGTCTTTTTAAGCTTGCTTGGATTATTTCGCTGACAGCTAGTTGTTAACAGCTAATTTGTTAACAAATGCAACTTAAAAAGCATAGCTTAAAACTTCAATTCGCATCCCGCTAGTCGGCAGGCTGCTCGCACTTAGGCTTAAGGTATCATCGCCTTGCGTTATGGGCGTACCAGCCATCAGGCTCAGAAACTCATTGACCCCAACAATCTCGCAGGTAGTCGCATCAGCGGCCTGAGTGCGGTAATGGGTAGGTACCACAATTTTAGGATTAAGGCTTCTAACTGCCGCTACGGCTTCTTCAGGTGTATAAGCCTTAGGGCCACCGCCTACGGGCACTAGCAGTACATCCGGCCTACCAATCAGAATCCTATCTTCTACCGAAATTGGGGCCGCTGCACCGCCTAAATGCACTACCTTGATACCTGCTTGCTGCCAAACCCAAGCGACATTAGTCCCAAAGCGCCTGCCATTGAGCCGATCATGCGGCATACTAACGCCTTGCACCGCTAGCCCCTTGACACTGTAGTCACCGGGCTTATCTAACACCTCGACATTAGCGTAGCCCGCTGTGAGAAAACCTTCATCAAACAGGCGGCTGCTGAGCAACACTAAATCAGCTGTCGGAGCTGGTTCTCTATAGCCAGCTGTACAGCCGACGGCCTTAAACGGGTTGACCAAAACGCGCTGACCGCCACCTGTAAAGAGAAAAGCGGTGTGTCCGAGGGCTTTGATTGTCAAGGAACCACTTTGCTTGGTTTCTTGAGCGTGAAAGGCTTGGTAACTCGCTGCAAGTCCCAATCCCAAGGTACTGACAAATGTTGCACTAGCGTATTTCAGGAGGTGTCGCCGTTTCATAATGTTTTGGATTAATCAACTTTTCCGTAGGTTTAATCTATGGTGCCGTATGGCGTGTCATTTAGCCCAGCTAACATAGGCCAGTTCTTGCGGGCGGATTGTTGAGATTTCTGTGTCGATCACAAAAATTTACTAAGAAACTCTATGGAAAAGCCTATGCGATCCCGAGCAAAAAGTTTTTTAGCAAGGCTTTGCCCGATTCGGTCAGCACACTCTCGGGATGAAACTGTACACCTTGAATATGGGGATAAGTGCGGTGGCGAACGCCCATAATCGTGCCGTCATCAACCCAAGCCGTAATTTCTAATACGTCTGGGCAGGTTTCCCTTTCTATCACAAGACTGTGATAGCGGGTTGCTGTGAGGGGATCGGCAAGGCCCGCAAAAACACCCGTATTGTTGTGATGTACGGGCGAGGTTTTGCCATGCATTAGCTCCTTGGCGGCAATCACGTTGCCACCATACACTTGGCCAATGCTTTGATGCCCTAAGCAAACGCCGAGGATAGGAATTTGTGGCCCTAGCGCTTCGATGATTTGCAGTGAAATGCCAGCGTCGTTTGGGGTGCCGGGGCCGGGGGAAATGACGATCCCAGCAGGATTTTTGGTTTTAATTTCTGACAGCGTGATCTGATCGTTGCGGACAACTTCGATTTCGCGGGCAACGGCTAGGGTGTGGCCCAACTCACCGAGGTATTGCACAAGGTTGTAGGTAAAGCTGTCGTAGTTATCGATGACTAGGATCATAGGGGCAGGCGGGGCGGCTTGAGTGGCTGAAGGTAGGACTCTAGATCCATTAGAGCCAGTAGATATTCAAATTATCCCAGAGAGGCGGCACAAAAATTAGGGCTGCGATTAAGAGGGCGATGATCGCGGCCATTAAGACTGCGCCTGCGGCGCAGTCTTTAGCGACTTTGGCAAGTTCGTGATAGGTCTGACCGACGGTCAGATCAACCAGTGCTTCTAAAGCGGTGTTTAAGATTTCCATGACAAGCACTGCGCCAATGGTGAGGCAGATGATAGCGATTTCAACGGTTGTGACGTTTAATGCCCAGCAAAGCATTAAGGCGAGTACGCCAATGCCAGTATGAACTTTGAAATTGCGCTGGGTTTGGAAGACGTAAGCGATCCCGGCTCCAGCATATTTGAAGCTGACCAAAAGGTTAGGGGCGACTTGCCAAGAGTGTCTTTCAGTAGAAGGTTTTTGGATTAAAGTCCGGGTGACTGGATCGGCGGCGGTGGGACTGTCATGAGAAGACGGGCCATTAGGGGAAAACATACGCAGATTCTGCCTGTTGGCTTCTCGATAAGACTAGAAACGACCGCTAAAAGCCGACTTGATTCTAAACATTACCCAATTTGGATACCTGCATCGCCGCTTAAGCTGATGGAATTGTGATCAAGTTGAGTAGCTGAGTTTGCTTCTCCAGCATTTGGGTCAGGCTATTGTCGTCAGGATGATCCCACCCTAGCAGGTGAAGCAAGCCGTGGGCTGCTAGCCATGCGACTTCTTGTGACAGTGTGTGGCCGTTGGTCAGCGCCTGACGAGCGGCAGTTTCGATAGAAATGATAATATCACCGAGTGCTAGTGGCTGCGCTTGAAGCAAGGCTTCCATACCGGGCATATCGGTTTCTAAGGCGGCAAAAGAAAGCACGTCGGTAGGGGTGGGCTGCTGGCGATAGTCGCTGTTGAGCTGCTGAATTTCGGCGTCGTCAGTAAGGCGTAGGCTAACTTCGTACGCACCGATGGGCGAAGTTTGCGGGGCTAGTTCGCGCAGCCAAGTGGTGAGCCAAGTTTGGTAATGCTTGGGGGGAATGCTGACCTGGGCGATCGCGCCTCCATCGACAAAAACCTCCACTTGTATGATCTTAGTCTCGACCGTAGGCATAACCCGTTCCCTCATAGCTTCTCTGGTCGCTGTCTTCAATCTTTACCGCGTCAGATAGGCTAAGCCCACCAATAAGGTCAGCATTGCCACAGAAGACAGAAAGAAATGATAGAGTGACTTCCCGCCTTTTTTGACCATGTTGCGCATGGCTAGCTTGACAAAGCTAGGAGGTGGCTCATCCACAGCCGACGGATTCGTTTTCGCTGCGGTCATTGTGGTTGGATCGGTACTCATAACAATTGAGCGATTAACAACATTTGTTAATGCCAGCATGACAGATCTCGCGAATGATCGCTGCAAAAAAATCACTTCCTGTAACTTAATTCACTCCAGCCAATTCACTCCGACCAGTTCACTCGAGGGCGCTGTCTGCGACGAGCTGATTTTCCTGACGCAAATACGCCTGGGTAAAGGCATCTAAAGCTCCATCCATCACATCTGATACGGCAGTGGTTTCTACCTGGGTGCGCAGATCTTTTACCATCTGATACGGATGAAACACATAGTTACGAATTTGGTTGCCCCAAGCGGCCTCTACCATGTCACCGCGAATGTCGGCAATTTCTTGAGTTCGCTGCTCCTGGGCAATGACCAGCAGCTTCGACTTAAGTAACGCCATTGCTTTATCTTTGTTTTTTAGCTGCGATCGCTCCTGCGTGCAGCGCACCGAAACGCCCGTCGGCAAATGCGTAATCCGCACCGCTGTCTCCACTTTATTCACATTTTGTCCGCCCGCACCCCCGGATCTAGAGGTCTTCACCTCCAGGTCTTTATCCGGAATATCAAGCACTACGTCTTTATCCAAAATCGGCATTACCTCAATGCCCGCAAAACTCGTCTGGCGCTTGCCATTGGCATTAAACGGTGAAATTCGCACCAGCCGATGCGTTCCTTTTTCACCCTTAAGATAACCGTAGGCATAGCGCCCCTCAATTTCTATCGTGGCCGATTTTAGCCCCGCCTCATCGCCCTCAGACTTCTCTAGCAGGCTAAAGCGATAGCCCTGTTGCTCACTCCAGCGGCTATACATGCGCAATAGCATTTCGGCCCAATCTTGAGCATCAGTGCCCCCTGCCCCGGCATTGATCGTCACCACTGCTCCCTCTTTGTCATAAGGGCCCGATAGCAACTGCTGCAATTCCCACTGATCTAGCTCACGGGTTAGCTGCATTACGTTGGTTTGGGCTTCTAACAGCAGCGCCTCGTCTTGCTCTATTACCAACAATTCTAAAATCGCTTCAGCGTCTTCTAAACTTGCCATCCAGCCCCGTACCTGCGCGAGGTTAGATTTATAGTCATTTAATTCTTGAAGCTGCTTTTGGGCGCTATCTTGATCGTTCCAAAAGTCAGGCTGCGCCGATAGCTGCTCTAGGTCGCTAATTTTGGCATTGAGTGCAGGCAAGTCAAAGATACTCCTGAGCTTTGCCCAGGCGTTCAGACAGCAATTCGAGTTCGCGCTTGAGAGCCGGGGTATCGAACATAAGCTAATAGAAATCCACAAATTAAAAAGGGGAAATTGAATGTATGTTCAATCTCCCCCCTTATGGTATCGCCTCAGCGATTCAGTCTAGCAATCTAGTCGTCCTAGTCATGCTCATTGCGCTAGTCGCGGCTGTTCATTGCAATGAGCAGCCGCAAAATAAACACAAATAGGTTGATGTAGGTTAAGTACATCGATAGGGCTGCCGGGAGAGCTTGATCATCGGTGTAGGTGCGAGGTAAAACGAAAAAATCTACTACCGCAGCGCCGACAAAGAGCAAAACTCCAATGGCCGAAATCGCAATTTCAATGAAATTGGGGGCATAGATGCCGAAGAAGCTCAGCGCAAACTGACCGACAATCACCACTAGCAGTGCGATTAGCCCGAGCTGAATAGTCTTCGTTAGGGCAAATCCATCTTCTTCAGACAAATTAGAGCCTATGGGCCGAGCGGCAATGAATGTCAGACCGCAAGCTAGGGCTGCAAAGCCGACGCCTTGAATGCCAACGCCGCTACTTTGCAAAGCGACTGACACCAAACCGCTGAGCGTATAGCCTGACAGTAGTCCGTAAGTTGCTAGTAGCGGCAACGCCGTGGCGTTATTGCCCTTCATGGCCACGCCACGCGCAACGAAAAACAGCGCTAGTTGGGCGATCATAGCCGCGAAAAAGGTCGGCATGAAGAGGCCAGGATTCGTGCGCAGCACGTTGAGCCCGCCAAAGGTTCCAGCTGCTGTTAGCATCAGCCCGCCGCCGACAAAAGGCAGCGCATTGGCGATGACATTGGGGCCAACCAGTGCCTGCCCTTGGGCATCTCGGATGGCTTGACGAAAATTACTGGTATTGCTCATTTTGAATAAGCCTAAAAACACTATAGAAACTATGACATCGCAGGCGAGGGAAATGACTCACTCGCTGAGCTATCTACAACTAAAAGTGTAGTGAATCTGCTCACGCTTTGCTAGAGGGCGCGATTACGGATTTCTTCCTCCGTCAAATCTCGTTAGACAAAGAACGACAGAGAAGCAGTGCAGGTCATCTAAAAAAGTTGCAAATTCCCGTAGAAGTTCGAGTTGAAAAATGAGCGTTTTTAGCTGGAAAGGGAACTTACCTGTTCGCAAAAAAACAAATTGATTACTAACTGGATCTATTCAGGATATATACGGGTTTAAGTGCCTAGAAGCACTGACTTAAGAAGGTTTTTGAACGACTAAAAGGCTGTGCCATTTCGATTGCTATGCGTGTATCCGCTTAAGCACACTAGCAGCATTTCTAGGGACTACCGTGTTTCAACGATGGTGAGCTAAAGGCCACTTCTCGAGAATGAATTTAATTCCCGCAGCACCGCTTCAACGCAATCATTCTTGCATTCAATATGGCTTCTTCAAAATCGGCACAACTTCGCTCCCGTGGCATGGAATTACTCATGCAGTATAAACAGGATCGTTCGGTCAGGCTTCGCAATCAGTTAGTTCGGCTCAATGCTGGTTTGGTTCGTAAAATTGCTCATAGAGTAAGCCACCAGTGCGCTGAGCCGTATGAGGATCTTGAGCAAATTGGTTACATTGGCTTGATTCGCTCCATCGAGCGTTTTGATCCGGGTCAGGGCTGCGCTTTTAGCTCATTTGCAGTGCCTTACATTCGCGGTGAAATGCTGCACTTTTTGCGCGATCGCGGCACTACTGTGAAAATTCCCCGCCGCTGGCAGGATTTACAAAAAGAAGGCCAAAAACGCCAGGCTGAGCTGATTCGTGAGTTTGGTCGGCAGCCGACTGATATTGAAATGGCGGCAGCGATTGATGTTTCGGTTCAAGAGTGGCGTCAAGTCAAGCTAGCCAACAAAAATCGGATGCCACTTAGCCTAGATGCGACCGTCTGCCATCAGATTGACTCTAGCATTACGCTGGGTGATACGCTGCCAGACGTTCACTACATGCTGCTGCAAGGCTTAGAAGAAGATCGTCAGCAAATTCAAAGAGCAATGAACCAGCTCGAGGAAAAAACGCGCTCTGCTATTGAGTTTGTTTTCTTTAAAGGGCTTTCGCGCAAAGAAGTGGCAGAGCGCATTGGCGTCAGCCCGATGACGGTCACTCGCCGGATTCAGCGCGGCGTTGAGCAAATGGTGGAGTATTTGCAGCCGCCCGCGAGCTTGCAAACTGACCCCTAAGCGCTTGGTGTAATCAACGGTTTTTAGGCTGGTACAGGTTCAATTTTCAGATAAACACAGTCGATGCGATTAAGACCTTAATCGCATCGATTTTTTTGGGCTAAATGCTTGCGCTACTCTCTTGGATTAGCTTGGATTAATTTGTAACCTAACCGACTAGCTAATTGGCCATTGGAGAGAAAGACATGATTCCTCTGACAGATTAAGCTTTAATGCATACCTGCAAATTGCATCAGCCCAACGCATCAGGAGATAGCTATGGTCACTGTCGAAGCGACTGCTGTAAGTTACGATCAAGCACCTAAAGAGGCCACTATAAAAAAGGCCCACACAGAAGTCTCTCAGTCGGCTTTAGAAATTGTGACCAAGTCTCCTATGGATAAATTTCATCAATTGCAAGCCCATTTAGCGGAGCGCTGGCGCTCGATTGATGTGTTTGATGACAGTCCTCGGCAAATTTTAGTAGTACCTTCGCTGAGTTTGGATCAAGCTGAGCTGATGAAGATAGAAGGGGTACACCATTACGAAGAGCGGCTGCTATTTGCACTGATTCGGTTACGTAACCCCGAAACTCGGCTGATCTATGTGACTTCTCAGCCGCTGCATCCTAGCATTGTGGATTATTATTTGGAGCTGCTGCCGGGGATTCCGAGCTCTCATGCGCGCGATCGCCTGGATCTTTTCTCAACCTACGACTCATCACTGCGACCCCTGAGCCAAAAGATCCTTGATCGTCCTCGACTAATCCGGCGAATTAAAGCCAAAATCAATCCTGACGAAGCTTATATGACTTGCTACAATTCCACAGAGTTAGAGCGAGACTTGGCTTTGGCGCTAGAGTTGCCCATGCTGGCTGTCGATCCAGACTTACTGTATTGGGGCACTAAGGGCGGCAGTCGTCAGATTTTTGCTGAATGTGGCTTGCCGTTGCCCGATGGCAGTCAGCTCACGTATAGCGCGGCTGAATTAGCAGAATTTACAGCGGCTTTGTGGGAGCGTCAGCCGATGCTTCAGCGCGTTGTGATTAAGCTGAATGAAGGATTTTCAGGTGAAGGCAATGCTTTGTTTTCGCTTAAGCAGTTGGCAGAAGTTGCACCCGGTAAGGCTAGTCGCGACGCTCGAGTTGCCGCTATTCAAGCTGCCTGGCCAGATCTGCGGTTTCAGTGTCAAAGTGAGACTTGGGCCTCTTTTGAGAAAAAAATTGGGGAGTTGGGGGCGATCGCTGAAGCTTTTATTGAAGGCGAACTCAAATACTCTCCTAGTGTTCAAGGCCGCGTTAATCCCGACGGTGAGGTCGAAATCCTCTCCACCCACGATCAGGTACTCGGTGGCCCCGACGGCCAAATCTTTTTGGGCTGCACTTTCCCGGCTGACGATGCCTACCGGCTGGCGCTACAAGAAATGGGCCGCAAAGTCGGTGAGAACTTAGCGGCCAAAGGCGCACTAGAGCGCTATAGCGTTGATTTTATCGCCGTGCATCAACCCGAAAATAAATCGCAGCCTTGGCAGCTACACGCAATTGAAATCAACCTCCGAAAAGGAGGCACAACGCATCCTTTTATGGCGCTCAAACTACTGACTAATGGCACCTACAGCCTTGAAGACGGCAAGTTTTACACCAAAAAGGGCCAAGCAAAATACTACCGAGCTTCTGATAACCTCCAAAAAGATGCCTACAAAGGCTTACTACCCAATGACTTGATGGACATCATCATGGGTGAGCAACTGCACTTTAATTCAATTGATGGCGTCGGCGTCGTCTTTCACCTTATGGGCTGCTTGAGCGAGTACGGCAAGCTCGGTCTCACCTGCATTGGCAATACGCTCTCAGAAGCCGAGGCCATTTATGAGCAGGTAGTCACGACCCTAGATAGAGCGACCGACCTCTCAGGGATGAATCTTTAAAAAGTCTGTGGCGAAGCCTATGGCATCAGGCTGAATCTATTAAATCCTTAATCGAATCCCTAATCTCTTCCTTGGCCCTTAATAGCTCTGGCAATTTCGCGAGTATCTTGCTTTTTCTTGAGGCTTTCGCGCTTATCGTGGAGCTTTTTACCGCGACCCAAGGCAATTACAACTTTGACTCGACCGTCTTTAAAGTACATTTTCAGCGGGACTAACGTCAGCCCTTTTTGTTCTGTTTGGCCGATTAGTTTACGAATTTCTTGCTTATGCAGCAATAGCTTACGCACCCGGCGAGGCTCGTGGTTGTAGGCCAAGTTGGTCATGCTATGAGGAGAGATATGCACGTTGTGCAGCCAGACTTCTCCCCGCTTAACATTGGCAAAGCCATCACGCAGGTTCACTTTACCCTCCCGGATAGACTTGACCTCAGTGCCAAAGAGGGCGATACCCGCTTCGTAAGTGTCTAAAATTTCGTATTGATAGCGGGCTTGGCGATTATCCGCCGCGATTTTGACGCCGCCGCTACTGCTAGCTTTACTAGAGTTGGCCATAGTGAACGTTGGAGAAACTGGTAAAAAATATTCTAGAGTCTTGCTTTCACCCTAACTCATTGCATCCGCCTTGATTAAAGCATCTACCTTGAGTAGAGCATCCGCCTTGATCAGGCCGCCTTGATCAGACAGAGGCGATGGTAGATCGCTAGTCACTAGGCACCATTCATGCAGCTCATAGGCAACGCAGCGATTAATCACTAAGGGGTCTGCTTCGACAATTGCTTTGGCCGCGACCATAGACTCTGCTGTAAAAATCAGCATTCCACCGCCGCGCTCGGCCCAATATCCGCTGTGGGCCTGATGTCCATTTTTGTTCAAGCTGTTAACGTAGGCAACGTGAGCAGATACAAACTGGTCGAATCGCGGCTTATCGACAATGCCACGTTCAATTTTGACAAACCATGCCATTTTGAATCCCGCCTTGAGTCTTGTTTTGATCCCTGCTAATGCTTAGCAACGCCTCTCCATCCAGATTATTCTATGAGTCGTGAAAAATCTTCGGAACTTAATGAAAAATCGAATCCATTGCCTGCGGCGACTGTGGCAACAGCGTCTGCTAACTTAAGGCGATTTTTTGTGGCGCTGTTACCCCCTGCGCAGGTACAGACTAAGGCTAATGATGTAAAAGGCATTATGCGCGATCAATATGCAAGTAAAGCGGCTTTTCGTTCGCCGCCGCATGTGACGTTGCTAGCGCCATTTGAGTGGCCGATTGATGATTTGCCCCAGCTAGCGAGGACGCTGGGCCAATTTGCGGCAAGTCAGTCGGCTGTGCCGATGACGTTAGACGGGTTCGGGGCGTTTGCGCCGCACGTCATCTATATCAATGTAGTGCAGAGATCAAGGTTAATGGCCATCCAGCCTGATTTGTTAACTTATCTGGAACAGGAGATTGGGTTGGTGAGTGAGCGCGATCGCCACCGCGTGTTTGTTCCCCATCTGACCGTCGCGTTTCGCGATCTCAAGCCCAACATGTTTCGCAAGGCTTGGTCGGTCTTTCAACACCAAGAAATTCACTTTGACTTCACAGTTCATCAGCTCACCTTGCTAACCCACACCGGCAAACTTTGGACTGTCAAAGAACACTACGACTTTTCAAGATTCAATTAAAGGACAATCATTGCCAAGCTGCTTGAAAGAAATCGCACTCACATCTCATCGCGTAGCGGTAGGTGGATCGGGTGAGGGCGGTATCAGGTGAATGCGTATCGACTAGCCTTTCAAGCTGCTGAGCTAAGGGTTCAAAGTCATCGCTGCTGTAGGTTTTAATCCAGTCAGCGTAAGTGTGATTAGGAATGCCGTCTCTGGCGAGAGCGTGGCCTAAGTAGGCGTAGAGCCGCATGCAGGGGGACATAGCAACGGCAGTGATCCCGACTGACTGGCTCCAAGCAGTCGCCAGCAAAAAATCGGTGTATTGGCGTGTGGCCCTGCCGGGCTTTACCGTCGTAATATCGACTTGCCAAGTTTGAGCATAGCTTTGATGCAGGTTCAGCTCTTGCAAAACGCCATCAGCAAGGCTGTGAAAGACTTGAAAGCTCTCCCAATCAGGCGCTTTGGCAGCGGCGATGCTGTAAGCGCGAGCAAATGCTTCTAAAAAAAAGGCGTCTTGCCCAACATAGTAGGCAAATTTGGCCTTGGGTAAGGAGCCCTCGCCAAGCGCCTGGACAAAGGGATTATTTAGTGCAGCTATGGCAAGGTCTTGATTGGCTTGCCATAGCTGGGCAGAAAGTGACACAGCATTCCCAAAAGTAGACATCTATAGCGGTTCTCACTTGGCTAGAATACAGGGATATCGGTGAAACCTTCACAGCACAACAGGCCAAGTGAGTCGCGGTGTGCGGAGGCATTCGTATACTACTGGCCGTTTAACTTGCTATACGCAGCAGGTCTTGGCTTTAGTTAGGCTCTTCTTGATGATTTGATGCAGGTTAGGGTAGCGATCGCCCTTTCACAGTCGGCTGTAATTTGTGCTTTGAGGCTTTCTAAAGAATCAAACGTTTGCTCAGGCCGCACAAATTCTATCAGGCTCACGGTCAAGAGATTACCGTAGAGATCCCCAGCCCAGTTCAGCAAATAGACTTCCACACTGAGTGATTGCCCTTTTACTGTGGGCCGATGGCCAATGTTCATCACGCCTGCCACGGGCTCTGTGCTAGCGCCATAGACCTGGACGCTGTAAACGCCCGTGCGAGGCAGATATTTATCGGGAGGAATCTGTAAGTTTGCGGTTGGAAAGCCGATTGTACGGCCTATCTGTTGACCTTGAACCACTCGACCTGTGAGCGTGTAGGGCCGGCCCAATAGCTGAGTGGCTTCTGATAGGTTGCCGATTTGCAGCGCTTGGCGAATACGTGAAGAGCTGATGCGATCGCCCTTTTCATGCAGCAGTGGCACCCGTATCACCGGCACTCCGCAAGTTGCCGCGATCATCTGCAATGCTTTTGCATCCCCGCCTCGCCCCTTGCCAAAGCGAAAATCATCGCCCACACTAATTTGCTGAACCTGTAAGCCCTCGATCAAAATTTGCTTCACAAACGCCTCCGGGCCTAGCTCGGCCAAGGCGCGGTTAAAAGGTAGCATCACCAATTGATCAATCCCTAGCTGCGCCAGCTGCCAGATTTTTTCGGCAATCGGTGTCAGCAAAGGTCGTGAAATTCCCGAAAAATAGTCTTGAGGGTGGGGCAAAAATGTCACTACCGTCGCATAGATTTTGGGATCTAAGTCTTTAGACTCTACTGGAGCGGCTGAATCTGTAGAATCAATGCTGGGGTCAATCAGCAAATCTGTCGCTACTAAGGGCTCGTGATCCGACAGATGGCTATATCCAGAAGCAATCACACCTTGATGCAAAGCCGCAATTGACGCTGAGCTCAGCGCCGGTGATGCCGCTATTGGCCGCGACGGCAAAATCCCAGCCATCACTCGCTGATGGCCCAAATGCACGCCGTCAAAATTGCCCAGCGCTATATTTACAGGAGTTTTTGCCGCCTTAAGCGAAGAAGTAATCCACACGCTTTACATTTTGACATATCGCCAGCCTGTACAGGCGCTCACCCTCATTAGACCTCAACAGAGCCTATCGAGAATATCGAGGTGATTGAAATGTTCAGACAGCTGCGATCGCCGCCTCTTCGGCAATCAAATTCAGCACCATACCCTCTTTCGCCACAATGCTACTCGGCAACGCGGCTGAGGTTTGCCGGACAATATCGTCCATAAAATCATCAGTATGGTTGGGATCGTGATGAAAAATTACCAACTGCTTAACATTGGCCGCTTTCGCTAGCTTCACAGCTTCTTGCCAAGTCGAATGGCCCCAACCAATTTTGCTAGACTTTTCGTCGTAATATTCGGCATCTGTGTAAGTACAGTCGTAGATCATCACATCTGCGTCTTGAGCTAGGTGCAGCACATTGTCATCCAAACGGCCCGGAAAATGTTCCGTATCGCTGATATAAGCTGCTGAGTGGCCCCGGTAGCTGACCCGATAACCAATGGCCTCTCCGGGATGGTTCAGCATTGCATTGGTGATTTCGGCCTCCCCAATCTTGACTTTTTCACCTACTTCAATATCACAAAACTCCAGCGTCGCGCCCATAATTTGCAGCGGCACCGGGAAGTTGGGATGCAGCATTTGATCGTTGAGTCGCTGCTCAATGGTGGAGCCGTTGGGGGCGATCGCACCATGAATTTTGAAGCGATTGCCAGGGACAAAAGCGGGCACAAAAAACGGAAAGCCCTGAATATGATCCCAGTGGGAATGCGTGAAAAACATATTGGCTTTAACGGGCATTTCGGGCAGCATTTGCTGGCCTAAATTGCGTAGACCCGTACCACCATCAAAAATCAAGCGCTCGCCACCGACATTCATTTCAATGCAAGCCGTATTGCCGCCGTATCGAACCGTTTG
>JBGTNW010000187.1:0-24958 GCA_041742865.1 Phormidesmis sp.
CAGTCGCCAGCGGCCTTTGACCTCGGTGTTGAGCAAGCGGCGCAAAGCGGGCGTGCTCACTAGCGAATAGGTTCTTTGCAGGCGCGTTTGACGGCCCAACGTGCGGCCCTGAATCAGTACCGAGTCGCCTTTGGGGCCATGAAGGATAAAGCTGAGATCGCTGAGGAAGTCGTGTTCGGCCTGGATGTAGATCTTGATATCTTGCAGCGGACCTTGGCCGGTGACATCTAAACTGCTAAAAATGCCTCTCGGGTCATTGTCCGGGATGACAACTGCGCTACGATTGCTAGCCGTCAGAGTGCTGTGTAGGGTGCGATCGCGCAAAGCCCGCTCTTGAGCCGCCTTCACTGCCTGATAGGCATTTACCTTGCCATAGCCAAACCAAAAAGAATGCCCACCGCTGTCGTAGGTGCCATACTGCTGGCCGAGCTGCGGATCGGGGTCTTTATCGACAATTTTGTCAGTCGTGGCCTGCAATAGCTGCTTGACCTCACGCGCCGTTAGATCAGGATTCGCAGAGAGCATTAGGCCCACTAACCCAGCCACTAGCGGGCAAGCACTAGAAGTACCGCCGAAGCCAGTGTAATCATCTGAGGTATAGCCGTCGGGGCCAGTGCGATCAATCGTTAGCACCGCTCGCCCCTTTAACACCTTGCGAATTTGCGGGCCCGTCTCAAATGTGCCCGCCGACAGCGACATATTAGGCGGGGCGTTATTGCTCGGGGCTGCCACCGCAATATGCCGCCCCCAGTTGCTGTAAGCCGCCTTCCGGTTCAAGCTCGTGCAGGCGGCTACGGTAATCACATCCGGATGAATCGCAAAGCCGCTGAGCCAGTTGGTGATGCCTTTGATCAGGTCTTGCGCCCAGCCTGATTCTTCTACCTTGCCTTCTACCGGGCGATTGGCATTGCCCGCCGAAAATAAAACTACGCAGCCTTTGCCATTACGCCCTTGAGTCGCCGCCCGATTAATCGCCTGACTAATGCGCCGAGACAGCGGGAAATACACCGCCGCTGGCGACCAGCTACAGGAAATTACATCCGCTCCTTGCCGCACCGCCCAGTCAAATAAATCTTCAATTGAGGCATCATCCAAAAAGCCTGTGGTTCGCAGCGGCATTAGGCTACAACCCGGTGCAAGGCCGACAATTCCCTGCCCGGTTTCTTCGGCAAGGGCCACACCAGCTACCGCTGTTCCGTGGTTTTCGTTGCCGACAGGAATGGGCAAATTGCCTTTATCCTTAAAGTCGCGCGGGGCCACAATTTTGCCTGCACCCTGAAGGTCAGGGTGGGCTAGGTCAAAGCCATCGTCGGTAATGGCAATCACAATGGAGCGACTGCCGCGCGTAATGTCCCAGGCTTTTTCAGCAGAGACGTGAGAATTGGTAGCTAGATCGACGCTGCCACCGCGATGATGCAGGTGCCACTGCTCGAGGTAGCGGCTGTCAGTTGGGCGATATAGCGGCGCAGTCGCCAAAATAATATTGGGTTCGGCCAACAGCACGTCGGGATAGCGGGTGAGCTGATTGGCAATTTTTAGGGGATTTTCGCGGGCGGCGGGGCCAACTACAAAACAGTAAGTGTTGCCGCTGCCAGTGAGGGCATGGCTGCGAATGATCCCAAAGCTGCGGGCGATCGCCTCAATTTCGGTAATTCGCAGCGCGTCCACAAACTGCACCGTGAGCTGATTGGCCAAGTAAACATAAGTTCCTGGGCTCACCGCGAGCTCATACACATGGCTGGCATACAGCACCGCTGGCAAAGGTCTGAGCTGCGCTAGCGCAGGTTCTATCTGCTCCGGGCTCATTTGCCACTCGATGATTATCGGGCTAGTGTCTACGGCCTGAGGGCTGATATTGCGCGAAGTCTGCGGCTGCCACTGCTCCAGTAAAGCTGGCAAGGCGCTGGCATCACTAAGACACAGGCTTAGCCGACTATCGACTTTATGCAAGCGTAGCTCTTCGCCACCGCGCTGCAAAATCACCCCTTCGCTACCGGGCAACACGCCTTTCCCCGTGGGCTGTTCGATTGGATTCATGGCTCTAACGCCTCATCACGCTATGAAAACGCTGGCAAACAGTGATTATTTTAGATGACAGCAGCGCCTCGCCGCGACCAACAAAGCTCTGAGCGCTCTTTACGGGTTCTTCGCGAGTTCTTTACAGGTTACTGAGAATCTTCCAAACTGGGAGGATTCCCATTGGGGGCTTCCAATTGGCCAAGAGTCACATTAATTTAGGACAATGGCACAGGCAATGCCCTACTCTAAATTAAATTACTTAAGCAAGCTGTTTTTTCAGCCGTTTTTCAGCCATGGTTTTCATCGTTAAAGCTTTGCTATCTGGCTCGTTACCCAGCGTATTTTCTCGCTCGGCTGCTGTGGCGACTGCCAGTGCCCTGACTAGCACTATAGCGGGTATGCTCATCGGCACGATGCCGCTAGCAGCTCTAGCCCAAGCCACCCCCACCAACCAGCCGCCTGCGACTGCGCCCGGTGCTACCCGCGCCATTGAGCAGTCATCTAGCCCCATTGGGATCGCTGCCGGACAAGCGCTCATGAGCGAAGCTGAAAGTGCGATCGCGGCCGAAAACTACACCCTCGCGACGGAAAAGCTAGTCGCTGCCCGCAAAGCTCTCAACGATGTCTCTACTTACTATCAAAATTTGGCCAGCGTCTTTGTCGGCATCGATAGTCGAGTCAACAGCGGTTTACGCGATCTCGCCCTCCAGTCAGCGCAAGTACGCGATCGGGCTACTTATCAGCTAGCGCTGTCTTACCGTGCCCAGAGTCGGCCTGAGCTAGCGGTGCCCTTGCTGGTCGAAGTGATCCAAAGTCAGCAGCCTACCCGTGAGCTAGGCCAGCAGGCATATCAGCAGCTCTATGAGTTGGGCTTTGTGTCTGTGCCTTACAATGCGCCCGGTTCGTAAAGGTTGCCACTGCAAAAGCGATCGCCAAGGTATCAACAAAAGAGCAGCAGAAAAGCACAGCAAAAAAGAGGGATTGCGTCATAATGATTGAGCGCATTCAGTCCAAGTCATTGTTACCTATTTCTTATGACCTACGCAGATAATACGCTTTCCACAGGGAGACGCTGATGATTAGCCCCAACCAATTAGAAGCGATGATCAAAGCTGGTCTGCCCGATGCGACCGTAATTGCAGAAGACATGAAGGGCACCGGCGATCACTATCAAGTCGCCGTGGTCTCTTCTGCTTTTGAGGGATTGAGCTTAGTCAAACGCCACCAGTTAGTGTACAAGGCAGTCAATGCTGCGATGTCTAGCGATGCCATTCACGCACTTTCGCTAGACACCAGCACACCTGACGAAGTTGCTAGCTAATACCCCTTGAATGAATTTCATTTTTATTAATTGATTCCCGATCAATCACGTTTAAAGGGCCGTAGGGATGCCTTAGCTCTGCTGGCGATCTTTCCGCACCTATCTACTACACTAGTAGGGTCGTATTTTTTTAGGATTTGTGATGTCTCCAGAAACCAAAGCTAAAATTGACAGCTTAATTGAGCAGCACAAGATTTTGGTATTCATGAAGGGAACCAAGCTAATGCCCCAATGTGGGTTCTCAAATAATGTGGTGCAAATCTTAAATATGCTCGGGACGCCTTACGAAACCATTGACGTTTTGGCCGATCCAGAAATTCGTCAGGGTATTAAGGAATACTCTAGCTGGCCTACCATTCCTCAGGTTTATATCAACGGGGAGTTTGTTGGCGGCTCCGATATTTTGATCAAAATGTATCAAGACGGTAATTTGCAAGAGACCGTTGCCGTTGCACTTGCTTAAGTGATTTTTTGCAGCCTGCTATTCATTTGGCAAATACACTAATAGATTACGCCGATGGATATAGATAGGCTGTGATCGCAGATTCCACAGCAAATTCCACAATAGTTGAATAGTTTTCTAATCAAAAGTCTGCTGGTTGGCAAATATTGCTACCTAGCAGACTTTTTTGACTTAACAATGTTTGCCTTGCAATAGCCAAGTTTCTAGTATCTAAGGCTATTAGAGCTATCTTCGGCGTTGTTGCATGGAACAATCACCAGTAATAGTCGCTAGTAATAGTCGCTAGTAATAGTCCGTCTCAACCTGGGGCTGAGCTACCGCAAAGTTAGACGTGTCATATAAGAACCGTAGGGTTTCTTGCTCTAACTGATTAATTAAATACGATTCAACTGCACCAGAGTGACGCATAGAGGTAATGTAGCCGTCAAGGTATAGCCTCAGCTCATCAGGCCGATAGCCTTTGTTCCAATAATCTATAAGGGTGTCAGTGATTCGTTGATAGTAACGAATCACTCTGGCGTCCTGAAGCATTTGTATAAGAGCCTCACTCAACTAAAGAAGGAATTGCAAGAAAACTGGATAAGGAGGCATTGCTGAGTCATCGACTAACCACATGGTTTAAACGTAACTGATTCATTTCGCAAAAAGACGAGGTGAATTAGCTTAAGGCAGTGATTAATGAGCAGTGATTAATATTATCTTGACACACACCCTCTACGCAGTCCGAGAATCTTACATATGAGATGAGAATTTTTGAGTTTCTCCGTATTGTTACCTCATATTTTATCAGCTAAAACAGACTCCACTCAGCAAAGGATGCCAAATAAAAAAGCTGTAAGACGACTTTTTTTCCAGTAACTTCGATTACAGAAGTCGGCAAGTAGCTTTGTTAAGCTTTTCGCATACAAGACTTGTCGTCAGTGGCACTTACTGCCCTATGAACTCTGTGAGCGCCATTATTGATACCCATATTCAAGTAGTTGAGAGCAACTTAAATTTGCGATCGCTGCTCAGTTGGAATTTGCAGCAAGCGGGCTATAAGGTGCAGCAGTGCGCTGATATGATTTCTGCTAGAGATATCTTTCAGGCGCAGCAGCCGGGGATTGTAGTGTTAGAAGCTGAATTTGCTGGCGGACAAGGGTTGCAGCTCTGTCACTGGCTCCAGCGGCAAGGCCATCCATTGATTTTGATGCTGTCGGCTCGAACCACTGAAACAGATGTGGTCACAGGTCTAAAAGCGGGCGCTGATGATTACCTGAAAAAGCCTTTTGGGATGCAGGAATTTTTGGCTAGAGTCTATTCGCTAGTACGTCGCAGCCGCCATACGACAACGCCTTTGGCGATTGACTGTGGCGATCTACATATCGATTTAGTGCAGCGACGGGTGCGTTATATGGGTGAATTTGTTGATTTGACACCCCAAGAGTTTAGCTTGCTGTATGTGCTGACCCAAGCCGAAGGCGAGCCACTCAGCCGGATCGATTTGCTGCGCCGGGCTTGGCCCGATGCGATTGATAATCCGCGCACAGTTGATACGCATGTACTGTCGCTGCGTAAAAAAATTGAGCCAGATCCGCGCCATCCTGATCTGATTCAGACGGTGAGAAACGTAGGCTACCGCATTTGCATTGGGTCAGTAGCCCAGCAGGTCGGGCAGCAGGTCGGGCAGCAGGTAGAGACAATGGCGATCGCCGCTCACAGCAAACGAGCATAGAGATGTCGTGCTAGGCTCATTCTTCAGCTATTTTCCTGGTCATTAACCTACGACCATTCTGCTTCCGCCTGCTGTTCAGCAGTCACTAAGTCCTGATGGATCTGTGCCCAATTCGCTTTACTCGCGGGCACATCGGCAATTAGATTACCCGCTGATAAATACAGCAGCCGGTTGGTGTAGCGTGCCGCTAGCTCAAGCTGACGGTTAGTCATGATGATGGTAATTTGACCCTGTTTAGCCAGATTAGCCAAGTGAGCTAGCAAAAATTCGCTGTCGCCAACGGCTTGAGCAGAGGTGGGTTCATCTAGCAGTAGCACCTTGGGCTGAGTAATGAGCGTTCGCGCTATCGCTACCCGCTGTCGCTGAGCAAGCGAAAGATTCGCTGACGTGCAATCAAGCCAATCGAGGGGGATATTAAGCTGCTCAATTCCTGCTGCAACAGCCGCTGTAATGGCCGTGGGCGCTAGCTTCTGTAACCGCAGTGGGTAAGCAAGAGCCTCACGTACGCTCATTCCCAATAATCGACTCTCCTGATGGACTAACGCCACCTGCCGCCGCAAGCTCACGACTGGCCATTGGCGAATATCTTGATCTTCAAACTCAATGGTGCCGCTACTCGCTTCGCTTAAGCGGTTCATTAACCTCAGCAAGCTGGTTTTGCCCGCGCCAGAAGGCCCCGTTAAGGCAATAAAGTCTCCAGCTTCTACGGCAAAACTCAAGTTCTTTAAAATCTCGACAATGCCAGTCGTTGCCCGCATCGTGACGTTATCAAACTTTAAGACGGTCATAGCAGCGCGGCTTGTGATTGGGACTGGGCGATCGCCCAAATATCGACCAGCAGCAGCAGCGCCGTCAGCCCCAGCAAAATCACATACATCCAAGGCTGAGCCAAGGGCTTTACATCGCGGGTATCGAGATCAGTGTTGGCCGCAACATAGCGCACCAATCGGGCAAACCCGACCACTCGCATGGGCAGCAAATAAGCCCGATCTGGCTGCTTACTCAAAAAATAATAAACAATGCCGCCCTGCCCAGTCGATCTAGGCTTCAGCGCCGTGATCTCATCCCAAGCCAAGGCCCAGCCCCGCCGCCCCAGCGCCTGCATCCAAATGGGGTAAGTCACTGCAATGCCCGCTTTGTTCACTTCCACCCGCTCACTCAAAACGCCGTAGAGTAAAATTGCACCGGCTATTTCGCCAATCCATAGCCAAGTAGGCGGCACCGCTGCGTGAGTCACTGCCGCCAAAAAAGGCAGGGGTACCACCAACGCCACATAAAAAGACATTAAGGTGAGCTGAATTAAAGGAGAGATCTTGAAGCGATCTGAGTCGGGTAAGGTTTCAGACGGCATCTCAGATAAACGATCATTGCCAACCATAATGTTCTCCCTGACGATCAGAGACTTGACCAACAGCTTTAGTCACGACTGCTTTACCCACCGCTTCACCAATACGCTCAAATTCCTTACATCATAAGCACTTACGGCAAATACTTCTGCACCACGCTCCAGCCGGTTGCCGTCACACCGACAAAAGCCACGAGCAAAATTCCATTCAGCGTCAGATGAACTTTTCTAGCCCAAGGCCGCTGCGGGCTAATGCGGCTAGCACTCCAAGCCGAGATCAGCGTTAGCAGTACCACGCCTAGCCCCATCGGCAGGTGCACCGAATGCCCCAAGTGACCATATTCACCTAGCGTACCGACAATGCCAACGCTCAGCAGCAGTAAAACAAGCAGAACCAAAATCCCGCCAATCGTATAGTGCACAGGCCGTAGCCAAAGCGGACGAAGCTTTTGATTGGCGGGGTCTTGAGCGCGGAAATAAAACAAAGCACCACCGCTGAGCGCTAGCAAGCCATAGGCCGTTAGGGAAAGGCCCATAGACCAAGCGGCTATGCGCCACAGCCAAATAAAGGAAGGAAGATCCACTGCAATTACTCCACAGTTTTAATCAAAAGCTTCCTCCATGAGGAGCTTCCAGTTAGAAACCAATAATTCTGTATTTATCAGGGATAGCATTTTTACGGCTCAAATAAAAATCTCCACAGCGCCATTGCTTAGGCATCTGTGGAGATTTTTGTGGCTATTTGCGGCTTTTGCGCATGACAAATCTTATGAAAACCGGCGGCTGCGCCCAATCAAAGGAACTAGTTAGGGTATTTAAGAGGGCTTATTTGAGGCTGCGATCAATCTGCGATCGCTGTTAGCGCACTCGCAGCGCTACCCATTACGTTTTGGTTGCTAGCGTCATCATCGCTAGGCTCAGCCAAATTTCCATCTGAGCCGACCATCAATCTGGTACAGGGCACGGTATCTGACAAAATGGCGCTGGCCATCATCCCCGTATGAATTTCTAGCATCGCCGTGTCAACTGCTTCAAACATCAGCCGCTGCCCCGGAAATACGACCCGCTCAAAGTACCAGTCCGGTACGTTGGTCACCCGTGCAATCTGAATTTTACTCGTGGCGTTGACGTAGCAGCACAAGATAGTGCTGGCATCGTCCGAAGGGAGAGGGTCCAAGATTTGAGCCATAGCGGTAGGGCAAAAAGAAACAGCTAGCAACACTTCACACTCACAAAAGCTAACACCTGAAAATTACAGCAACTGTAAAAACGAATACAAGCCACCAGCACGATCAATCAAGCCATGCAGTTAAGACATCAAAGCTATGCTCATAGGCACTACGAAAGCTGGCGCTATCCTTTGTAGCTTGCCCATTAGATAGCGATTCAAATCGTTCACTGGCATGGGTTTGTTGACATATCGGCTATTGTACTGTTCAGGATTTTTTAATCTATACAATTGTCGTTTCTCGCCGCTCTATCGCCCGAAAAATTTATGAAATAATTAATTTCCAAAATCATAAAACGCTACAAAGCGTTATGAAACTTTGTTTCTTAAGCATCTGTAGACTGCTTCCCGACCCTTTTCCAGATTCCGAGGCATAGAACAATAGAACAAAAGCGCACTCAAAATTTGCTCACTAAAATTTTGTCAGCGGCCTAAGACGCTAGCTAACACGCTAAGATGACAGTGCTATCGTAAAGATATATGAAAAAACTGAGACGCCCATCAGTGGCTGCTGTCAATCCTACTTTCGGCACGATGCTCTCGACACTGTGCCTTTGACCCCATGAATGATCGAATCCTTTATGTTCGCCTTCCTTGCAACCCGATTTTTCCAATTGGGGTGGTGTACTTAGCTGATCATGTGCACAAGCTTTTTCCTGGCGTAGAGCAGCAGATTTTTGACATGGGCACAGTGCCACCGTTGGATTTTACGCGATCACTCGACCAGCGAATCGACCGCTTTCAGCCAACGCTGCTAGTGTTCTCGTGGCGCGACATCCAAATTTACGCACCGGTCGGCGGACGCGGCGGTAACCCCCTACAAAATGCCTTTGAATTTGCCTACGCACCCAATCCGCTGGTGAAAATCAGAGGCGCAGTCGGCGGCGCGCGCATGACCGCGACCTACATGGCCGAGCTGCGGCGCAACGAAAAACTAGTCAAGCGCGGGCTCAAACGGGCGCAACAGCATCAGCCTAATGCCAAAGTAGTCGTTGGCGGCGGCGCAGTCAGCGTTTTTTATGAGCAAATGCCGCAGATGCTGCCCAAGGGCGCAATTGTCTCAGTCGGAGAAGGCGAAACGCTGCTAGAAAAGATCTTGAGAGGCGAAGACTTCACCTCTGAGCGCTGCTATGTGGTGGGGGAAACGCCGCGCGATCGCCTGATACATGAATGGCCTACTCCGATTGAAAAATCCGCCTGCGACTATGACTACATCGAGGCGATGTGGCCAGAGTTTGAATACTATTTACAGGCTGAGGATTTTTACATTGGGGTGCAGACCAAACGCGGCTGTCCGCACAACTGCTGCTATTGCGTTTACACCGTCGTCGAAGGCAAGCAGGTGCGAATCAATCCTGCCGATGAAGTCGTCAAAGAAATGCGTCAGCTCTACGACCGAGGCATCCGTAAGTTTTGGTTTACCGATGCTCAGTTTATTCCGGCTAAGCGCTACATAGACGATGCCATTGAGCTACTCGAAAAAGTTCAAGCGTCTGGCATGACCGATATTAACTGGGCTGCCTACATCCGAGCCGATAATTTGACCCCTCGGCTCTGTGAGCTGATGGTCGCAACCGGCATGAACTACTTTGAAATTGGAATTACCAGCGGTTCGCAAGAGCTTGTGCGCAAAATGCGGATGGGCTATAACCTCAAAACGGTGCTGCAAAACTGTCGTGACTTGAAAGCGGCTGGGTTTAATGAATTTGTCTCTGTCAATTACTCCTTTAATGTGATCGATGAGCGCGATCAGACGATTCGCCAAACCATTGCTTACCACCGCGAGTTAGAAAATATTTTTGGGGCCGATAAAGTAGAGCCCGCTATTTTCTTCATTGGTTTGCAGCCTCATACACATTTAGAAGAGTATGCCTTCGAGCACAATATTCTCAAGCGAGGATACAATCCACTGGCAATTTATTTGCCCTGGGTAGCGCTAAAGCTATTGTGGAATCCGGGCGAACTCGGTGCTTTCTTTGGCAATGTGTGCTTGCAGGCGATGGCTGAAAACCCAAATGACTTTGGGCGAACCGTGATGGCTATTTTGGAAAAGCGGTTGGGCAAATCCCCTTTATCAGAAGCGCTGAGTGCACCCGTAAAAGGAGAATCTCGCGTCTTGGCTGAGGTATCATGAGAAAAGTTTTAACTTAAAAGCTTCAGATTTTCGATGTCTCACGTTTTATAACCACTCTTTAGTAATTTCTCAAAAAACAGCATGTTGGCGGGCTCTATTCTTCAAAGGTTGGTTAGCGATCGCGCTAATTCATCCGATTCTCAATCAGATACCTCAGGTCGTACACCGCTAAACTTCGGGGTGTACTACAAAAATACCTTGGTGGCGCTTTGCCACGCGCTAGAAGATGCTGTCCTAGCTACAAAAACATCCCCGTTAATGGTGACTGCTTTCCAAAAAGGAAAGTGGTATCTGCAAGAGGCAGATCGCTATGGTGAAATTGCTAAAACCGCTGACAAGATTGTGATCATCGCAGCTCCCGGGGCTGGATTCCAGGAACATGCGACGAGCCAACAGGAAAATGTCACGCTAGTAGAGCTAGCCGAAGGCGATCCAGTGGCTCAAGAATGGCACCTGATGATCATGGGTTCTACCTATAGCGCCATGGTGCTTTGTCAAGAGCTAACCGACGAAGAATATGGCCCAAATGGCCCGCCAGAGAACGATCTAGAGCGTAAGTTCTATGGGTTCTGGACGTTTGATCCGGAGCTAGTGGGAGAAACGATCGCAATTGCCGCCGACCACATCGGCCATTATGCCCCGGACGTGCAGGCTGACTTGGTAGATAAACTGGCTCAAGTAGATGCTGAAGCCAAAACCAAAACGGGCGAGGTGGGCAATGTGGTGATGCGGGTAGTGGAGTATTTGCAGGACAGCGATCGCCCCGTCAAACAAACGGAAACCTTTAAGTTTGCCGATACCCTAGGGCAAAACTTGGCCTCGAATGAATTGCAAGCTTACCTGCGAATGGCTCAACTCGCTGATTTGGCTGATCCGACCAATCCACTAGCTGCTGCTGAAGTCGCCTCTGTTGCCGAGATGATGGGCCAGTTTTTAGATCTGCCCGTGTGGCAGATGCAGCGACTCAGATTGGCGAGTTTGCTGCATCGGATTGCCCCGGCTCAGCTAGATACTGCCGAAGGCGAAAAAGAAGGCGATAGCTGTCCGCTTAACCCTGGGGTGCAAACGCTGCGGATATTGCCTCGACTGCGGGCGATCGCGCAAATCATCTCCCACCAGCACGAAAACTGGGACGGCAGCGGCCAACCAGCGGGCCTGCAAGGCGATCAAATTCCCGTTGAGGCTCGAATTTTGGGTCTAGTTGCGGCATTTCAGCACGAGGTCGCGCATCGCCGTCACGAAGCCAGCCAAATCCCAAACCCTATTGTCGAAGACGAGTGGCAGCACGTCACCGCTGCTTTTGCTAGCTGCAAAAGCGCCGAAGGTCAGCGTTGGGATCCTAAGCTAATAGAAATCTTGGGCTTTTTAGTCAGCGGTTTGCAGCAAGGGCTAAGCTTGCCTACCATTCCGCTTAAGATGACGCTCAGCACGGGGCTATTAAACCCTGAAGTCACTGAGACTTGGCCGGCTTTAGCGATCGCTGAGCCCGCCCAATCCAATTGAGCCCGCTCAAATCTAGCCCGCTGAAGTCTAGCTTAGTCCCATGAAATCTTTCAACTACTTACCCTTTGCTTACCCTTGCCCCGCCAATTTTGATGAGTGGTTCTAATGAGTGATTCTATTGATCTTGACGCCATCCGTACTGGCACGCTCAAAAAACTTTCCGGCGCAAAGCTAGATGATGTTGATTTAGCGGGCTGTAACCTTTCAGGCGCTCAATTAGCGGGTGCTAACCTATCGGGCGGTGACTTAAGCCGAGCCAATTTGAGCCGAGCTCATCTCGAAGGCAGTACTTTAGTGGGTGCTAACCTAGCTGGCGCTGATTTACGCGCCAACCTATGGGGAGCCAACCTCATGCAGTGCGATCTGACGGGCGCGGATCTACGCGGCGCTAACCTACGCGGCGCTAACCTGATGGGAGCCAAGCTAACGGGTGCTAGCCTAACCGGCGCTTTTTTAAGCGGCGCTAGCCTAATGAATGCCAACCTCAAAGGAGCAGACATTCGCGGCGCAGATCTACGCGGTGCTAACCTCAGTGATAGCAATCTACGCAACGCCGATCTTTCGCGCTGCGATCTGCAAGGTGCCACCCTGACTGAAGCTAATCTCGAAGAAGCCAACTTGCAAGAAGCTAATTTTACAGGGGCTTCTCTAGCAAAAGCTAACTTGCTATGTGCAGATCTCCAAGGAGCACTCACAGTAGGCACCAATCTGACAGACGCTTGTATGACCGGTACGATTTTAGCCGAGTAACAAACAATCTGAGATTGTTTAATTCACTGAGTTAAAGCCTATAAAAAAGGATTCCGAATCTTTACGATACGGTTAACACTCTGCTTTAGAGAAATCTCTAAGCTACAATTAGAATATAGAAGAAACGTTGAATTCTCAATAGTTCCAGAATAGTTCTAGTGGCATTACAAGCATAGAATAGCAACCCTATTTAGGAGGATTCAAGGCTAAGGAAAAAGATAGATTTCTTTTACTTTGTCCGGCGTTTTAGGATGCTCTAAATGCATATATTTTGATGGCTTAGTGAGTCACTTGATGAATCACTTAGTGAATTTACCCAATCGAGCAGGTTGCTGTCGGGAAAAGCCTCAATAAGTCGTGATTTAGAAAGCATCTAATTCTCGCAAAAACTAATCAGGAGGTTTCAATCAGTGATGAAACTATCAACTTCTACTAGCGTTTCCCCAGCTATGTCTATTGCCAGCCAAACCTCAAGCAAATTTGCTAAAAGGCTATCACGAACTGCTGTTTCGGCTGTGGTTTCGCTAGGTGCAGTAGCTGGTATTGCTGGCTTCGGAGCAACCACGCTAGGTGCATTGCCAGCCCAAGCTGAGAGCCCCCTCGAAAGCTCCATTCAAAGCTCGGATGAAGATTTTTCAGTTGATAGACCCGCTGAAATCACTGATAGACCCGCTGACGGCCCCACTCAAATCACCCCGCAAATGGCCCAACTATTAGAAACTGGCATTTGCCAAGGCTGCGACTTAACAGGTGCGGATTTGACGGGTGCGCACTTGATTGGCGTGGACTTGCGCGGAGCTGACCTAACCAATGCTCAAATGGCTCAAGCCAACTTAGAAGGCGCAGATCTCACGGGCGCAACGCTGGTTAATACCAACTTGAGTGGTGCTTATCTCACCAACTCAATATTGGATAATACGCTTATTAGCAACGTAGATTTTTCGGGCGCAACCTTGATATATACCAGCCTCCGAAACGCGAGAGTGGATAATGTAAACCTAGTTGACGCAACGGTACTGAATACACCGATTAGCATTGGCGGTAGTTACGAAGAGTAGTTGCGACGAGTCTAGATAGTCCTATTAACACCCCCTACTAATAGGACTGTCTATTTTAATGGCGTAACCGAGCTCGATAAGATCTTTTCGCCTCAGGTGCGAACTCGCGTGGATCGAAACGCACTGTGGTTCATACTATGGTTCCTATTGATCTTACATATCGACTTTACAGTGGTTTTTTATGGCTCACTAGCGGCTCTATCAGCAGCCTGGGCTTGCCTGAAGGGTGATTTGTGCTTGCCGAGGAGGCGATCGCGCAAATGCTTAATCTGATCGCGATAGGTACTAGCTTCTTCAAATTCTAGATTCTTAGCCGCCGCTTTCATTTTAGTTTCGAGCTGCCCAATGAGCATCGGAATATCTTCGAGCGGCAAATCGTCGCTGTTGTCGTAAGCTTGCGCTAGCTCTTCGTTGTTTAAGCGGCGAGAGACATCGAGAAAAGAGAGAATAGAGTTGCTGTTGCGGCGAACAATCGGCGTGGGTTCGATGCCATGCTCTTGGTTGTAGGCAAACTGAATGGCGCGGCGGCGATCAGTTTCTTCGATGGCTTTTTCCATACTTTCGGTCATATTGTCGCCGTAGAGGATGGCCCTGCCTTCGATGTGACGAGCGGCGCGACCGATAGTTTGAATTAGCGATCGCTGGGCCCGCAAAAAGCCTTCTTTATCCGCATCGAGAATGGCAACTAAAGAGACTTCTGGTAAATCTAGCCCTTCTCTGAGTAAGTTGACGCCAATCAACACATCGAATACGCCATTGCGCAAATCTTGAATGATTTCAATGCGCTCGATTGAGTGAATTTCGGAGTGGAGATAGCGCACCTTAACCCCGTGCTCATGCAGATAATCGGTGAGATCTTCAGCCATGCGTTTGGTTAAGGTGGTGACGAGGGTGCGCTCTTGTTTAGCAGCGCGATCGCGCACTTCCCCGAGCAAATCATCAATTTGCCCCTCCGTAGGCCGTACGTCAATAATCGGATCGAGCACGCCAGTCGGGCGAATAATTTGTTCAACAATGTTGCCCGCAGACAGCTCTAACTCCCATTCACCAGGCGTTGCTGAGACAAAAATGCACTGATTTACTTTCTCCCAAAATTCTTCTGACTTCAGAGGCCGATTATCAGCCGCACTCGGCAGCCGAAAGCCGTGATCAATCAGCACCTTCTTGCGGGCCTGATCGCCGTTATACATCGCTCTCAGCTGTGGCACTGTGACGTGCGATTCATCGACAGCGAGCAGCCAGTCATCGGGCGGAAAATAGTCGAGCAGGCATTCTGGCGGTGCACCCGGCAGCCGACCGGCCAAGTGGCGAGTATAGTTTTCAACGCCGTTGCAGTAGCCGACTTCTTCGAGCATTTCGAGATCGTAGCGAGTGCGCTGCTCTAGGCGCTGGGCTTCGAGCAGTTTGCCATGGCTTTCTAAAAATTCGAGCTGTTCTTTAAGCTCGGCGCGAATTCCCTGACAGGCAGCTTCGAGTTTGTCGTCGGGCGTAACAAAGTGACGAGCCGGGTAAATATTGAGCGCGTCCATGCTTTGCAGCGTCGCCCCCGTGACCGGATCGATGTAGCGAATGGCGTCAATTTCATCGCCAAAAAACTCTACGCGGATAATGCGATCTTCATAGGCGGGGCCAATTTCGAGCACGTCGCCTTTGACTCTAAAGCGGCCTCGGCCCATTTCTAAATCATTGCGGATGTATTGCACTGAGGCCAAATCGCGCAGTACCTGCCGCTGATTAGTTTCAGCCCCTACTCGTAGCGGAATGGAGGCATTGAGATATTCCGATGGAATGCCTAGGCCGTAAATGCAGCTAATAGAAGCCACCACAATCACATCTTTGCGCTCGAAGAGCGATCGCGTGGCTGAGTGCCGCAGCATATCAATTTCATCGTTGATAGAAGCCGTTTTTTGAATGTAAGTGTCGGTTACCGGGATGTAGGCTTCTGGCTGGTAATAGTCGTAATAGCTGATGAAGTATTCAACAGAATTATCAGGAAAAAATTCGCGCAGTTCGTTACAAAGCTGCGCCGCTAGGGTTTTGTTATGCGCTAACAGCAGCGTTGGTTTGCCGATGGCATCGATGGTGCGGGCAATGGTGTGAGTTTTGCCGGTACCGGTTGCGCCCAAGAGCGTTTGGTATACTTGCTTGGCTTTGAGATTGTTGACTAACTGCTCAATGGCTTTGGGCTGATCGCCTGCGGGCTCAAACGGGGCTTGAATATGAAACTTTTTGCTCATGGTTGCAGAGAACGCGACAGTGACCAGATCAAGCGCAACGTTCACAGCGCTATATTGCTCAATGTTAGACGATTTGAAAGCGGGCGATCGCATCTTTCGACACGGACGATCCGCCTGAAAAACATACAGCCGTTCCATAGGATAAAATGAAAATTATCATGGCTTCACTTAAAAATTAGTTCGCTAGCTTAATCTACTGGCCTAAAATGATGCCTTCTTCAACAGCCCCGAAAGCGCCGAATACAGCCATGGGTAGAATCATCGTGACGCTAACGCTCACTAACATGATCGATAAAGATCTGGCGGAGCGCGGCTTTATCGAGGCATCAGAGGTGCGCTCTTGTCAGTTAGAAGCGCTTGTCGATACTGGCGAAACTCGCCTATGTCTGCCCGCGAACATTATTCAGCACTTAGGACTCAAGCTGGCAGGCACCATTGATGCCCAAACCGCGATGGGCCCCGAAACGCTCAATGTGTACAAAGGGGTAGAGCTAACGGTTGAAGGGCGAGAAGGCCGCTATGACTGTGTAGAGCTACCGACAGATCAGATGCCCTTACTCGGCTTGATTCCCTTAGAAGATCTAGGGCTAGATCCTGATTTGCAAAATCAGCGGTTGCGGCATTTGCCGATGCGAGGAAAAGAAACGTACGTCACGGTTCTATAAATTTTATCGAAAACTTTTATCCAAAAGCTTTATCCACAGGGCTATAAAAAGTTGGCGTAAGCCGCAAAGCGTAGGATAATCCGGGATGGCAAACAGATGTCTGGGTGTCTTTATATGCCCTTTTGTATCCTAAATCGCGTGCGGAGAATTCCTTCATGAACCAGCGGCCCCCTATTCCAGACTGCGCTTGGCAATGGCCGATTGGGAAACAATGGGAAACGCCTTACATCGTTCGCTATGCGAGTAATTTGGATGATGGGCCAGCGCACGGGGCTCCTTTGGGCGGATTTGGCGCGGGATGTGTAGGGCGATCGCCCCACGGCTCATTTAATCTGTGGCATTTAGACGGCGGTGAACATATTTTCGATTCCTTTCCCGGCTGTCAGTTCAGCGTATTTGAACAAACGGCCGAGGGCACCTGCACCGCTTACGCGATGAGCACCGAGCCGGCAGCGATCGCCCTTTCGAGCTGGCAGTGGTACCCGGCTAGCAGCGCAGATCACCCTACGGGCCAATATCACGCACTCTATCCACGTAGCTGGTATGTGTATGAGAACGTTTTTAAAGCGCAGATCACCTGTGAGCAATTCTCTCCGATTTGGGCCAACAACTATCAGGAGAGTAGCTACCCAGTCGCGACCTTTGTGTGGACAGCGCATAATCCCACCGATCAGCCGCTCACTATCAGCATTATGCTGAGCTGGCAAAATATGGTGGGCTGGTTCACCAACAGCAAAAACTCGCCTGAAATTCAGCAGCGAGAAGATGGCAGCCCTTTTTATGACTACGTTCCCAGGCTAAGAGAGAGTTTAGGAAACTACAACAAACTGGTGTGCGATGACGAGAAAGCCGTTGGCTTTGTGATGGATGGCGAATGGGGCGGAGAACCCGAAGAAGGCGACGGTCAGTTTGCGGTAGCGGCTTCTCACCCTACAGCAGAAGTCACCTATCACACTCGCTGGGAACCCGATGGCGACGGCCGTGAGCTATGGGATAGCTTTGCTACGACTGGCCGATTGAACAACTTTGAAGATGCAGGCATTAGCACCGATCTACAGATTGGGGGTGCTCTAGCACTGCGCCTTACCCTGGCTCCCGGCGAAACCCAACAGATTCCCTTTGCCTTAAGCTGGGACTTGCCAGTGACCGAATTCGCCACGGGCAAACTGGCCTATCGCCGCTATACGGACTTTTTTAATCGAACCGGTCGCAATGCTTGGGTGATCGCGCAAACCGCTCTGAGCAACTATCGCACTTGGCAACAGAAAATCCAGGCTTGGCAGCAGCCAATTTTAGAACAAGCTTTGCCTGACTGGTTCAAAATGGCGCTTTTTAATGAGCTGTACGACCTTGCCAGTGGCGGTAGCTTATGGTCGGCAGCAAGCAGCGAAGATCCCATGGGTCAGTTTGGCGTATTGGAGTGCCTTGACTACCGCTGGTATGAAAGCTTAGACGTGCGGCTATACGGTGGATTTGCAACGCTAATGCTGTGGCCCGAACTCGAAAAATCTGTGCTGCGCGCCTTTGCCAGAGCAATTCCGAGCGCTGATCCAACGCCGCGCATTATCGGCTACTACTACACGATTGGAGAACAAGATCACACCGCGCCGCGTAAGCTAAAGGGAGCAACGCCTCATGATTTGGGCGCACCCAATGAAGATCCTTGGGTTGCGACTAACTACACCAGCTATCAAGACTGCAATCAGTGGAAAGATCTCTCAAGTGATTTTGTGCTTCAGGTGTGGCGAGCGTTTCACCTAACGGGCGGCACCAATATTGATTTCTTGGCAGACTGCTGGCCTGCGGTGGTCGAAACCCTGGCCTACAGCAAGCAATTTGATACCGACGGCGATGGCCTGATAGAAAATAGCGGCGCACCGGATCAGACCTTTGATGATTGGCGCTTACAAGGGATTAGTGCCTATTGTGGCGGGCTGTGGATTGCGGCTTTGAGTGGGGCGATTTCTATTGGGGAAACCCTTTTGCAGCACAAGCGTGCTCCCGGCAATGCCGCCATTGTGCTGGCTCAGTATCGGCGCTGGTGGCAGCATGGCCGCAATGCCTACCAAAAGCAGCTCTGGAACGGCAGCTACTACCGCCTAGATACCGGTAGCGGCTCCGACGTGGTGATGGCCGATCAGCTCTGCGGCCAGTTTTGCACCGCCACCACGGGCCTACCGGATGTCGTTGATCCAGAATACATCGCGCCTACTCTCAGCGCCATTTATGATGCCTGCTTTGTCAAATTCAACGCCTACGCAGCGCAGCTTGGACCGCAGAATCAAAAGTTTGAAGGCGCACAAACTGGTTACTTCAGCGCTGCAGCTGAAGGGATACCGATTGGCTGTGCCAATGGCGTTAGGCCCGATGGATCGCCGCAGAACCCGGATGACACACATCAGCTAGAAGTCTGGACAGGCATTAACTTCGGCCTTGCCGCCTTTTTTGCCAAGGCGGGCAAACGAAATGAGGCGATGACCATTACCGAAGCGGTTGTGCGGCAGATTTATCAGCATGGTTTGCAGTTTCGCACACCCGAAGCGATTACGGCTGTCGGCACCTTTCGCGCCTGTCACTATCTGAGGCCCATGGCAATCTGGGCGCTGTACTACACGCTGAGCGCAGACGATGCCCAACGATGCCTAAATTTAAACAAATCTAACAAAAGCAATCTAACAACTGTCTAATCAGGCGATAGAAAAGCAGCCGAATAGGGTTTCATACACAATAGACATATATCAAAAAATATTGGTCGCATATTAGTCGATTAGATCTAGCGATTCCCAGGTAACTAAACCTCGTCCACGTCCAGAACTGTAGTTTTTCTGGTGGGGAAACTCAAGGTTTCAACTTGGACGTGGTTTAGGTCATTTCTAGCCACTCATTTCTAGCCACTCATTTCTAGCCGCCCACACCTAACCTAGGAGGGAAATTCGCCATGATACCTTCAGAAATGTCTCAAAGCGTTTCACCAGTTCAACCCAGCGCATCTACCCGCACCTCTAAAAGAAGAAGTCGAGAACGAGAGCACTCACAAATTACGCTGTGGAGCGTTGCGATCCTTTTCTTTCTGCTAGGCGTAGCCAGCAGTAGCTTAGTTATTTGGCAGCTTCATAAGCTTTACCGCGCCACGATTGCACCTATTGTCACCGTCGAAGGCACCCTTCAGGCCAAATACGGCTATCAAGCAGGCGATAACGCTCAGCCTGCGCCCAACGGCTACTTTGTAGAAAGTTCAGGCATGGGCCGAGTGTACCTTACCGGTCAACCGCTTAATGCCTATATGGGCCAACCGATTCGAGCTCAAGGCGGCATTGCTGGCATTTGCGGACCCAAGTCAATTCCCTGTTTTCCACTGATAGAAGTTCGCGAGGTAGGACTTGCTGCCGAAGTTCAGTAATCTCTGACGAGAGAGTTCTCTACAGCTAGATGCAACTAATAAAAAGGGTCGGCAACTTAACGTTACCGACCCTTTTTCATAAAAACGAGTACTTACAACAGCGCTCAAATCAATCTACAGCAGGCGAATGGTGAATACACCCGTGGTGCCACCCCCCGGGAAGACGATGACGTAGCCATCAAGCACATCATTAGCGGCTAGCAGCAGTCGCCAGATGGTCATAAGCGTCGGTGACTCAATGGCCACCGCTAGCTGCTCAGCCGTTAGCGCTTGAAAAAACGTGTTGATTGAGTCTGTCGCCGTTTTGACATCGCTTTCAGAAGTGCCCAGTGCTGAAAGATCAACCTGGATTTTGCCGCTGGTTTCATCAAAAATCTGCCGCTCTAACAGCTCAATATCGCGGCCCGTACGTTCGGGAGAAAGGGCTGCGGCAATGATGTCCACTTTCGCTGCCGGGATAAATAGCGCTTTGCCCGTCACCGCATTGACCGACTCTCTTACTCGAATCGTTTGCAGAACGCTCAAAACGCCATAGCCGATCTGCGTGGTGAGCGTCTCGCCCTCAGCAATGGGTCTAGCAGGTGCAAATGTCTCGCCCACAGCATTGCTAGAATCCGGCGGTACAACTGGTCTAGAGCCAGCTAGGGCCATGGTTGGGGCGGTGATAGTGGCGGCGATCGCCCAGAGCACAGCCATAAGAGAACGCTTGATCAGCGGTTTTCGCCCTACTGGCGACTTCAATTGATCAACAGAAGGTGAATGGACAGAATGATTCATTTGCATAGAAAAAGCCTTGTTGCTACCGGTTCCTAAACTGTTCGAGCTGGTTGGATCTAGTCTCTAAAATGTGTAGCCATAGCCGACAGAACCGATAACACGAGTCCCATCGGGGGTGTTATCGGTAACATCAGCAATGCCAACAGTGAAGATAAACGGATCTCTAAACGGCGCAGCGGAAGCGGCAAAGCCTAGGCCACTGCCTGTCCAGCTAGAAATGAGCGATAGTTCAGGCTGAAGGCGCAAACCTAAACTCCCGAAAAAGTTGAGCCCATTGGTATTGTTAGCAATTGCGCCTGTAGAGCGATAAGCACCTGTTCCAGCGCCCAAAGAGACGGTTAGTGGCACCGGATTAACTTGCCCTGACTGCAGGTCAAATCGACTCGAAACGACACCATAGAAAGTCTCGGGCTCATCTTGAGACGATCCCCACTTAATGGGGTTTTCCCAGCCAAAAGCAACCGCCAAATTATTGACTGATGGAAACACTCTGTGTAGCTTAAATCCGAGGGTGCCGTCATCGGCAAAGCCGCGCAGGCTATTGATACTAGCGTTGATTTCTAAGCCGACTAGCTGCGTGGCATTCCCTAGGCCAAAGCCTACACTAGCAGAGCCGTCAGAATCGCGACTCCCGTTAGAAATGCCGATGCTACCGGCTACACCGGCATAGACATCGCCCCAATCAGCGCCGTAAGCCGTGGGTGTTAAAAAGCTAGAAGCTGGTGCTGGTCGCAATTGAGCTGCTGCTTGGGGATTGGACTCAATCAATAGCCGCTGGCGAATTTCTGATTCTGTTAACGGCGCAAAGACATCGCCGACGGTTGTGCTGCTTTGCGCGATCGCTTGCGCAGGCTC
Source organism: Phormidesmis sp. (assembly GCA_041742865.1). Classification (GTDB taxonomy): domain Bacteria; phylum Cyanobacteriota; class Cyanobacteriia; order Phormidesmidales; family Phormidesmidaceae; genus Phormidesmis. The sequence goes on from JBGTNW010000187.1 coordinate 21,470, forward strand.
AAGTACAGGTGCCATCTGCGATGAAATTTCAGGCAAAGAAGGCTCAGCCGAGTTTCCACCCTTTAAAAGATCAGCCGCTGTCAGCCCGTTGAGTCTGCCGTCAGCATGAGCCGTCCCGGCGAGGAAGAAACTGGCCGCTAGGATAGACACCGTAGATGCGGTCCTAGCCAAAACTTTTCGATACGGTTTGATATTCATATTTTGTTAGAGAAAGGCAATAACGGGAATTGAAAAGCGGTGATGCTTGAGGTTGAGGGATAAGGGATCGACAATTCTGCCTAATTTGGCCCAATTTGGAATGCACTCGAAAGCAATTGATTAAGGGCCATCTGCTAAGCGTCCTTTTGCAGATAGGCAAAAATGACCTGAAAATGACCTGAAAACTATACAAATCAGATTTCAATGAATCTGGTGGCTTAGTAGATTCAAGCTGCTTTTAAAGCTTTACTTTAGAAAACAGATTAAATATCTCACTATGTTTACCACATCAGGTCAGTTTGTTGAAGCTTTTTACACTCAATTTAGACTTAAAAAATTATTCAAAACAGGCTACTTAAAGAAAATAATCTGAGGTATATATCAGCACTTTCAACATTCAGTATTTTACGTATTGCTTTACGTAACTAGAAGGGTGTGAAAGAATGACAGCATTAGAGAAAAACTCCTACTTTCCAGTTTTTTAGAGGGGTTGCAATAACTGGTATTAATTAATTTGTGCTAAAAAAAGTATCAGAAAAAGCAAGTCATTTATGACTTAAATAAATACAGCAACCGTAGATCTTATCCGTATAGTTTCAAGCCAAAAATTAGTTTTAATCCTCATTTTTAAGCGAATGATTTGTTCGGTATCAATGAATAAGTAATCTAGTTAATTCATCCGAAAAAACACTTAGGATTACCAAGAAAATGTCATCGTTGGTACAATAGCTTACATACTTTTATAAGGGCTTTTGAGAAAAACCTATGCTGAGCTTTCAGCCCTCCGGGTTTGGCCAAAAATCAGTTCTGACCCGATTAGGATGGGTTGCTTACTACACCTTAGTTGAGCCAGTAGTTGAGCCAGTCGAGTCGATAGGTGGCTTTCGGCAAGCGCCGGTTGAGGCTGAAACTGACCCGTTGCCGGTACTCTTTTTTCATAATTTTGGCGGTGGCGCATCGGCCTATGAGTGGGCTCAAGTCTATGCCGGGTTGGCTACTCGCTATCCGGTCATGGCCCCAGATCTGATTGGATGGGGAGCTTCGGCGCATCCGGCTAGGCGATATTCATCGGCAGATTATCTAGATAATATTGAGGATTTTATTCGTCAGGTGGCGAGTAAGCCGGTAATTGCGGTGGCAAGTTCCTTTACGGCGGCTTTGGTGGTGCGGCTAGCGGCTAAGCAGCCGGAGTTATTTCAGCGGTTGTTTTTAGTGTGTCCTTCGGGATTTAGAGATTTTGGGGCGATCGCCGCACGCCGCATTCCCGAACCGATCATTAATGCGCCTTTTATCGATAAGGCGATCTATGCGCTAGGCGCTACTAATGAAATTGCGGTGCGTAATTTTTTGGAGAATTTTTTGTTTGCTCAGCGCGATCGCCTCTGCCCTGAAACTGTCGCCGCCTATTTAGCCTCTGCCCAACAGCCCAATGCGGAATACGCTGCACTATCTTTTTTGCGAGGCGATCTGTACTTTGACTTAGCACCTGATCTCGCTCAACTGACCGTTCCGACCGCAATTATTTGGGGCGAGCAGGCTCAGTTTACGCCTGTGAGCTTGGGCCAACGGCTAGCGAGTCTCAATCCTCAGGCCGTGCAGCGATTTCAGGTAGTTTCAAAGACAGGTCTTTTGCCTCATTTGGAGCAGCCGGGAACCGTGATCTCGCTGCTATTGGATTGGATTCGCACTAGGGAGGCTTCCGTATGAATCAATATTTTGCCACGGTAGCTAGAGGGCTAGAGCCGCTTTTAGTACAAGAACTTGAGCAACTCGGTGCAACCGACGTGGAGCCTGGATTTTGTGGGGCGATGTTTCGAGGCGATCGCACCCTGCTTTACCGCGTTAATCTTTGGGCAAGGCTACCGTTTAGAATTTTGCTGCAAGTAGACGAGTTTGACTGTGTGAGCGGCGACGATCTGTTTGTGGGGGTGCAGCATACTGACTGGAGCCAGTACCTCAAGCCGGACAATACGCTAGCAGTCAGCGCGACTGGCAAAACCAGTGAGCTAAACCACACGCATTTCACCGCCTTACAGGTCAAAAATGCGATTGTGCATCAGCAGAATCAAGACTTTGGAGAGCGATCTGATGTCGATACGCGATCGCCCGATCTGCGCGTGAATGTGCACTTACACGATGATCGCGCCACGATTAGTTTAGATAGCTCGGGCGACAGCTTGCACCGACGGGGCTATCGACCAGCGGTAGGCGCGGCCCCTTTAAAGGAATCTTTGGCGGCAGCTTTAATTCAGCTATCGGGTTGGGAGCCGGATCAGGCGTTTTTTGATCCCCTGTGCGGATCGGGCACATTGCCATTAGAAGCGGGGATGCGATCGCTCCACATTGCCCCCGGTTTGTTTCGTGAACGCTTTGGCTTTGAAACCTGGCTCGATTATGACGATGATCTATGGGAGAGCCTAATCGCCGACGCTGAAGGGCAGCAAAAGCATGAATTACAGGCATTTATTGGGGGGAGCGATCGCGATCCTAACGTGCTCATTTCGGCCCACAGCAACGCCCAGCAGTGTGGCCTAGAGCACCTTATTAGCTTTCGCCAGCGCGAACTCGCCGACGTAGAAGCGCCTGCCGACAGCGGCGTCCTTTTGTGCAACCCACCCTACGGCGAACGCCTTGGCGCAGACACCGACCTCGGCGCATTTTATAAACTGCTCGGCAACGTGCTGAAGCAACGCTTCAAAGGCTGGACAGCCTACGTCCTCAGCGGCAACAAAGCCCTCTCGGGCAACATCGGCCTCAAATCCGCCTCGCGCACCCCCGTCTACAACGGCTCACTCCTCTGCCAACTGATGAAATACGAGCTTTACTGATATTGAAAGACTTGCCAAGTATACGTTACAGCCTCTTGATATTTATGCCTGCACTAAAGTTGCTCTGAATACATATGGCGGTACTGGCAGGCGCTAACGATTCTATTATTGCTTTGACGTTTTTGCATCTGCTTTAGAAATAGTACGCTTTGTAGAAAAACCGTTGAGGATGATGCCGCGAACTGTCGACACTTCTTCATCTAAGCTATCTGCATGGTCTGCGTATTCTGTTGCTGCACTTTGCAGATCAATAACTTTCATTCGCTCAGACATTTGACGCAGAAACGTCACTTTTTCTTCCATGATGCGAGCCGCTGACCACAGAGCATTTTCGAGATTTTGAGTCTGTTCTGCTAGAAATACATCTGCTGTAAAAGAGTGCCCTGTGTGACACCGGAATCGCAGCGGTTCTTCTTTACCGATTTGCCAAATGCTGCCGTTGCATTCTGGGCAAGTATAAGTG
>JBGTNW010000188.1:0-3248 GCA_041742865.1 Phormidesmis sp.
GCAGGGGCAACCCGCTTGTCGAAGACTGAGGGCATAATGTTGTTGGCAGCAATATCAGGATCGGGAATCAGAGACGCGATCGCTTTACCCGCTGCCAAAAACATATCTGTTGTAATTGCCTGAGCGCGACAGTTAATCGCCCCTCGAATCACGCCCGGAAAAGCGAGCACGTTGTTGATTTGGTTGGGGTAGTCGCTGCGACCGGTGGCCATGACGGCAACAATGCCTTCTACGAGTTCGGGCTGAATTTCGGGTACGGGATTGGCCATGGCAAACACAATTGGGCTAGCGGCCATCGACTTCACCATCTCTACCGTCACGACCCCAGGTGCACTGACGCCCATGAAAACGTCTGCGCCTTTCATCGCATCGGCGAGGCTGCCCGATTGCTCGACGGCAAAGGCTTGTTTGTTGGTTGTGAGATCGGTGCGATCGCAGCTCACAATCCCTTTAGAATCACAAATTGTCAGCCGCTGCACCCCTGCTTGCTTAAATAAATTCCCCATCGATAGCCCTGCCGCACCTGCGCCATTGATCACCACATGAATGTCACCGATAGCTTTTTTGACCACCTTCAGCGCATTGGTCAGTGCCGCCAAGCTCACAATCGCCGTCCCATGCTGATCATCATGAAAAATCGGAATCTCTAGCTCAGCTTGCAAGCGCTTTTCAATTTCAAAGCAGCGCGGCGCACTAATATCTTCTAAATTCACCGCCCCAAATACCGGCGCAATCCGCTTCACTGTCTCAATAATTTCTTCTGTATCTTGCGTATCCAAGCAAATCGGAAACGCATCTAGCCCCGCAAATTCTTTAAATAGCATGGCTTTACCTTCCATCACCGGCATTGAAGCCGCCGCCCCCAAATTCCCGAGTCCTAGCACCGCACTGCCATCGCTGACAATCGCCACCGTATTGCCCTTAATCGTCAAATCGTAGACTCGCTCAGGGTGGTTGGCAATTTCTACACACACGCGCCCGACCCCAGGTGTGTAGGCCATTGCCAAATCATCTTGCTCTCGCAACGGAATCTTGGCCTCTACCCGCAGCTTGCCGCCTCGATGCAGCGCAAAAGTGCGATCATATACCGCCAGCACCTCTATATTTTGCAAAGCGCGCACTGCCGCCTCTATAGTGTTAGCGGCCTCTGTACTCGCTGCATCGACTGAAATCTCACGGATAATATGCTCACGACTTTTTTCGATCACATCGATATTGCCTAAGTTGCCGCCAGCGCGGGCGATCGCTTCAATCACTGCCGCCAGTCGGCTCACCTGATTGGGCAGCTTAATACGGAGCGTTAAACTGTAGCTAGGATTCGGTGTCAAACTGACCATAATGAATTAAGCGAAGAACGATGAATGATGAGTAAAAGGGTAGCCCTTTTTCAAGCATTCAGAACATCCTCCTCTTTTTCCTTTCTGCTCTCCATCCTCAGTCTTCTTGTCTTCAAATGCCTACTCTCTATGCCGAAATTGACATCAATGCCCCGCAAAGCGTCGTCTGGGATGCGCTGGTTCGTAAAGATCAGTGGCGATTTTGGAATACGTTTTTGTACGACTGCGATCCAGGACTGCCGCTAGCGCGCGGCAGTGAAATTTTTCTCTCCATGCAGCGGCTAGAAGGCGATGAAGAAACCGAGTTTCAGCCGGTGATCACGATGCTGCGTCCGCCCTATATGCTGCGGTGGGTTTCGACGATTCCGGGGCTGCGCAGTGAGCATGTGTTTGAGCTGCGTGAAAATATGCCGGGGCGCACTCGTTATCTGCATCGAGAGCACTTTTCGGGCATTCTTTCTAAGGTCTTTTTACCCTTTATTCGACAGGATGAGCGTCAGGGCCTGCGGCGCATGGCTCAGCAGCTCAAAATGCATGTGGAAAATACGGTTTTGGGGAATCCGGTTGAGCGCGATCGCGGCTACAGTCCCTACGGCGATCGCCCGTATCCTGATCGAGGTTACGGGCAAACCTATGACCAAAACTACAGCCATCCCCCCTCAGGCTACAACGACTATCCTCGTGATTATGACCGTGATTATGACCGTAATTATGGCCGTGACTATCCGGATCGCACCGGTCGTTCAGGCCGCCCTGATGGCCCTCGTCGTCGTCGCTGAAGTCGCTGAAAGTGCGAAGAATTGAGCGACGCCTAGTTTTTTACAGGGCTAAAAGAAAGCTGATAGCGATATAGCGCCACTGGCTGATCTTTCGCCTCGAAGTAATGCGGATCTTGTGGCGATAGATAGATTGCCGTCATCTGATCTGCCCCAAACGGAAAATTGGGATCTGAGTGGCGGCGGTAAACGGTTGTGTTTTCCACTTCATTGAGGTACACCGTTGGCTCATTGTCGGCATTTCTAGGATTGCGAAAAAACTGTTGAAAAACTTCTGTGGTTGCAAACGTTCCTGCATTTTGCGTCTCGACCAAACGACCGGTGACGGTAGAAACAAGCTGCTGATTGTCTTTTAGAAACGTAACCTGCCGGTTAGGATTATCTGGATCAGCTTTTACTGCCTTAACGCCATCCTCTCCCAAATAAGCCTTGGCCAAATTCAGCCCATTAAACGCTCTATCCGCAACAATTTTCACCTCGTCATCTTTTCCCGGCAGTGCCCGATTGAGAAAGCTCCCTCTAGAAACCCTGACCGGCACAAAGCGAATAATCGCTGGAATTGGCTTCTGCAAAAACTGCCGATTGCCCTCAAATCCAGGCGTTTTAATCGCTGGAGCCAGCGGAGCCACCATGTCAATGAGCGTCGAGGTCATCCGCCAAGTGCCCGCCATCCACTGCGGATAGGCCAGATCGCCTTCAGCCATCTGCACGGGCGGCTTGCTCTGCCAGTGCGGAAACGCCTGCTGCCGCTCACTCAGGCTTTCAGCTACGGCCTCGGCGCTACACATCAGCCACACAAATGCTAATAGCGTCAGCCACAGCGCATTGCGCCGTAGTCGCTTGATCAACAGGCTTTTGCCACTCGCTTTTTCTTTAATCTGCTCATCAGATTTCATAGCTCACCCAGACTTAGCGACTGTCTCAATTACAGTGTGAGCTTAGCTTAACTTTGGCCAGAATTTGTTGGAGCAGCTAATCTTTAAAAGTCCGCAACAGACAGCACATACTTATTTTAGAGCGTTGAAGCGATGCTTTGAGCCCATTGCCCTTCGTGGCATGTATGATTCAATCACTCGATTGAGGAGGATAGGATAGCAAAATAGGCAAGAGCCAGCAAGATCGAAGACTAATCAGG
>JBGTNW010000189.1:0-13434 GCA_041742865.1 Phormidesmis sp.
TTTGTGCATGTCAATGAGGTTAAAGGTGGATCGGCGACAGCGGCCCATTTGCTGACGTTTGATTCAGTGCATGGCCGCTGGCCGCGAGCGGTGGAGGCTGTCGGCGAAAAACAGTTTGCAATCGATCAGCAGCCGCTGAGCTTTAGTGAGTATAAAGCGCCCGCAGAAGTGCCTTGGGATGAGCTAGGCATTGATCTGGTGTTGGAGTGCTCGGGTAAGTTTCGCACGCCTGAATTGTTAGCGCCTTATTTCAAACGCGGAGTCAAAAAAGTAATTGTGGCGGCACCCGTCAAACAAGGGGCGCTCAATGTTGTGATGGGGGTTAATGACCATCTGTATCATCCGGATGAGCACCATTTGCTCACGGCAGCTTCTTGCACGACCAACTGTCTGGCACCGGTTGTCAAGGTAATGCATGAGGGGCTAGGTATTCGGCACGGCATGATCACCACGATTCACGATATTACTAATACGCAAACAATTGTCGATGCGCCGCACAAAGATCTGCGCCGAGCGCGGGCAAATAGCTTGTCTTTAATTCCGACAACAACGGGTTCTGCCACGGCGATTACGGCTATTTTTCCAGAACTGGCTGGCAAGCTCGATGGCTTGGCGGTGCGAGTGCCTTTGCTGAATGCTTCGCTCACAGATTGCGTGTTTGAAGTGGATGCGCCGACGACGGTTGAAGCCGTCAATGAGTTGTTTAAGACCGCAGCGCTGGGGGATCTTAGCGGCATCTTAGGCTATGAGGAGCGCCCGCTGGTGTCGATTGACTATAAAGACGATCCGCGCTCGGCCATTATTGATGCGCTCTCGACGAGGGTTGTTAATGGCACTCAGGTGAAGGTGCTGGCTTGGTATGACAACGAGTGGGGATATGCCAATCGGATGGTGGAACTGGCTCGGAAAGTTGCGCGATCGCTGACCTAATTAACAACTCTTTAACCCAACTTCAAGGAATTCTCAGAGATATGGATACTTCACCCAGCTTAGATCGGTTCGGACTTCGCAATTATGTCCTCATCACGCTGGCCTATTGGGGCTTTACGATGACCGATGGGGCGCTGCGAATGCTGGTGTTGTTTTACTTTCATACGTTGGGCTATACGCCTTTGGAAGTGGCAATGCTGTTTTTGTTTTATGAAATTTTTGGCATTGTAACCAATCTATTTGGCGGCTGGATTGGGGCTCGTTTTGGCGTCAAGCTCACGCTGTATGGCGGTATTGCCTTGCAAATTGTGGCGCTGCTGCTGCTCACACCCGTGGATGGTTCTTGGGCAGTTGTGCTAGCTGTTCCGTATGTAATGTTTGCGCAAGCGCTTTCGGGCATTGCCAAAGACCTGACCAAAATGAGCTCTAAAAGTGCGATTCGATTGGTGATTCCGAAAGAGGCGCAGTCGGCTTTGTTTAAGTGGGTGGCGATTCTGACGGGATCAAAGAATGCCCTGAAAGGGGTGGGTTTTTTCTTGGGCGCGCTGTTATTGTCCTCGTTTGGCTATGCCCCGGCGTTAATCATCATGGCGGTAGCGCTGTTTGTGGTGCTGTTGTCTAGTCGTTGGTTGCCTGCGGGGATGGGGAAAATCAAGACAAAAGTGAAATTTCGGCAGCTATTTTCCAAAAGCCCAGAGATCAACATTCTTTCAGCCGCGCGTTTTTTCTTGTTTGGCGCTCGCGATGTGTGGTTTGTAGTGGGGCTGCCGGTGTTTCTCTACAGCGTGCTGAACTGGTCGTTTGAGCAGGTCGGTGGATTTTTGGCGATTTGGGTGATTGGCTATGGCCTAGTGCAGTCCTTTGCGCCGCTGCTACTGCGGCGATTTGGCTCAGGGCGACCGCCGCAAGCGGGCACCATTCGCCTGTGGACGGGACTATTGATTGCAATTCCGGCGATGATTGCGATCGCCCTTCAGTCAGCCCTTCCCGCCGCCCCAACCATCATTATTGGCCTAATGATTTTTGGGATCGTATTTGCCTTTAATTCAGCGGTGCATTCCTATTTGGTTTTGGCTTATACCGACGATGAAAACGTGTCACTGAATGTGGGCTTTTACTATATGGCCAATTCAGGAGGCAGATTAGCCGGGACAGTCCTTTCTGGTCTAATATTTCAGCTATACGGACTGGTGGGCTGTTTGTGGGTCTCTTCCTGCTTGGTGTTACTAGCTGAGCTCGTCACGTTGAGACTGCCTGATCCAAAAGCAGCCCAGCCAATCAGCTAAAAATTCAGCTAGAAATTCAGCCAAAAATCAAGGAAACCGATAGCTCATGAGCAATGAACATTCTTCGCGCCCTGTAAAAGCTGTTCAAGCGGGCGGGCAGCTCAATCTATTTGAGCGGTATTTGACCCTGTGGGTCGCGTTCTGCATTGGGGTGGGCATTGTTTTAGGGCGCAGCTTTCCGGGTATTGCAGAAGCTTTAGATGCCATTAGTTTTTATCAGGTGTCTGTGCCGATTGCGGTTTGTTTGTTCTTCATGATGTATCCCATCATGGTGAAAATTGACTTTTCTCAGGCGAAAAAGGCCGCTAAAACCCCTAAACCTGTCCTGCTGACTCTGGCCGTGAACTGGCTGATCAAGCCCTTCACTATGGTCGCTTTTGCTCAGTTCTTTCTAGGATGGTTATTTCGACCGCTGATTGTAGGCAGTGAGGTAATTAGGGGCGTTGAGGTGCCGATTGCAAATTCGTATATTGCCGGGACTATTTTGCTGGGCATTGCACCCTGTACGGCGATGGTGCTGATGTGGGGGTATTTGTCCTACAGCAATCAGGGGCACACCCTGGTGATGGTGGCGGTCAATTCACTGGCGATGCTGTTTTTGTTTGCGCCGCTAGGCGGCTGGCTGCTCTCCTCGAATGACCTGATTGTGCCTTGGGAAACCATTGTGCTATCGGTCTTGATATACGTGGGACTGCCGTTATTAGCGGGGGCAGTGTCTCGCACCTGGATTCTTCGCCACAAGGGAAAAGCTTGGTTTGAGCAGGTGTTTTTAAAGTATCTCAGCCCGGTGGCTGTGGTTGCCTTGCTGATTACCCTGGTGTTGCTATTTGCCTTTAAAGGCGAACTCATTGTGCGAAATCCACTGCATATTCTGTTGATTGCGGTGCCACTTTTTATCCAGACGAATTTTATTTTTTTTATCACGTATGCGGCTGCGAAAAAGCTGGGCCTAACGTATGAAGATGCCGCTCCGGCGGCTTTGATTGGCGCAAGTAATCACTTTGAAGTGGCGATCGCGACCGCTGTGATGCTATTTGGGCTCAACTCTGGCGCGGCTTTGGCCACTGTCGTGGGGGTACTCATTGAAGTTCCCGTTATGCTAATGCTGGTAGAACTTTGCAAGCGCACGGCTGATTGGTTCCCCCGTGAACCTGAGAAAGCCACGCTGCGCGATCCTCGCTGTATTCATCCACTGAGGTAGCTGTAAAAATGTCAGAACAACTATCGCCGCCGTCGATCTCGCAAAGCTTGTGGTGGGCCATACCCAACCAACTTGCAGGTGTTCGTAAGCCCACCGCAGCAGAGCTATCCACTTTGAAAGCGCTTGGAATTGGAGCCATTGTTTCGGTATTAAGCGATGAAGCTAATTTGGCGCTATACAAGCGCCATGACTTTACCCATCTTTGGCTGCCGATTCAGGGGGGATCGGCACCAAGTTTAGATCAGCTAAAGCAGTTAAACGCCTTTGTAGCGGCTCAAAATAATTCAGGCAACGCCGTTGCTATTCATTGTTCTAATGGGTTGCGTCGTACCGGCACGGCGCTGGCTGCCCTGTTGATACAACAAGGAGCTGATTACGAAAGTGCGATGAAAGTGGTGCAAACAGCAAATCCAGCTGTTGAGCTAAGCGCTGCCCAACTGTCTTTTTTGAAAGATCTTGCCTAGTTTTTGCAGATTGCAGTCAGCAAGTAAGGCTATAGTTTTTATACTGTTTAGATCTCGATTAAACATGAGTTTTGGCCATCCTCCTCGAATTTTGTTTCTGTACGGCTCGTTGCGAGAGAGATCATACAGTCGCTTATTAGCCGAGGAAGCCGCTCGGATCATTGAGGGCTTTGGGGCAGACGTAAAGTTTTTTGATCCTCGCGGATTGCCGCTATACGGCGCAGCGCCGGACACTCATCCTAAAGTTCAAGAGTTGCGAACACTGTCTCTATGGTCTGAAGGTCAAGTATGGTCAAGCCCGGAGCTGCATGGCAACATTTCTGGACTGATGAAAACTCAAATTGATTGGATTCCGCTGACGATAGGTGCAGTGCGCCCTACGCAAGGCAGAATGCTGGCTGTGATGCAAGTTTCTGGTGGTTCGCAGTCTTTTAATGCCGTCAATACGCTGCGAATTCTAGGACGCTGGATGCGAATGTTTACCATTCCTAATCAGTCATCAGTCGCTAAAGCCTATCAGGAGTTCAATGAAGATGGCACCATGAAAGAGTCGGCTTATCGTGATCGCGTCATCGATGTCATGGAAGAACTTTACCGCTTCACCCTTCTGCTAAGAGAACATGCGGATGAATTGAGCGATCGCTACAGCGAACGCCAAGCCGCTGCCGCCAAGCAAATAGAAGACACCGCAAAACAAGCCGTGAGCTAACTTTTGTCAACCATGACGTATTTGTTTTTTTACCTAAAGATTGTTGGGCTCCAACAAATTTGTGATTGTTTCAATCAGCACGTCTGGTTCTATGGGCTTTGTAATGTGAGCCTGAAAGCCTACCTGAAGAGCTTTTTGCTGATCGAAGTCTCGGGCATAAGCTGTGACTGCGATCGCTGGGATTGTTCCTCCTTGTTGAGGCGGACGAGATCGGATGTGTTGGATCAGCATATGACCATCCATCTCAGCCATGCCAACATCACTGACTAGGATATCGGGGATGAACTGATCCAATACTTGCAGCGCCTCCAATCCTGACGCAACGGCAATTACTCTCGCTCCACTTTGTTCCAACAGAAATGATTGGAACTCGCGGGTATCGGCCTCATCATCTACAACTAAAATTTTGAGGTTACTTAAGGAGGCTTCCAGGTTTTCTGCTGAAGGTTGAGACGGTTCCGATGAAGTCGGAACCCCTTGCTGAATCAGGGGCAACTGCACGGTAAAGGTTGCGCCTTGATCTTCGCCTGAGCTAGCGGCTTGAACAGTTCCCCCGTGCCCTTCCACAATTTGCTGCACGATCGCTAGTCCTAACCCCAATCCGCCAAATTTGCGAGTGGTGCTGGCATCTGCCTGGCAGAAATGGTCAAACACATACGGTAGAAACTCTGCATCAATGCCTTTTCCGGTATCGATGACTCGAATCTGAGCCCATTTCTCCGTCTGCCGCAGCTCAACAGTGACTCGCCCACCCTTGGGGGTGAACTTGACGGCATTGGTCAGCAAATTCCACACTACTTGCTGGAGTCGAGCCATATCGCCAGAAATCGGTACGGCTTCAGGGGTGAGGTCAAGCAAAATCTGGATCTGTTTGGCTTCGGCTGCTAGTCGCACTGTTTCCACAGCCGCCGTAATTACAGACGTCAAATTGATGGGAGCGGCGGTTAAGCTCAACTTGCCCTGCATAATGCGAGAGATGTCGAGCAAGTCTTCAATGAGTTGAGTTTGCAGTCTGGCATTGCGCTCTATTGTATCCAATCCTTCGCGCTGGCGAGCTGCATCCAAGTTGCCGCGTTTTAGCAGTTGAGTCCAGCCCAAAATGGGATTGAGGGGCGACCTGAGTTCGTGAGACAGCACTGCCAAAAACTCATCTTTGACCCGGTTAGCGCGATCAGCTTCGGCTCGGGCGGCTTGCTCCTGTTGCAAAAGCTGTTCGCGATCGGCGGCATTTTGTCGTTCGGCGGTTTTGTCCTGAAAGATTTTGACCAGTCCTTGCGTCGTGCCGGCTTCGTCTTGGAGTCGCATCATCAAGCCACTACCCCAAAAGCGGCTGCCGTCTTGCCGCACGTGCCAGCGTTCGTTTTCTGCTCGTCCTTGGGTCAGGGCGAGGTGCATTTCCTGCTCAGCTTTTCCCTGTTCGTTGTCTTCGGGTGTAAAGATAATCCGACTATGACGACCGACAATTTCGGCTTCGGCATAGCCCAATACCCGTTCAGCACCCGTGTTCCAACTGGTCACAATGCCGTTCAGGTTGAGGGTGAAGATGGCGTAATCTTTGGCACTTTCAACAATGAAGCGGAAGCGCGATTCACTCTGGCGCAATGCCTGCTCAAATTGCCGTTGCTCAATTAAATCGGTGGCTTGACGGGCAAGCAAATCAAGGAACCGTAACTCGCGTTCCGTCGGTCGGTGGTGGTCGCGCCAGTGGGTAGAAACTATGCCGATCACTCTGCCAGAGCGGGTGATGAGCGGCGTGGACTGAGCCGAGAGCAGACCCCCCTCCACAAAGACTCGCAACGAATCGTCAGGGTCTTGGCTGGCGAGTACATCGAAATCCGCAAAGCTGCGTTCACCCGTCCGCAAGGCAATGCCGCAGGGGGTGTTGGAACTGACATTGATGCGGTAAAAGTGGTCGGTCATAGTGTGATCGAGTCCCTGAGTGGCAAGCAGCAATAGATCTTGCGTTGCGTCGTCGAGGATTTGCACCGATCCGGCATCGCTATGGGTGAGGGCGATCGCTACAGACAAGATCTCTTGATATAGGGTTTGAACGTCGCCTTCGGTAACCAATCGCACCCCCAGTTCCCGCAATAGTTGCGTGTCTCGCAGATCGGCGGCAATGGTTTCTTCAGCACGGGCGCGTTCGATGCGGGGGAACAGGCGGTTTGAGATTTCCTGTAGCAAATCGATTTCGTCTGTTTGCCAATCGCGTGGCTCGACGCTCGTCACGGCAAAATACGCTGTCCATCGTCCCTGCCAGTGAAACGGCACGACGACGAAGCTGCCGACTTGCAGACGGGCGTAATTTTCCGCGTCTGTGCGATCGTCGTGTCCTGTATCGCTGACAATGACGGTTTCTCCAGCGCGACAGGCACGGCTAAATTCTTCGGTCAAATAATCTTGTAGCCGAAAGGTTTGTTTCAAACTTGGCACGTCTTCTATTGTCCAGCTATGATGCACAGTGAGTTTGCCTTGTGCTTCGTCAACATCCACAAAAACGCAGCTCGAAAGGTGCAGACATTCCCCAACCCGTGCGCCGACAGTTTGCATAATCTCGTCCGGCGTAGACAGATTGGCTAAAGCGTTGCTGGCTTCATCGAGCAAAGCCGTGTTCAATTCGCGGCGTTTGCGATCAGTGATGTCCAACACAATAGCGACAAGCGACTGCCGTTCGCCATTTGCACTCACGACGGCAAAGACACTGTTGCTAACCCAAACTTCCACACCATCTTTGTGGACGTACCGCTTTTCAATTTCAAAGGCAATGCCATTCCGTACCAATTGCTCGAACTGTTGCTGATTTTCGGGCAAATCTTCTATATGCGTCAGATCCTGCATCCGCATTCCGTCTAACAGTTCGGCGCGGGTGTAGCCCGTAATTTCGCAATAGCGATCGTTGACTAAAGTAAATTTTCCAGTCAAATCGGTTTCGGCTACGCCAGCGATCGATTGATTGACGACACCGCGATACCGTTCTTCCGACTCGCGCAATGCGGCTTCGGCGCGGGCGCGTTCGACTGCCGCCCAGGTTCTTTCCGCAGTCTCCTGCAAAAGGGCGATTTCTTCTGTTGTCCATTGGCGCGGCTCGCCCTGATGAACGCCGAGATTAGAAACCCAGCGTCCGTCTTTGATCAGCGGGAGGGTCACGAAGGCGATCGCGCCGATTTCCTTGTAGTTCGTCTTTTCCATCTCACTCAATTCGGTTTCTGCGTCAACATCCGCGACCATTAGCGGCTCGCCGTCGCGGAGCTTGTTGATAATTGAGCCGTAAGTAGATAGGGGAAACTCGCCTATGAGCGCCGGAAAACGCTCGCTCAGATAGTTGTCATTGACGATTACCGTTTCGCCGTCGGGCGTAATCTCGGCATACATGGCCCGATCAAGCGCTAAATGTTCGCCGAGGACGCGCATCGCCGTCCGTTGAATTTCCCTAGCGTCGGACAGCGATCGCAGCGCGTCGCTCAACTTCAAGAGAAACGCCTGCCGCCGCTCGTTTAATTTGCGATCAGTGATGTCTTGGAAGATGGCGGCGACCTGACGGCTACCCCTACCCCCGAGGCGCGAAGCATGCACGTCAAACCAGCGGTTCACCGCGTATTCTTCAAAGCGGACACTTTCACCCGTCAGCGCGACGCGCCCATAGGTTTCAATCCACCGACGGTCAAGGTCGGGAAACACCTCAAGCACCCGCTTGCCAATGATCGAGGGTTCGACTCCGGTTTGCTGCTGAAAGGAAGGATTGACCTCGACGGTAAGATAGTCGGCAGGCAAGCCCGCTGCGTCATAAATCATTTCAAAGATAGCAAACCCTTCGTCAATCGACTCAAACAGCGATCGATATTTTGATTCCGATTGGCGCAGAGCTGCTTCGGCGCGGGCGCGTTCGACTGCCGCCCAGGTTCTTTCCGCAGCCTCCTGGAAAATGGCGATGTCTGCGGTTGTCCAGCGGCGCGGCTCGCCCTGATGAACGGCGAGATTGGAAACCCAGCGTCCGCCTTTGATCAGCGGGATGGTCACGAAGGCGGTCGCGCCGATTACCTTATAGTTCGTCTTTTCCGCCTCGGTCAATTCGGTTTCTGCGTCAACGTCCGCGACAACTACTCGCTCGCCGACGCGGAGCTTGTTGATAATTGAGCCGTAAGCAGATAGGGGAAACTCGCCTATGAACGGCGGGAAACGCTCGCTCAGATAATTGTCATTGACGATTACGGTTTCGCCGTCGGGCGTAATCTCGGCATACATGGCCCGATCAAGCGCTAAATGTTCGCCGAGGACATGCATTGCCGTCCGTTGAATTTCCGTAGCGTCGAACAGCGGACGCAGCGCATCGCTTAACTTCAAAAGAAATGCCTGCCGCTGCTCTTGCTGTTTGCGAGCGGTGATGTCTTGGAAGATGACGCCGACCGTGCGATCGCCGTGGAGCCGAAACGCATAAAGGTCAAAGGTGCGCCCAAGTTCAGCTTCGCTTTCTTCAAAGCGAATTGGCTCGCCAGTTTCGGCAACTTGTCCCCAGACTTGCGCCCAGCGCGGGTTCGGCGCCTCTAAGAGATCAGTCGCCAGTCGCCCGACCGGATATTCCATGCCGGTCTGCGCGACAAAAGCCGGGTTCACTTCAATAAACCGAAAATCGCTCCACTCGCCGCGATCGTTTTTCAACGGTTCGACTACCGCATACGCTTCATCTATGGAAGTAAAGAGCAAGCGGTAGCGGGCTTCTGATACGCGCAAGGCATCTTCAACCTGTTTGCGTTCGTCTTCGCCGCGTTTGCGATCGGTGATATCAATATGTGCCCCAACCAGCCGCAGTGCCCGTCCGGTCTCATCTCGCTCAATGTCACTACGGGCGTAAATCCAGCGTACCTCGCCATCAATCGGTCGAACGATGCGGTATTCATTCTCGTAAATCAAGCTGTTGCCTGCGATCGCCTTCATTAGGACACGATTGGCGTGATCGCGATCGTTAGGATGCAGTCGCCCCAGCCAATCGGCATGAGTTTCACTGTTTGTATCTGATGACAAACCATGTAGACAAACGTATTCAGGCGATCGAAGATCGGTGGTCATGCCAGCCGCTAGATCGGTGGTCATGCCAGCCGCTAGATCGATGTCGATACCCGCGACGCGCCCAATCTTCTGCACACGCGCCAGTTCCGCCTCTCGCTGGCGTAGGGTTGCTTCGGCGCGCTTGCGATCAGTGATGTCATAGGACATTGCCAACACGGCATAGACCTCACCCTGTTCATTCACTAAGGGAGTGCCGTGAGAAATGTAGTGGCGATCGTGGCTGTAATGCTCATGACTAAACGGCTCACCTTTTAATCCTTGACGGAAGTAGGGTTCATAGTAGTTTGCCAAAGCGGGATCAAGCGCTTCCCAAATGGTTTTGCCCACTAAGTCTTCAGACGTTGTGCCTGCCTCTTTCAGCGCTTTGCCCTCTGCCAAGAGATAGCGCAAATCGCGATCAACCACAAACACCGCTCCTTGGGGCAGGTTAGCCGCCACTGCCCGCAAGCGGGCTTCAGCATCCCGTAATGTTGCCCCGGCTCTGGCCTCGGCTACTGCTGCCCCGTTTGATTCACCCTCTTCACGTAAAACCGCTTCTGTAGAAGTATATCGGCTGTTTTCTCGCACTATCCGCTCCATGCAGGGTACTAATCGCTCTAAGCGGTGCTTAAGTACAAACCCGGCGGCTCCGGCTTCAAGTGCTGCGATCGCCAGTTCCTCACCCACGCTGGCCGAAACAAAGACAAACGGAGTCTCAGGTTGCTGTTGACGGGCAATTTCTAAAGCAGTGCTACCCTCAAAACCAGGTACCGAATAATCTGACAAGATTAGGTCAAACCTATTGGTCTCCAAGGCTTCGACGAAATCAGCACGAGTGCCCACCCGCAGCAGTTGGCAGTCAATGCCGCCACTCGATAGAGTAGCCTGCACTGTTTGGGCATCAAGCAGATTTGGTTCAAGCAGGAGCAACTGGAGTGCAGACATCAAAACATTTCCGTAGCAAAGGCTTGGATGGAAGTAAAACAGTCTAGGTTTGTGCCAATTCAAATTAGCAACTCAAATTTATCTATCGTGTTTTTACAAACGTATACCACTCCCGCTAGAGTGGTATACGTTTGTAAATACATTAATACATTTGGTAATGAATTTGCCGCACGAATATTCTAAAACCCTCAACATATCAATACTTTGGACAGAATCAGGAGGCAATGAGTCCGTAATCACAAAGTGCCAAACTTGTGATCGACACAAATATCGTTGTTGCTGGGCTACGTTCTAGAAACGGAAGTGCTTTTCGTCTATTGGGGTTAGTTGGTAGCGAGCAGTTTAAGATCAATCTTTCTGTACCGCTAGTTTTGGAGTATGAGGAGATCTTAATGCTTGATTCATTGCAATCCCGCCGATATGTCGATTTCTAAGCTGCTTAGCCCTATTCACGATTGGTTTGCTCAACAGGCATGGCAGCCAATTCCCTTCCAAGTGCAGACCTGGGAAGCCTACCTTGCCGGTAAAAGCGGCCTGATTCAGGTGCCGACAGGTTCTGGGAAAACCTATGGCGCGGTGATAGGGCCAATCGCTCAAATGCTAGCCGCGCCGCAGCCTTTGAAAGGGCTGCAAATGCTGTATATTACGCCCCTGCGATCGCTCTCCCGAGACATCGAGATCTCCATTCGCCGACCGATAGAAGAAATGGGCTGGCCGCTGACGGTCGAATCGCGCACGGGCGATACCAAAAGTTCGGTGAAAACTCGGCAGATTAAAAAAATGCCGCATATCTTGATCACCACGCCCGAATCATTAGCGGTACTGATCTCTTACAAAAACGCGGCCAAACAGTTTGAATCGCTGCGCTGCGTGATTTTGGATGAATGGCATGAGCTGATGGCCTCTAAGCGGGGGACGCAGGCAGAATTGTGTTTGTCGCATTTGCGGCAGCTTCAGCCACGGGTGCAGACTTGGGCAATTTCAGCGACGCTAGGCAATTTGTCAGAAGCGGCAGCAGCAGCCACGGGGGTAGGCGGCGATCCAGTAATTGTGCAATCCAATATTCACCGGAAAACCGTGATTACAAGCGTATTGCCGAGTTCAGTCGATAGCTTTCCTTGGGCCGGACATTTGGGCCTACGCATGTTTGAAGAACTGGTAGAGGCGCTAGATATTGAGCGCTCGACGCTGATATTTGTGAATACGCGATCGCAGGCCGAAAGATGGTTTCAAGCGCTCACCCTCGCAATGCCCGACCATGAACAACAAATTGCTTTGCACCACGGCTCGATAGACTTTGACGAAAGGCAAGCGATTGAAGCCGGACTCAAAGCAGGTGCGATCAAATGGGTTGTGTGCACCTCTTCTCTCGATTTGGGTGTAGACTTTCAGCCCGTGGAGCGAGTCGTTCAAATCGGTAGTGCCAAAAATCTGGCCCGCTTGTTGCAGCGGGCGGGTCGCTCTGCGCATCTACCGGGCGGCACTTCAGAAGTGTTCTTTTTACCCACCAATGCGCTGGAGCTATTAGAAATATCCGCCTTTCGGCGAGGGCTAGCCGCTGGCACGATAGAATCCCGCCACACGTTAAATAAACCTTACGATGTGTTGATTCAGCATCTCGTAACGCTAGCCTGCGGCGATGGCTTTGCCCCGATAGAAACATTTTCCACCGTTTGCAAAACGTTCTCTTATCAAACGCTCACTACCGCCGAATTTGACTGGATGCTGGACTTTTTAGCACATGGCGGCAGATGCCTTAAGGCGTACCCGCGCTATCAAAAAATTGTGTTAGAAGCAGGTCTGTATAAAGTGGTGGATGCGCGCATTTTGCGGATGCACAAAATGAGTATTGGCACGATTACAGGCAATCAGCCTGTGAAGATTGCCTATGCCAAGGGTCGGCAGATTGGTACGGTAGAAGAGAATTTTGTATCACGGCTAAAAAAAGGCGATGTGTTCTTTTTTGCGGGGCGGCAGCTCGAATTCTTTCAGATGAAAGATATGACGTTATACGTCAAAAATGCCAAGCAAAAATCTAGCATTGTGCCTACCTGGAGCGGCGGCTATTTAGCGATTTCGGATCGATTGAGTGAGTATATTCGAGCCGAAATCACTGAAGTCAAAGAAGGCAATGTCAGCCCAGAAGTCGCCTGCATCATGCCCATACTGGCAATGCAGGATCAAATCTCTCATTTACCGGGTGCAGATCAGGTTTTGATCGAATGCTGTAAGACCCGGGAAGGACAGCATTTGTATGTGTATCCGTTTGAAGGGCGAAATGTTCATGAAGGATTAGGCTTTCTGTGGGCCTATCGGTTTTCGCAGCGGCAAAAGGCGACCTTTACGGTGTCGGTAAATGACTATGGATTTGAGATTTTAGCGCCTAAAGACTATCCTTTTCGGGCGCTGTTTGGAGACGATTTTTTCTCCACGCGCCATCTAGATGACGAGATTAAAGCGAGTTTAAATATTTCCGAATTGACGCAGCGCCGGTTTCGCGGCATTGCGCAAGTAGCGGGGCTTGTATTCAAGGGCTATCCGGGGGCCAAGAAAACGGCAAATCAGGTGCAGATTAGCGCTTCGTTAATCTACGAGGTGTTTTGTAAATATGAGCCCGACAATCTGCTGCTGCTGCAAGCAGAACGAGAAGTCATTGAAAATCAGCTAGAAGCGCCGAGGCTGGCGGCAGCGCTAACGCGAATGCGATCATCAAACCTGTTGTGGATGACCCCGAAGCGGCCCTCTCCTTTGGGCTTTCCGCTGTTGGTAGAGCGACTGAGTTCGCGGTTGACCAATGAGAGTTTGCGCGATCGCATCGAAAGACTCAAGCAACAGTGGGATACACCCAGGTCTATT
>JBGTNW010000190.1:0-15627 GCA_041742865.1 Phormidesmis sp.
CCGGCCCCGGTCAATATGAATGAAAAAATGATCAGTGCGTCAAGCATAAGTTAGGGATAAGGCTTGCAGATCGGGAATCACTCGCACAAGCCAAAGCATTGATGTGATTATGATTAAGGCTATTATAGGGGGTGAACCTACAATCCTTCCCTTTATCGCT
Source organism: Phormidesmis sp. (assembly GCA_041742865.1). Classification (GTDB taxonomy): domain Bacteria; phylum Cyanobacteriota; class Cyanobacteriia; order Phormidesmidales; family Phormidesmidaceae; genus Phormidesmis. The sequence continues at coordinate 161 of JBGTNW010000190.1, forward strand.
TTTTTTGTAATCTTGCTAGCTTTTTTGAGGGCTTTTGGGAGCAGATTAATGCCGGATTTTGTCAGCTTTTTGATCAGCTCTATCTTGGGGGGATCCGTTGTTTCAACCGTCAGCACGCTGTTATTAGAGCGATGGAAAGATCGGACGGCTGCTAAATTTAATCACATTCTTGAACAGCAGATGGTGTTGTTTGCAGCAAAGCGCGATTGGAAAGAGCAGGCGTTAGTCGAACTCTATGGGCCGCTGGTGATGCAGTTTGATAGAACTCAAAGAGCGTTTAAGCGCTATCAGGGCAATGATTTGTTTTTAGAAGCTGAGGTGATGAAGCGCAGCAATGAGTTTATTCGCGATCTGCTGCTGACGAAGGGCCATTTTCTATCGGCTGAGCTGATGGATCATGCGGGTCAGTTGGTAGAGCATTATGATGTATGGCTAGCTGAGTACCATCGGCTGCGCTCAGCTGCTGGACTGGATGCTGAAAAAGGCTCTGAGGCGCAGTTTGAGACAAAGCCTGAGACCAACCCTGAGACAAAATTTGTCTTTGCGGGCCCTCAGGGCTACCGGTTCCCAACGCTATCTGAGCAGGCTTTTCGTGATCGCTTCCAAACCCTCCAGCAAGATCTCTACCCCGGCCTCTAATCTTTGGGGCTAACGCTGGTCTTTTTAGCGGACACTAGCTAATTATCTGGCTAATCATATTGGCAACCTCTGCTTACATTCACATCCCTTTTTGTCGGCGACGCTGCTTTTACTGCGATTTTGCGATTTCTGTGGTGGGCAACCACAAACGTGGCGATACCTCCGGCACTATGCGCCAATATATAGAGACGCTAATTGCCGAAATTCAGACCACGCCAGCCGAGCCGAACGCACCGCCGTTAGCAACCGTTTTTTTCGGGGGCGGCACCCCGTCCTTGCTGGCGGTCTCTCAGTTAGAAAGAATTTTGGCGGCCATTAACGATCGCTTCACGATTTCGCCCACCGCTGAAATTTCAATAGAAATGGATCCGGCGACGTTTGAACTTGCCCATATTCAGGGTTATCGAGCGGCTGGAATTAATCGTGTCAGCCTAGGTGTGCAGGACTTTCACGATGATATTCTCGCCGCTAGCGGCCGCTACCATCGCCGCTCGGATATTTTTCAGGCGATAGATCTTTTACAGCGGGCTAACATCACGAACTTTAGTCTGGACTTGATCTCAGGGCTACCGCATCAAACGCTAGAAACCTGGCAGGATTCTTTAGCGCAAGCCGTGGCGATTAATCCAACGCACCTTTCTCAATACGATTTGATCGTGGAGCCAAAGACTGCATTTGACCGCTACTTGACGCCCGGTGAAGCGCCTTTGCCCTCCGATGAGCACACCGCTCAAATGTATCGGATGGCCCAAGCTGCCTTGAGCGCTAGCGGCTACGAGCATTATGAAATCTGTAACTATGCCAAAGCGGGGTACGCGGCTCGCCACAACCTCACCTATTGGCAAAGTCAGCCCTGTTACGGGTTTGGCATGGGGGCTACGAGCTATCTAAATTATCAGCGGATTGATCGACCGCGCACTCAAAGCACTTACCGGCAGTGGGTAGCGCAGTTTGTTCAGCAGGGCGGTACCACCGATGATCCGGTGATACCGCCGACTGAGCAGGTGCTAGAGAGTCTGATGGTGGGTCTGCGGCTGAAGCAAGGGATTTCTTTGCAAAATCTTTATCGGGTTTATGGCGAACAGGGGTTAGTAAACTTGGCCGCCGCGATCGCGCCTCACCTTACAGCTAACTGGCTGATCCTGGAGCCCAAAACCGCCGCTGCGGGCTCCCTGACGCCTTCTCCCAGCCTCAAGCTTAACCCAAGCGATCGCATTCGTCTCACCGATCCCGAAGGCTTTCTGATGTCTAACGTGGTGATTGTTGATACGTTTAACGCCTTAGAAGCACTTCATCCTTAACATATCGCTTCCCACTTTGCAGTAAGATAGCGCTCTATGTAGAATCAAAAACTTTGTCATTCATGCCTAAGGTACTCGTTTCAGACCCTATCGATCAAGTTGGTGTAGATATTCTTTCGCAGGTCGCCATCGTCGATGTTAAGACCAAGCTATCGCTCGAAGAACTGGTTGCGATTATTCCAGAATATGATGCGCTGATGATTCGCTCTGGCACCAAGGTAACCAAAGAAGTTTTAGAAGCCGGTAAAAATCTCAAAATTATCGGGCGTGCGGGCGTTGGGGTGGATAATGTCGATGTGCCTTGGGCTACTCGTCGCGGCATTGTGGTAGTCAATTCGCCCGAAGGCAATACCGTAGCGGCGGCTGAGCACGCCCTGGCAATGATGCTGTCGATGTCGCGCTATATCCCGGCAGCGAATCAGTCGATGAAAGCAGGCGAGTGGGATCGCAAAGCTTTTACGGGCGTAGAAGTGTATAAAAAGACGCTGGGGGTTGTCGGCTTAGGTAAAATCGGCTCCCATGTGGCTACCGTTGCGCGGGCCATGGGGATGAATTTGCTGGCGTTTGATCCGTTTATTTCAAGCGATCGCGCTGAAGAACTCGGCTGCCGCTTAGTTGAAATGGACTTTCTTTTGCGCGAATCTGACTACATTACGCTTCACATTCCCAAAACGCCCGAAACCGCCAACTTGATCAACGCCGAGTCTCTGGCGAAAATGAAGCCGACTGCGCGGATTATCAACTGCGCCCGGGGCGGCATTATCGACGAAGCCGCTTTGGCCGATGCCTTGACCAATGGCGTGATTGCAGGCGCGGCGATAGATGTCTATAACCAAGAGCCGCTGGGCGATTCACTTTTGCTCACAGTGGGTAAGTCGCTAGTGCTAACGCCTCACTTAGGCGCATCTACCGCCGAGGCACAAGTCAATGTCGCCGTCGATGTCGCCGAGCAAATTCGCGATGTGCTCTTGGGTTTACCGGCGCGATCAGCGGTTAATATTCCCGGTTTGCGCCCTGACGTGCTCGAAAAGCTGCGCCCTTACCTGAATCTTGCAGAAACGCTGGGCAACTTTGTCGGGCAGCTAGCGGGTGGGCGCATTGAGGAACTCAATATTCGGCTGCAAGGCGAACTAGCCGAAAACGATACTAAGCCGATTGTGATTGCCGCCCTCAAAGGCTTGCTTTCTAACGCATTGCAAGAGCGGGTCAACTATGTCAATGCTTCGATTGAAGCCAAAGAGCGCGGTATTCGAGTAGTCGAAACTCGCGATACGACCGCCAAAGACTATACCGGTTCGCTGTATCTGGCCGCCAAAGGTTCTTTGGGTGAGCATTCGGTCACGGGTGTTTTGCTGGGCGGCACTGAGGTGCGAATTATTGATATGGACAATTTCCCTATAAACGTACCGCCGACTCAGTACATGCTCTTTACGCTGCACCGCGACATGCCGGGTCTGATTGGCAAAATTGGCTCACTGCTGGGCAGCTTTAACGTCAATATTGCCAGTATGCAGGTAGGCCGCAAAATTGTTCGCGGCGATGCGGTCATGGTGCTCAGCATTGACGATCCGCTGCCTGAAGGCATTTTGAACGAAATTAAAAAAGAGCCTGGAATTCGCGACGCCTACACGGTAACGCTTTAGATCAGCGGCTTTAAAGAAGAGGCATTAAGGAAGAGATTAGATAATGGCGATCGCAATGCCCTCAAACCCTATCCAAATGACCGAAAAATGGTGGGAAATCAGCGTCACTTGCGATCCTAGCCTGGAGGATAGTGTCTATTGGAAATTTGATCAGCTCGGCAGCAAAGGCACTGCTAGCCAAACCCAAGGGAATAGGCGCGTGATCACCGCTTACTTACCGCAGGCTCAGTTTCAATTGACTGAGCTAGCGCAGTTTAAGCAAGACCTCATCCAGACGAGCGCTCAGCCCATAGACGTGAGCTGGCAAGTTATTGACGGCGAAGACTGGGCCAAAAGCTGGAAGAGTCATTGGCAGGCAGAAGAGATTGGCGATCGCCTCTTGATCAACCCCGCCTGGATGAGTCCACCTGCTACCGAGCGCACGATTCTCACCCTTGATCCGGGCAGCGCGTTTGGCACAGGCGCTCATGCCACAACCCAGCTCTGCCTCAAAGCGCTAGAAATGCATCACTTACCCGGTGCCAGCATTGCTGATATTGGCTGCGGCTCCGGCATTCTCTCGATTGTTGCCTTGCTGTATGGGGCTAGACAAGCTTACGCTGCTGATGTCGATCCTTTGGCCGTACAGTCTACTCGCGCTAACGCAACGCTCAATCAAATTGCGGCAGCTGCTTTAACCGTGCAGATTGGGAGTGTGGCGGAAGTGATCCAAATGGCTGAGATAGCAGGCGATCGCCCCGTCAATGGCATCGTCTGCAATATTTTGGCCGAAGTGATTGTAGAGCTGATTATTCCGCACCTGAGTAAGCTAGCCGACGCTGATACTTGGGGCATTCTCAGCGGCATTCTCACCACCAAGGCCCCTTGGGTAGAGTCGCACCTTAACGATCACGGCTGGCAAGTGAACCGCATCGACCATCAAGACGAATGGTGTGTGATGAGCATTGGTCTTATGAGTGGGCAGAAGCAACAGTCATAAACAACCACTATGAACAATTCTGTCAGCTTTGTGATTAAGGTAATCGCGCTCTCCGCAGCCCTTAGCTTTTTGATTAAGCTAGGCGGGCCATTACTGCCGCTATCTTTGCCCTATACAACCGATCTTAATGGACTGGCGATCGCCTGTGTTGTTTTACCGAGCGTACTGTTAGGTGCCGGGTTAGTGGTTTTGAGCCTCTACGACCAGCGATCAGTTTAATGAACCGCTGGGGTGTGACAGTTGGCGTGCATCGGCGGGTATGAGGGTAACATCTTCATAGATAGCCTCTACGGTCACCGTTACACCTACGCTAATCAGCTCAATTTTATCCGCTTCGTCATAAGGAATGAATGTCCAAGCACCCTGTTCATCCCGACGAAAAACTTCCACCAATTTCGTTTCAGAACCGATCAAAACATACTCTTGCAAGCTTTCTAGGCGACGATACAGCGCAAATTTTCCGCCTCGATCATACGCTTCGGTACTAGGAGAGATCACTTCTACAATCAAGCAAGGATAGCCAGAGAACTTTTGAGCAGTGCGATCTCGTTCATCGCAAGTTACGCTCACATCGGGGTACACAAACGGCCCTTCTGCTGTAATTCCTACTTTTGCATCCGAGTTTCTGACCTTGCAGCGTTTGCTCAGAGCGCTTTTCAAAAGGCTGGCAATATTTAAGGCAATATCTGCATGGGGCAGCGTTCCGCCCGACATGGCAAAAACTTCCCCATCAAAATATTCATACCGCAGCGGTTGCTGAATTTCCCACGTCAAATATTCTTGCGGCGTAAAGCGAGAGAGCTGACGAGTGGCAATCATGAGCAAACGGCTGGATGGAGCGGTCATTCCTTATTGTAGACTGAGGCTCAACTAAAGCGAATGAACAATTTATTCAGTGCGAAATGTAACCTCTGATCAAACGGTGTTGATTGTCTAGGTGCGTTGCGTGGAATAGTGGGTTATTTGAACGATCCAAAGTGTGAGAAGGCGTATGTATTGCCCGCAAATAATCAGGCGACGCTAGTGGGCCATGCGAGAAATGAAGCCTACGTAGCGTATAGAGCACGGTAGTACCAGCAATTAGATACAACAGCGTGAATAACAAGGATTTTAGGTAGTCAGAGGGAGCCAGCGTCCTAAGATTTAGATATGTTTATGCGCCAGCTCTAGACAATCTGCTAGCTGGCCGTCATAATAGCTTTCTGTAGAAAAAGGCAGGGCAGCTTTTTTTACTGCGGGTGTAGCTCAGTGGTAGAGCAGCTGCTTCCCATGCAGCCGGTCGCGCGTTCGAATCGCGTCACCCGCTTTCTTAATAAAACCTCTGAAAAATCTGTACTTTTTAGGGGCTTTGCCTTTTCAAAGGACGAACATTGCTATGGCAACGTTTGGCATGGCAAACTTGCGTTAGACATTATTTAGGTAGTTTTAGGTTCCAAACTGGGATTCACTTCAGCTTTTTCTGACCACTGGCTCATGAATCGCCACCGTTTCGCTCACTTGCTCAACTTTTTCAAGTCGAGCTCGTCTACCGGTTGATCGGCCTCGGCGTTTGTGGTTTCCCAGGATTTGGTGGATGCTATGGTTTGATTTGAACTTCGGGACTTTTGAACTCTTGGCCGTACTTTTTCTTTCACAAGCGCTTTCAGGTGCTTAACCTCCGACGCTAGGGCTTGATTGTGCTCCTCCAATTCCTCAGGGCGACGCATTAGCACCTCGATTCTCTTTTCGAGACAAGATAACTTTTCTCGGTAGCTCTCGGTAGCTATCTCTCGTCATCACCGTTGGGGCCTTTATGCTGTAGGAGCCTCTTAAAATTTTATAATCTAGCGCCACTAGGAAGTCGCAAAATAATAGCGTACCGGCTTTCCCTCTCCCTAACTCCTCTCCCGAACTTGGGAGAGGGGCTCCGGAATTCAAGCGCTTATTCCCCTTCTCCCAAATTTATTTTCCTTCTCTCAACTTTGGGAGAAGGGGCTAGGGGATGAGGGCGTCGGTACATTATTTACGCGCGACTCCCCTATTTCACTTGGAAAGGGTTAGTTTCAAAGAATTTGGTGTTACCAATTTGGTAACCGCCGTCGAGCCACTTGAAATTTGCTGTAGCTTAAGAGCATTCTGACAAAAGGTCTGACGTTGAAAGTCCGAAGTTAAAGGCTCATAGTCATCGGCAGGATTCTACCTAGATTCGCTGATATTTTTTAGAAGCAACGGTATTTTTTTGTCTTAATCAAGATTTGAAATAAGCTGTCAACGCTTTTTTATCGCTTCGCTGAGGGGAAAATAGCTCATGGTTCTAGATTCTAACAAACAGGAAACAGCCTTGATAACGTTTGAAGTGCCGGCTCTGTTGGCGGCTTTTCTGGGCATTTTAAGTGCATCCATTTTTAGTCAACTGCCTTGGCAACAAAGTCAGCGGGTTGTTGTGATACATTGTTCAAAGCTCAGCTCTCACAGCACTGAGTGAACTAAACCTTGTCCACGTCGAGTATGTTGACGAATTTGCCACCTGGTTGAGTAGAAACTGAGCAACATCAGTGCAATTTGCAAAACTCTAAGGCGCGATTGCACAGCATTATAACTTGGCTTATTCAATTGCTTGAGTTGCTAATTGGGCAGACAAACCCTCCAAATCTCCATTCATCTCTTCAATTTTCACCACATTTAAAGGGCTAACTAGTGAACAATTGTTCAATCGAACCGAAGCTCTACTAACCATCACTTTATGGGAATAGGAATTGCCCTTAAAACAATCTACTGAAGCGATCGCCCGACGCCATTCTTACTACGCTGTATATTTGGGATACGAGTAGCAACGGTATAGCCCTCTTGCCATATCTCGTTAAAAAAACTGTTGTGTAAGAAGATTAAAGAGGGCTGTGGCGCGGCGATCGCCCAAACCGAACAGCGTATCAGGGCTATCCCCAATACTCAACTCATTACTAGGGCTCAACTGTAACAGTCGTTCCTAAAGCGACTACCTCAAAGAGCTCACGAATGTCCTCGTTGTACATGCGCACGCAGCCATGAGAGGCTGCATGGCCTACTGATTCGCGGTTGGGGGTGCCATGGAAGCCAATAGCATTAGTGCCATCTGTCCAGAAGCCAATCCAGCGATCGCCTAGAGGATTTTCCGGCCCCGGCGGCAAGACTTCATCGGTAAAAGGATTTGTCCATCCGGGCTGACTAATTTGGGAGGTCACTTCAAATTCGCCAGTCGGCGTTTCCCATCCCGCTTTACCAATTGCCACAGGATAGGTGGCTTCTATGCTCTCGCCTCGGTAAACATAGACTTTGCGATCGCTCAAACTCAACCTTAGCCGCACCGTTTGCTCGGCAGTCTCTGAGATATTTTCTAAGGCCGCTGCTGGCATCGTGTCTGGAACTGCCTCAGCCGGTAATGGCGCTACCGTTGGGCGAACTACAACCGACTCTACTAAATCACGCAATTTGGAGGTTGGCTGCCTGCTGGCAGATGGCTCATTTGCAGCCGGTTCTGCAATCAGTTCTAGGGTCGATTCTATGGCTGGTTCTGTAACTGGCGCTAACACGGATTCTTGAGCAAAAACCTTTGCAGAGCTCAAGCTAGCTATCATTGTTCCACCGAGGCAAACCGCCATAGACCGGTAAGCCCAGCGGCGGAAGGCTGATTTCTGATAACGCTGCAATTGTAAACCCATGAATAATCAAAACTGTAGAAATCTGTAGGCATTATAACCTTATCGAAAAACTGTCACCGATCTGTTGGTGATCTACTCCGGCCTCTGAAGTGTCACAGCGTATGCATCCAGTGATATGTTCTTTTTAAGGCCGCTAATTTTCGCTCTTATACTGGCCTTCATACTGAGCAATCTTGAGCCAGCTATTAGGGCCAACTTCTTTTTCAAACTCTTGAATCACCCATTCGGCCCCTTTGCCAATGCGCCGCGCACTCTTGCGTAAATAATCAACGATCACCAGCTGCTGTTCCCAAATTGGCCGCGCCCCGTACAAAGAACCAAAGGCCCAGCTTGGATTAGGCCAGCGATCGCACTGTTCATAAAAAGCCCTATCTGCCCAAGTGGGCGCGTAGCCTCGCTTAAAAGCCCTGCGCCGATGGCCGTGATAGAGATCTATCAGCGTGGTCACATCGCGAATTTGTCTTGCCTGCTGATTGGAGTAAATTTCTACCATGTCTTCAGTGTTGATAGGGCGATCGCTCACCCACTGATGCGCACAGTCCGGGCACTTGACAATAAAAGACAATACAATCCGGCCGCAGGCAGGGCAAGGTTTCGTCGGCGCAACCCCACCGCCGCCGCCCGATTGCTTTTGAGTCGGCAGCTCATAATCTTCAACATCTTCCGGAAAGCCCAAGCGCTCAAGGTTACCGGCCTGATCGAGAATAATCCCATAGTCTTTGCCGGTATCCGGTGAAATCCGCATCACTCGGCCCAACTGCTGAAAGTGCATAGCGCTCGACTGCGTAGGCCGCAGCATCAGCCCGACTTCCACACTCGGTTCATCAAAGCCAATGCTGATGACATTACAAGAAGTCAGTACCGTCAGATCACCCGTTTTGAGATCGTGATAGAGCTTTTTGCGATCTTTGATGGCAGTGCTGCCATCGACAGTTTCAGCGCTGATGCCCGCTTTGCGAAAAGCTTCCGCCACATGGTTAGCATGTTCTACGTCGACACAAAAGGCAATTGTGCGCTTGCCTTTGCCAATGCGGTGCCATTCCTCAACAATTTTTTCAATGAGTTCAGTGCGATCACAAACATTTTTCAAATCTCTCTCATCATAATCTCCCTTAGAAATCCCCACTTCTGCCAAATTCGCCATTCCATCTCTCGGCATACTGTAATACTTCATTTTAGAGAGATAGCTCATCTGCTGTAAGTCATACGGCACGGGCGAAGCCACCAGCGTATCTAAATAATCTCCAAGCTGTTCTTTCCCTAGCCGCAGCGGCGTTGCGGTCATCACTAAGTGCACCGCGTCTTTGTGGGTACGCAGCATCACCTTTTTACCCACCTGACTAAACAGCGTAATGTGCCCCTCGTCATAAAAAACCACATCAGCAGGCCACTGTTGCCACCAGCGCCGCTTCGCCATGGTTTGAATGCTGGCAATTTGAATAGGCGCATCGCGATTCTCCTCCCAGCCCGCTTTAATAAAGCCGCACTGCAAGCCAAACGCCTTCATTTTTTCGTAGGTTTGCCCTACTAGCACATCTAAATGCACCAAAAACATCAGCCGCTTTCCGGCTTCTTCGGCATGGGCGCAAATCTGTCCGCTAATAATCGTCTTGCCGGCTCCCGTCCCGGCGATAATGGCTACCCGCTTGTGACCCTCGTTCAGCTCGTGGTAAAGGTCATTAATCAGCTGCACTTGGTAAGGCCGCAGCTGCGGCGGCTCAGCTTTTTTGGTGGGAGCTTGGGGTAAGTCCTCTTCAGCAAATGACGACATGACAAGTGGGGCTCAGCCAGTGTGAGCTAGTTAATTTGAACTAATTACCCATGATATATTCAGAGTGCCAAAGCCGCTAATCGCTCAACAGCATAGGTAGAGAGGATGGTTAGAATCCATAGACTTTCAGAATTAGAGCTACGGCATCAAGTCAGCCAAGGTGAGTGTTAGCGTCGGAAAAATCTTTGAATTGATTGGCTCATGCAGTCGGAACTGTTGTTTTTGATAGTAATCGCCTTGCCGTTGACAAATTGTAATGGTCGGCTGCTTGGGTCTACCGATAAATTCCAAGCCACCTAACCGTCGAAAATCAACAATCCAATATTCTTCTACCGCCAGCAGTAGATACTCTTCTACTTTCCGGGCATAATCGTCTTGCCAGTTGGTGCTAACAATTTCGGCGATCGCAACAATCGATTGACCCGACGCAATTACCGGCTCTTTTTCCCAAAAAGGCTCTTGTTTTAGCTTTGTTTTGTCTAATACAATCACGTCTGGTCGCAACGCTGTAGACTGCGCGGCAGGTGGATAAATCAGACAATTTTTAGGCATCGTCCATGACTGAGTAGCGGCCTGTGGCCCACTGTGAAAAGCCGAAAACCAATGACCCACCAGTTCGCCAGCCACTGATTCATGCGGGCCGGTTGGTTCCAAATCTCGCAATTCTCCATCAATGAGTTCGTAGCGCGAATCATCTCCATACTGACTAATAAAATCTTCGGTAGTCAATAATTTTGATGGCGTGTAAGTCATGATAGGGCCTGCACAATGATCCACAAGTACAAAGGTATAGAAAAAGTCATAGAGGCGTTTAGCTATTTGCTTTTTTCCAGTTTATCTGCTTTTTCCGCAGCGAGAAAGTTGGTTTTGGCCACGTCAAAGGCTTCGGCCATTACCTGCTGAATGCGGGCGGGATCAGGTTTTTTACCCCCCATCAAATCGCCGAAGTAAGCGCAGGCCCCTTCGCCTAGTGCCCAGGTATAGCTCGCGGCCCAAGAAGCGGCAACCACACTGCCAAACCCAGGGATAAATTTAATCAGCTCACGGCCAATCGCTTGGGCAAAAAAACCACCTGCGATCGCACTCATTACCCCGCCCGCTTGCGATCGCGTCAGCCGCTGCCCATAGAGCTGACCCAACAGCCCCACCATCGAAACCTGCAAGGCCGTCAGCACCGGCATCGTCGCGAAAGGTAGCGGCACTGCTGCCAAAGTCGCCGAAATCACCGCAAAAGCCGAAATATAGCGCCGACCCACATCTCTATATAAGTTGCCAAGCTGAGTGCTCACCATCGTTTGATCATCAATCAGCTGATAAATCGCTTTGGCTTCAGCTGCAGGCAACAGATCGGCCAAAGCATCTCGCAGCGCTTCTTGGCCGTAAAAAACCGGGTCAAAGCCATCTTCTTCTAAGGTAAAATCCAGCAGCACCGCGCTATCAAAACAACCTTCAAAAGACTCTTTTAGGGCTGCAAATGCCCGATCTAACGTCTCTGCTTCTGGCGGATAGCTAGGATGATCTTCCCACTCAGGCGGGTAAATCTCATGTAGGCAGGTAACCGCTAACAAACAGGGAATATCAGGATAAGTAGCCTTTAGCTGACGAACAATGTTTAACAGTTGATCAACAGCAAAATCAGTAATTTTAACCGTCACAATCAAAATTCGAGCGCGGCGACTTTGCAGCTGTAAATCATCTTTAAAGTCATCACTCAAATCGTTTGTTAGCGCCATCACCAGATCCGAGGTCTTTTGGCCAATGTCTCCTAAGCCCACCGTATCTGTAAAAATCAGCAGCGGCAAATCTTCAGAAGGATACGCATAGCGCTCTGTATACTGCGTATGAGGCCGAAAGCCCTGGCCTACAATCTCCGCTGATACACCCGTCAAACCTCGCACAATAGAGCTTTTACCCGCTTGGGGTTTACCAATTAGCAGCGCTTCAGTAGTAGGCAGTTCAGAGCGTACCTGCTGCAAAATCTCAGAAATTTTCTCATCACTGACATTAAACAGCTGTAAAAAATCTCTTTGAAAAGCGCCCTGGAAACTGCTCTGTATACTACTTTGAGCATTGGCGTAAGCTTGGCGTAGCTGCATGGCATCTGTCGGCAGCCATCTTGTCGTTTGGCCCGTAATTTTGCTGCTAATTTTGCCGGTAATTTGACCAGTGGTTTGAGTTAGCTGACGTCGCGTATCTTTCCACAGTCTCATAGCGGCTTGCCAGACCTGACCAGAAGGAGCCTGTTTCAGGTTATCTGGCGTATTTTGCGCATTTGGAGTGACTTGAAGAGAATTCTCCTCATCCAGTTGGCTCGGCGCATGATCTGCCAATTTTTCTGCCGCCTGCTTTTGAGAGTCATTCATTGCACCGGCCCAGCTTACCAAAATACATTTTAGAGTCTAGTCTTTTATCTTAGACAATTAAACCGTCTCTAATTCAGCTACTTAAAGAACATTATGGCTGGCTTACTTAACATCTTGAGTGATACGTCACAGGCCCCTGGTTTCTTTGCTATGAACCTTTAGCATTTTGCACTCATTCAGCCGCATCCTAAACTGGGCATGATATTGCCCGCTGCCTTTATTTTCATTGCCGAAGAACCCGGTATGATGCATACGTAATTAGGTCACGATGGCCATAGCGAGATCATTCTGGTTTGACAAATTTTGAACTAACAAATGCTTCCGTCAGTTCAACAGCTTATGCTATTCGCTTAGCAGAAATAGCGGATATTCCCTTTTTAGCTGAGATAGAACGAGCTGCCGCACAGCAGTTTTTACCCTACTTAGAGTGGCTAAACATTCCAGTAGATTTACTAAAAGGGTTAACATCAGTAGGCTTTTTGCTAAAAGCTCAAGCCGATCAGCGACTGTGGGTAGCAGAGCTGACTGATGTCGCTAAAGATTTAACCCAAGACTTGAGTCAAAATTCGACTCAGGAATCAGTCGTTCCGCCAGTTATCGGATTCATCGTCGTCAAGCATCTACGCGCTAGCTGCTTTATTGTGGAATTAGATGTGCACCCCGACTATGGCCGTTTGGGCATCGGCTCAGCGCTAGTTGAAGCCTGCTGCCAAAGCGCACAGCAAAGAGGCTTTGACCAAGTGCTGCTGACGACCTTTCGCAAAGTGCCGTGGAACATTCCCTTTTACCGGCGATTGGGATTTGAGGTGCTGTCTGAGCAAAGCTGGGGGGCCGAAATCAGGGCGATTGTAGACCATGAAACCCGCTATGGCTTTGCCCCTGAAAAACGCGCTGTCATGCGTCGATACCTGCTACGGGAGGAAGTTTGTCATGACCGAACTTAACAGTCAAGGCAATAGTCAAGGCAACCATCAAGACAATATTCAAGGCAGCGAGGCCGTCAAACGTCAAGCGATCGCCCTCGGCTTTCATCAAGTTGGAATTGCGGCCATTTCACCTGAACCGACTGCTGCCGAACAGGCGGCCAAAACAGCTCTGCAAGATTGGTTAGCCCAGGGCTTTCAGGCTGACATGGGCTGGATGGCAAGTGCCAAACGCCAAGATATTCGGCAGCTATTGCCCGATGCAAAATCGATTATTTGCGTAGCAGTCAATTATTACAGCGATCATCAGCGTCTAGAAGGCAATCAGTATGCCAAAATTTCGCGCTATGGCTGGGGCCGAGACTATCATCGGATTTTGACTCAAAAGCTGAAGCAGTTAGCGCGGTGGCTGCAATCGTCAGCTTCTGAGCTGTCTAACCCGCAAAATCGTGAAATAAAAACCCGACTCTATGCCGACACTGGCCCTGTACAAGACAAATTTTGGGCGCAGCAAGCGGGCCTTGGCTGGATTGCCAAAAACGGCAACGTGATCACCCGGCAATACGGTTCTTGGGTCTTTTTAGGTGAAATTATCACCAACTTATCGCTGGCTGCCGATGCGCCCCACACAGCCCACTGCGGCACCTGCACACGCTGCCTTGAAGCTTGCCCGACTGCGGCGATTCGCGCCCCGGGCATCGTCGATGCAAATCGCTGCATTGCCTATCACACCATTGAAAATCGAGCCGAGAAGCTGCCGAAAGCGATCGCTCAAAACCTTCAAAACTGGGTGGCAGGCTGCGACATCTGCCAAGATGTCTGCCCTTGGAACCAGCAATTTGCGCAAGCCACTGACGTTCCCGACTTTGCGCCCTATCCCGAAAATATCAATCCAACCTTGGCAAGTTTAGCAACTCTGACGGACGCTGAGTGGAACCATCGCTTTCCGGCCTCTGCCCTGCGCCGCATCAAGCCGCCCATGCTCAGGCGCAATGCTCAAGCCGCGATCGCTGCCCATGAAATCACTCCTCAACAGCCCTCAGCAGAATGCTATGGTCACTGATAGCTCATCGATAGCTCAAGTATGCTCAACGCAAAAGATCCCAAAGACGCAATGCCAGATAAAAATGATGTACCCGTTTCTGTATCGAAAGCAGGCCCAGAAATAAGCCCAGAAACAAACCCAGAAACGGCAGGCAAGCCCAAAATTAGCGGGTGGCGTAAGCTGGTTGCAGATAATGCTCGGCTAGTAGCCATTGCCCTTGCGCTCGCCTTCCTCATTCGCTTTTTCATCGCCGAACCGCGCTTTATTCCCTCGCCTTCGATGGTGCCGACTTTGGCGGTAGGTGATCGCCTCCTTGTCGAAAAAGTCTCCTACCGTTTGCACTTACCCCGCGCTGGTGATATTGCCGTCTTTGAGCCACCGCCACAGCTCCAAGAATACGGCTATTTAGCCAGTCAGGCGTTTATTAAGCGCGTCATTGGCCTTCCTGGGCAAACCGTACAAATCAGCCAAGGTCAAGTCATCGTCAACAGCCAGCCGCTGAATGAGCCCTATATTCTAGCGGCTCCTGAATATGAAATGCCGCCTGTCACCGTCCCTTTCGGCAGCTTGTTTGTCATGGGCGATAACCGCAACGATAGCAACGACTCTCACGTTTGGGGCTTTTTGCCCACTCAAAACGTCATTGGCCGCGCTGTCTTCCGCTTCTGGCCCTTAGAAAAAATGGGTCGCCTAGACATTAGCGATTGACCCGCGTCCTAACCCTGCCACCTCAACCTAGCCACCCCAAGCCGTAGCCCAAACTCACCGCCTAAAATCTCAAATAATGAAGCAGTTCAACCGCTATCGCCGTGGTCAATCGCAGGCGACTCTGTAAATCCGCAAAGTCTTTATAGGGGCCTGTTTGGCGGTAGTGGACGATGGCTCGCGCCAAATAGCTATCAACGGCCGGAATCATCGTCAGTTCCTCATCTGTTGCTTGATTCGCATCGATGGCGATCGCTTCTAGCCGCAGCTCATGATCGTAATAGCAAAACTGCAACACGCTTTGCCAAGCCGCAATTTGCCGTACTGGCAAGCTCAAGGCCGCAGCGACATCTTCTATACAGTTGAATGAAAGCCCGCTTTGGGTGAGCCGGTACAAGCAGCGGGCTTGATGAATAGATAT
>JBGTNW010000191.1:0-2895 GCA_041742865.1 Phormidesmis sp.
CGAGGCTCCTTGGGCTTCTGCGAGCGATAGGGCGATCGCAATAAACACCGTATTGCGCCCTGGCACATAGGTAGAGGGAATTTCATCGCTCTTGAGGCCATCGGTCGGTACGGCCATGATCTCGCTGGTAAGAGACGATCCGCCCCACTGAGCTAGATTAATGTCAACGATGTGATGATGGGCAATCCCGAACGTTTGAGCAATATCTTGAGCGGCTACAAGTTCGCGCTTGTGCCGTTGGCCGTAGTCGAAAGAAATCGCTGTGACGCTAAAGCCATCTGCTAAAGCTTGAGCACAGCAGGTCGCTGAATCGAGTCCGCCCGAAAGTAACACCACTGCCTTGGGCTGCTCTTTTTCCTGATTGCTCATCAACGTACATTCTCTCTAATGAATAATTTAATGATTATCTAATGCCTAAGAACTTGTGGGTTTGTAAGCTGACTCGCCATTCAGGATGCGTGAGCACGTAGTCAAATACTAGCTTCTGGCCCTGCTCGTTGCTCCACTGCGGCTGTAGCAGCTTTTTAGGGCTGTGCTTGGGGTTATTCTCTGATTCATTGTCTGAGTTATGCTTTGGGGTAGCATTCGCGGCTAATTTTTTCAGGGCTAATTCTGCCCAATCTAAATCAGCTTGATCCCCAACAACGATCTTAAGTTCATGAATTTGGCTGTAAATAGCCTCCAAAGGCGGCTTAAACCGCTTGGGCGAGAGTGTAATCCAATCAAATTCGCCGGTTAAAGGAGAGGAACCTGACGTTTCTAGATGAACCCGCAATCCCTGCTGCCGCAGCGCTGTGCTGAGGTGAGTAAGATCGTGCATCAGCGGCTCTCCACCTGTGATGACAACCATAAAAGGCTGAGCCGCTAGCGCTTCTTCGACTAAGGTAGCAATCTCTCTTTGCGGGTGAGACTGCATCGGCCAAGAGTGCTTAGTGTCGCACCACGAGCAGCCAACATCACAGCCTGCTAATCGAATAAAAAAAGCGCTGGCTCCTGTCCAAATCCCTTCGCCTTGAATAGAGTGAAAAGTCTCTACCGTCGGCAAAGTACTCGGCAGAGTTTTAATCAGACTCTGTTTAACGGCAACAGCAGGTATTGATAATAGATTCATGTAGATCACCGCTCACGGTTTAAGCATTAACTTTCCAGCTAACCAAGGTAAGTAAAGCCTTTTTGCCAGAAAATAGACGAAATCAGGTAAATTGAGAAGCTCTTAGTCGGCTTCGTATTCAGCCCAAGAGTCGGGGGTTTCGGACACGCAGACTTTGAGATGAATGTGGGGACTAAGCATTTTGCTGGTCTTTTCGTGAATGAACTGGGCGATCATTTCGGCGGTTGTTTCGTAGCCTTCAGGCATGACTTCGTTGAGAACGCAGTGATCTAGGCCGCCTTTGAGCATGTCTCTTTTGGCCCAGCGAAGGGTTCTAAAGTCGGCTACCATCGCCGGATGAGGACAATACTGTGAGGCTTGAAGCTGATGGGATCTTGCTTCTATTCGCACCCGATAGGTATGGCCGTGCATTCGTCCGCAGGGGCCATCGTAGTCGCGGATAAAGTGCGCGGCATCGAACGTAAACTCAGTCGATAATTTCCATTGAGGCATAAGGTTTTCGGTTTAAGCTTTTGTTGCACGAGGAAGCACAAACTTCCATATAGCTCTAAATTAAAGGCGCAGCGTATTCATCGTAAACGCATCGTTAGCGTGAGGAATTAGTTTTTATGGATTTAGGTTTGACCGGTAAAGTGGCGGTAGTGACTGGGGGTGATTCGGGCATTGGTAAGGCTACGGCTGAAATTTTGCTCAAAGAAGGGGCTAAAGTGGCTATTCTCAACCGCTCTTTTGATGAGATTGACGATCTCAAAACCTTTGGCGATCCGTTTGCTGCCAAAGCTGACATTACTAGCTTAGAGCAAGTAGAAGCGGCTCGCGATCAAATTACGGCGCACTTTGGTGCGCCTGAAATTTTAGTTCATGCGGCTGGCATTACGGGGGCTGTGGGTGATTTTCTAGAGATTGATGACGACGGCTGGATGAACACTATTGATGTTAACTTAATGGGCACAGTGCGCGTGTGCCGCACCTTCATTCCGGCGATGCGCAGCGCTGGTTGGGGTCGCATTGTGCTGCTCGGTTCAGAAGATGCTGTGCAGCCCTACATTGAAGATATGCCTTACTGCGCGTGTAAAGCGGGCACTTTGAATCTGACCAAAAATCTCTCCAAAGCCTATGCCAAAGACGGGGTGCTGACTAACATGGTGTCGCCTGCTTTTGTAGAAACGGCGATGACGAATGCAATGATGCGATCGCGCGCTGCCGAAAGAGACATCAGCATGGCCGAAGCCGTTGAAAGCTTTTTAGCTGAAAATCGTCCTGGCATTGAAGTCGGCAGGCGTGGCAAAGTCGAAGAAGTCGCTGCCGTGATCGCGTTCTTGTGCTCTCAGCAGGCTAGTTACGTCGTCGGCTCAAACTGGCGAGTAGACGGGGGCTCTGTTTCTACGATTTCGACCTAATCCGAGTGGCGAACATCTTTACATCTTTATAGGCTGAGTGCGTTCAACGCGCCACCGTTTCTAATTTCACTGGCAGGGCTCCGTTGCTGAGCTGAACTGCCAGCACGATTGCGGCTTCGCGAGTAAAGTTTCCGGCAATCAGGGCTTCGCCGCCGGTAATCCCGGTTTTGGCGAAGCCCTGATCGACTAAAGGCGCGCTGAGCAGCACATCATCTAAAAATATGCCGATTGCGCGGTCACTGCCCGCTAGGGCCTTGGTTTTTTCTGCAAAAATATCAGTGCCCTGAGCATTGAGCCAGATTTTTACATCCCAGGCATTGCTCTGTGCTCCGACGGTGGTGCTGGACACGGCCTGAGCGTCCACCAGCATTTCACCCGTCAGCC
>JBGTNW010000192.1:0-3965 GCA_041742865.1 Phormidesmis sp.
AAACCATTTCAACTGACCTTTTACACCCTAATAAACGTTGCAATTGCGAACGTTCTGGCAGTCATGGCTTAGTTCACAAATACCTGACCATCTTCTTGAATGCGGATAACGCCTTGTGTGTCGTTTAGAGACGCTTCTGGCATTAGCGAAATCTCTAACATCCCGGCTTCTGAGCTGCTAGCCATAACATCGAGCAGCCCGTTATCCTCACGGACGAATGTGATCGTAGCTGGTAGCGAGACGCCCTGTAGCATCGCTGATTCACCCATCATCAGCATTCTTCTCTGGGTATCACCAACCAGCTCATAGGTCACTGTTGCGCCTGTGTCATTGACCAACGAGACCGCTATCTGGCTACTTACAGGAGAGACCATGGCGATCGCATCACCCTGATCCTCAGGAAAGGGAGGGGCGGCAGCCGGGATGCTGCCGCCCCTCGTTCTGGTAGCAAGCGAAGAGTTCTGTAGCTCTTCAAGCGTGTTAGCTCGGTCACTATCGCCAACGCCCAAGTCACCCCCCTCGATCCCGCGCAAAAGTTGCTGGTACTCAGTCGGCGGACAGCCCTCTGGCGCACTAATCCGTCTGGTAAAGGGCTCCCGGTAGAAAATATTAGGACAGCTACTGCCGCCCGCTTGCGCGATTGCGGGTTTAGCTAAAGGGGACATCGCTAGCCAGAAGCCACCGCAAACGGCCCCTGTCATACTCAGCTTTTTCAACATAGTATTGAGAGTCATCAAATATTTCTCCTTATTCAAACAAAATTTTTTCTCTAACATCCTGGGCAAACCTGATTAGCAGCGCGGACGAGGGTTACTTCGCTGATTTGGATCGATTGACCGGCGCTAAAGTCATCAGTCCCTGAATCTGATCGAACCTGAATTAACCAGCTTCCTAAAACGAACAGTCCTAAAGTAATCGCTATAGCAATGACTACATTCAGCAACATGTCGCTAGACCTTTTAGTCATTTATCTCCAAATCTTCTCGAAATACACCAGATGCAATTAAGCACGATTGTTACAAAGGTACGCCTTTGTAACATCTGCTACAGGTTGGGACTCAACCATGCTGATTGGCATAGAAGTATGGAAAGTAAGAAAAATAACTTAATGTTTGTTCTGCAATTAGGCGGATGACTCGCCCCCCGTAAAACCTACAGCGAAACCTACAGTAAAGGATTCCTTGGCCGCTAAGCGCTGCGTCGTGAGCTCAATGGCCAAATCGAGCGCGGCTTCTGTACTGTGCGATCGCGCCACTCCCTGCCCGGCAATATTAAACGCTGTACCATGATCCGGCGAAGTCCTGATAAAAGGCAACCCAATCGTCGTATTCACCGCCAAATCAAAGGCCAAAAGCTTAATCGGAATGAGCCCCTGATCGTGATAAAGCGCCAAATAGCCGTCATGAGCGTTCTGTTGGTTTTCCGCGCTATGCCACGCCTGCCCCGGCTGCAACCAAAGCGTATCCGGTGGCACTGGCCCCTCTAGCTGAATAGTCGGAAAACGCTGCTGCTGAGCCGCTATCCAAGGAATTAACCAATCCTGCTCTTCTCGACCGAGCTGCCCCTGTTCGCCGCTGTGCGGATTGAGTCCGGCTATGGCAATTTTCGCCTGCTGCAAGCCAAAATCACGCTGCAAGCACTCAATTAATAGCTCTAGCTTTAAAGTCATCAGCTCAGGGGTCAGCGCCTTGGGCACCGCGCTGAGCGGAATATGTGTCGTCGCTAGCAGCGTTCGCATCGTCCAGTTGCTGTGCGGTGACTTGGCCACAAATAACATGCCAAAGCGCTGAGTATTCGACATTTCAGCGAGCAGTTCGGTTTGCCCAGGGTAGGCATGGCCCGCAGCTAGCCAAGCCGACTTGGCAATCGGCGCGGTGACAATGCCATCGAATTCGCCTGCGAGGGTACGCGCGATCGCTTCTTTCAGCGTCTGAAAACCCACTTCACCACTGCTCGCATTGCCGGTTCCGGTGCTCAACCTGGATCTGACCGATTCATCAACGTCAACATCGATCACAGTTAGGCTATCCGGATCTCTAAAGGTGGCGTGAGGCGCACTAGCTTGAAGCTGTTGGTAGGTGGTTTGAAGATGAGCCCTTAAGCCCATCACCACAATTTCAGCCTGCTGCTCAAACCGAGGCTGACTTAGCGCCTTGAGCACGACTTCCGGGCCAATCCCAGCCGGATCGCCCAGCGTCATCACCAAACGAGGCTTGCGTCGATGAGTCATTTGTCTAGAATTTTGCGGGGCCTGAGAAAGTGCTGACATCCACGTTACCTATCGTTAGAGAGCCGTTTCGCGAGTCTAACGCAATCGATTCTAGACGTTGGAGTCGATCCAAAACGCTCTAAAATAGCAACACATCCAAGCAGACATCTAATTTACTTAGGATTGGTTTACTTAGAGAGTCGCAAAATAACAGCGAGGGCAATCACTTATTCCCCTTCTCCCAAACTTGAGAGAAGGGGCTAGGGGATGAGGGCGTCGGTACATTACTTACGCGCGACTCCCTTAGGATTGATTCGCAATTTCGATTCATTCAATTCCATTTAGATTCCATTTAAATTTATTTAGGAGAGATAGACGACATGGGCGGCGAAATTTTCAGCACGGCTGTATTGATTTTTGGCATGACTTTAGTGGGCTTGAGCGTCGGCTTTTTGATGCTAAAAGTGCAAGGCGGCGAAGAATAACGCGCTCGTAACGACTTCTGTTAAACTGAGAAACATATTAAGTTTTGTTTACAAACCTCATGGTCTTATTAGTCGTTGGCGCAACTGGCACATTGGGCAGGCAAATCGTTCGCCGAGCCTTAGACGAAGGCTATGAGGTAAAGTGCCTAGTCAGAAATTTTCAAAAAGCCAGCTTTCTAAGAGAGTGGGGCGCTCAGCTGGTCAAAGCCGATTTGACGGGGCCTGGTAGCCTGCCGCCCTGCTTTGAAAATGTAAACGCAGTCATCGATGCTTCGACTTCTCGCCCCGCCGAGAAGGAAGGCATCTACGATGTCGATTGGCATGGCAAAGTCGCGCTCATTCAAGCCGCTAAAGACGCTGGCGTAGAACGCTTTATCTTTTTTTCAATTTTGGGCGCGGGCGACTATCCCAACGTGCCGCTGATGGAAATTAAAGACTGCACTGAAAAATTCTTGGCTGAATCCGGCCTCAATTACACCATTTTTAGACCCTGTGGATTTATGCAGGGCTTAATCGGGCAGTATGCTATTCCGATTTTGGAGCGGCAGTCTGTTTGGGTGATGGGTGAAGCAGGCGCGATCGCCTACATGAACAGTCAAGATATCGCCAAATTCGCAGTCAAGGCGCTAACGTTACCCGCAGCCGAAAAAGCCACCTTCCCACTCGCTGGCCCTAGAGCTTGGGGCGCGTATGAAATTATTCGCCTCTGTGAGCGCCTATCTACTCAGCGCGCTAGCGTCTCACAAATGCCGCCTGCCTTGCTGCGCGGTGCTCGGAACCTAGCCGCTTTCTTTCAATGGACGTGGGACTTGGCTGATCGTCTGGCCTTTACAGAAGTCAGCGCCAGCGGGAACGTGATGGATGCGTCAATGGATGAGGTGTATCAGACGTTTGGCATCGATAAAAGCGAAATTACGACGCTAGAAGACTATTTCAAGGAATATTTCACCCGAATTTTGAAAAAGCTCAAAGAGCTTGACTTTGAAAGCGGCAAGTCAGCCAAGAAAAAAGTTCCTTTTTAGTGCCCTTGTTTGGGCCCCTTTTTAGGGTTGATGCGCTTGAATGTAAGGCCCTAGAGCCCTGGGCTGAAGCTGCTTACACACCACAATCGAAAAGGCGTGCTATATTCTCTTACGTGAGCAAAATACTGCTCAGTTGCTGCTGACTCGTTCAGTCGCAATCCTTGAGGGAATTAGGAGGTGATGCCCATGTCTGTAGGTGATACATACAAGGGTCTACAGGTTGATGTGAACCGGCTGTGTGCCGGGGCA
>JBGTNW010000193.1:0-11917 GCA_041742865.1 Phormidesmis sp.
ATTGAGGTTTCATCGATAATCAGACAATCAAGTGCCCTGTCCTTTGCCTCCAGAGGTTGATTAATGCCGTGCAAGAACCCCTGGCGAACAGGATCATATCGCAAAAGCCTGTGAATTGTTTTAGCAGACTCCTGGCTGACCTGGGA
Organism: Phormidesmis sp.; assembly: GCA_041742865.1. GTDB lineage: Bacteria > Cyanobacteriota > Cyanobacteriia > Phormidesmidales > Phormidesmidaceae > Phormidesmis. The sequence goes on from JBGTNW010000193.1 coordinate 147, forward strand.
CATTCGTTGAGCAGCCCGACCGGTTGGAGCAGCTAATCCTACAGTAAGGCCTGCTTCCTGAAAGGTCTGCACAATCGCCTGGATCACAGTGGTCTTTCCACAACCAGGTCCTCCAGTTATCAGCATTAGAGGAAAATGGGTAGTATCAATTACAGCCTGCTTCTGGTTAGCGCTTAAGGTAATTCCCTGTCCCTGTTCTACTCTGTGGAGCGATCGCAGCACTTCGTCTCGGTTGTATTGCGCCATCATCAGCCCTAGTTCAGGATTACCGCCACCCACTCGGCTGGTATCTTGAAAACCAGAACTTGCGAGCTGCTGAGCAAGCTGTAAAACCTCAAGATCGCGCTCTTGCAGGGCTGCATGAATCAAATTCGCACTCACCAGCACTGGCAAATGAGAAATCCAGGCCACGGCTCGATCATGAGCTTCCGGAGAGCAGCGATACAGCCGAGAGCCGAGCTGCTGCACAAGCTTTTCGAGGGTAGCGATCGCCGCTGGCTGCGTCTGAGTCAGCGGCGTAATCACATAGGGACGATGCCGAAAAATACCCGGTTCAGCAGCCCCCAATCCGGCCTCACTTTTGCCGCTCATCGGGTGCCCACCCACAAATAGCGGCCATTGACGAGTTGCTTCCGCTACAATCGCTGCCTTTACAGAGCCGACCTCAGTGATTAAGGTACTAGGGGAAAGCACCATCGCCAGCTCCGTCACCATTGGCACAATAGTGGCAATGGGTGTACAGATGAAGACAACATTGCAGGCACTTAACGTCGCGGTGTCGGTGCTAGCGGAATCTACCACACGGCGACTAAGCGCTTGATCGCACGTTTCTGGGCGGCGGGCAATGCCATGTACCTGATAGCCCAGCGCTCTAAAGTCCAGGCCAAGGCATCCGCCAATGAGTCCAAGTCCCACGATTCCGATTTTCATAACTGTCTATTCCGCAGCACGTTAGTTCGCATCTCCTTATCATCCCTGACCGTTGCACTTGTTTTATGATCGGTGCAGCTTTGGCAATGTGTCACAATAAAAGCCATCGTCAGTGTTGATTCAGTGTTTACAGGGCGCTTTGACCTATGCGCTCACATCACCTTTACGCCCTTAAGCCCTTACTGCTACGCCTGTGATCGAGACAGAAGTTCATCAGCGCCTTCGGGCTTATCTCAAAGAGCATGGACAGACCCAATGGCCCCATCATTTAACAATGGCACGGCTAGTCGCTAGGGCCCTACGGGTAGGTCGGAGCGCGCTGATGCAGGTGGATAGTGTAGCAGCGTATCAGGGCAGTTACCGACTCAGCTATTTGATTCCGGCTTTGCTATGGCCGGGGCCTGCAATTTTGGCCTTGCCTGAGAAGATTCTAGAGACAGTGCTCTGGCAAGATATTCCTAATTTGCAGCAGGGCTTACCCGTCGTTAAAGCGGTGCGCTCAGGCGATCGCTGGCCACAGCAAAGCGTAGCGGACACCGTGGCAGGCAGTAACGAAGGCTCCGAAAGCGGCTTTAGAGGACTGCTCGTAACATCGGCTGAAGGCTGGTTGCGCGATCGCCTCACGCCTAATCTATCCCCTCACCTCTCTCGCCCCGCTCTCACCAGCCGCTTCCCAGCGGGAATTGTCACCTTAATAGATGGCGTCAGCGAACTAGAATGCTGGGCGCGATCGCAGCTTAGCCATTCCTTGTGCGCCCAAGATTGGGATCTGCTAATGCTGGCTTATCCGAATCTGCGCAATCGCCTTCGAGATTTTCGGGTACGACTGACTCATATCGTTTTTCAGCATCCGGCCAATCCCTACGGCGCGCATCTCATCGAAGCCCCCGAACAAGCCCTGCTAAACGAGCTGATCGATACTTTAAAAATTCAGGGAGAGGGCAATCAGATGCCGCTGCGGTGGGCACAATTCTGGCAGCAGTTTTCACAGCCGGAACGACTAGCCTGGATCAGCTTAGATCGCACGTCAGGCAGCGTGACGCTGCACTGTGCGCCTACCGAAATTCGCCATCAGCTCGCCTCAGTTTGGGCGCAGCAACCGGTTGTTTTAATCGGCGCAGCCCTTGACACGCAGCCAAAAGCTGAACAATATCGAGATCGTCTGGGCCTAGCAGAAATGACCTGTCTGAGCTTCAGCCCTGATCGCCACCATGATTCGCTTCAGCTCTACGTGCCGGATCATCTACCCATGCCCAACACCAGTCAATTCAAAGCCGCCGCCCTCAAAGAAATCCGATCCTTGCTGAACGCTCAGGGATCAACGGCTGCACCGACCGTCATTATTATTGGCGATGTGCCGCTAAAAGCTCAGTTTGCAGCTATTTTGGCGGCTGAATTTGGCTCTAGAGTGAGGGTAGAATCGCCGGTAGAAGCCCAAGGCATTTTGATTACTGGCTGGGAATATTGGCGATCGCACTGCACTGACAACTCAATGGCCGCCGATTTAGTGACATCAGCGACCCACCCGACCCACACAGGCACCGCTCCAGGATTATTAATTATTACAACGCTGCCAATTCCCTCGCTAGAGAATCCTCTGGTCGCGGGTCGCGTAGCTAGCTACAAACGCCACCGCCAGGATTGGTTCAAAGCCTACCTGCTACCGTCGGCTATTAGCGAACTGCAACAAGCGGTGGCTCCTGTGCGATCGCGCCGCCCTCTAGCTGGCCAGTTAGAAGGCCAGTTAGAAGGCCAGCTAGATAGCCACAAAGAACCCACTGGTGGCATCGTGGCTTTACTCGATAACCGAGTCAACTATCGCAGCTATGGCCATCAAATTTTGACCGCCCTAGAGCCTGCCTTGTACAGTAGCCATCTCAACGAAGAGTGGTTCATGAAATGACTGTATTGACTGTTTCACCTAGCGATAGATTTAGTCATTCATTTTAACAATTCCTAAATTCGGTCACAGTACTCGTTAGTTGTCTAAGATTGACCGCTATCATAGTGCTACAGCATTTTCACCTTCTTAGCCCCTCACCTAAATCAGCATCATGGGAGAATCCAAACGCCGTCAAGAAGCCATGGGCAACAGCTACGGCAAACCAGAATCCGTCCTTCCCGGCATTCCAATTAGCAAAGATACGGCTGCCAAATTCGTTAGTTGGAGTACCAAAGGTGCTTGGGCTGGCATCATCTTGATGATTGGAGCTTGGTTGACCATCCGCTTTATTGGTCCTGGATTTGGCTGGTGGACGATTACGAACTAACATTCGTAAGCAGCTACGTAGAAAGCCGATTATTCTATTCACTATCCATAGATTCTACGGCTGATAATTCCTGGCTAACCGTTCCTAATCGTTCTGGGTCAGCGTCCGTAGTTACGTCTACCAACCGTCTGTCACTCAAGATCTAGGCTAGATTCAGGCATATTCACCGCTTAGTTATGTCAATTTTTGTCATATTTTTGATCGCTAATAGGTCTAACACCATTGTTTGCCCCCTAGATACGCTAGAACAGATAGGCATCTAAATCTTTGCTCATAGTCTGTCAATAGAAAAAATCCTTAAAAATTTCTGATTAACCTTACTCAGCGTGTCTCAGAAGCTTTCATCAGGTTCACAGTTTCGGTTTCACCACCATCTGACTCTTCTTGGGGCTTAGCCATTGGCTGAGGAACTGTAGTAGATACGTTTGTTACAGTTTAAGAATTTTGGAACTGATACGCTCGTAAGCGTCAGTTTTTGAAAATGGGGTGGGTATCTTCCGGTATCCATTGGTTTAAATTGTTATAAAAGGTTACATTTGTCTTAGACCTTGGCTATCTTGGTTAAAGGCAGCCTTTCAATAAGCTGTATTCTTCACGGAGGTGCGCTTAGAAAGCTTGTTAAGAAAAAATTAAGTAAAGTATGTAAAATTAAGTAACGGTGTAGAGGAAAGACAATGTTTGTCAGACTTGCAAATCAGCACCGACAGTTTGTCCAAGATCTGGTTTTAGATCTAAAGGCGCTGGCGGTCGTTTTGGAAAAAAGAGGGTATCTAGCTTCTTGCTATACCTGTGGAGAAGAACTAAATAGTGCTTCTTTTATGGTGAGCTTGGGCGGCGATCATTTAATTCGCTTTTTGGTCTCTGATTATGGAATCACATGGACTGAAATGCGCGATGATCGCGAGCTAATGAAGCTTGAAGGCGCTGAAGCCATTAATCAGCTACAAGAACTCGCTAATTTGATCAAATATCAGGTCAGTCCGGCTGAATGCGAGGTAGTTGCCTAATTAGGTATCGCTGAGCGAAAGACTGCTGATGCCGATTGCGTCTCAGTTTTTAGCTACTTTCTTAAGTAGCCTTAAGTAACTAAACGATCTTTAATCTTATTCAAGATCTTCATTAAGCCTAATTAAACTTGGCTTACGCGGCTTTTAAGCCAAATAACGTGGATTGTTAGCCCATTGCTACGGCATTGGTACTTACTCAGATGATTAAGATTTGGAATAAGCCTAGATGGAAAGCCATCTAGGCTTATTTGCTAAGGGCTAACCAGACGATAGGCTCTATAGCGTTTTTCACTTGGCTAGAGTACAGAGATCTCTATGAAACCTTTACGGCATAACAGGCCAAGTGAGTCGCGGTGTACGAATGCAGCCGCACGCCGCTATATATTTTCAATAAATATTTTTGGCAGATAATAGAAGCTGCTCACTCTGCTGCTTTCCGCATTCGCTTAAAGAATTTGCTCAAATGTTAGATCCCTTTGCTGACAGCCCTATCGAACAAACCCATGAGCTGGCCATTGGCGTCGCAGGCTTAACTGATTATCTGCAACTGCTCATAGAAGACAATCCACAACTGCGAAAAATTTGGGTGGTCGGTGAAGTGTCAAGTGCTCGCAGCCACCGTCAGGGATGCTTTTTTACGCTGCAAGAGCCCGATGGCTCGGCCGCAATTAACTGCGTGGTTTGGCAGTCGCAGCTCGCGCGGCTTAGCGCGATGCCAGCCGTCGGCGAGCAAATCACTGTACTGGGTCAAGTGCGGCTATATCCTAAGCGCGGCTCTTATCAGCTCACAGTATGGCAAGTATTACCGGTCGGTGAAGGGCTCCAGGCGCTGCGATATCAACAGTTGAGATCGCGTTTAGCCGCCGAAGGTCTATTTGATCGAGCCCGCAAACGTTCATTACCAGCTTATCCACAAACCATAGCTGTAGTCACTTCCCCGGAAGCTGCTGCTTGGGGCGACATTCAGCGCACGCTCAGCCAGCGCAATCCCACCCTCAAAATTTTGCTATCGCCAGCGACGGTACAGGGCGCACTGGCTCCGGCTTCAATTGTCAAGGCGATCGCCCGTGTCAGTCACGATGGCCGGGCCGAGGCGTTGATACTAGCAAGAGGTGGCGGTGCCAGCGAAGATTTGGCTTGTTTTGACGATGAGCGAGTGGTGGTAGCTATAGCCCAGTCCCCAATTCCAGTGATTACCGGCATTGGCCATGAGCGTGACGAATCGCTAGCTGACTTAGTTGCTGATGTCTGTGCGCATACGCCAACTGCCGCCGCCGAGCAAGTGGTACGGAGCTTAAGCGATCTCTACAGTGAGCAAGTACAGCATCTGCAGCGCCTTGCTCAGGTCATAGCACACTGTCTTGGTCAAGCGCACAACCAAGTTTTAGGGCTTCAAATCCGTCTCCAGCGCCTTCAACTAGATAGAAAAATCGCCCAGCACCGGCGCGATCTTCACTGGCAACGCCAGCAGCTCATTGCTAACCTAACTAGGCGGTTACAGCTAGCTCAGCATCAGCATCAACTCCTTCAAGAAAAACTAGCTACCCTAGATCCTGAAGCTGTACTTAGGCGCGGCTATGCCCTTGTTAAAGTCAATGGCCAAATAGCGACTGCCCCTGCTGAGTTAGCCTTGGGCACTGAGTTAGATATTCAGCTCACTCACGGTCAGCTAAAAGCAATAGTCACCGATAATAGTGCTGTTGTGGTTGAATAATCAGGACCAAAGCTCCTATGCCCCGTGCAAAAAAAACGCCCGCGCTACCAGCCAACTGGAACTACGAAGCCACCCTCAATCGAATTGAAGCTATCACCGCTCAGCTAGAAACTGGCGAACTTCCGTTAGAGACGGTTTTTGAGCAGTTTTCTGAAGCAATAATGGCACTTCAGCAGTGCGATCAATTTTTGCAATCTAAGCAACAGAATGCCGAGATGCTGATCGAACTACTGGCTGGAGAAGAGGACTGACGCAGCTTATACGCTAGCGAATGGCTGAGTGGAATTCGCCTTCATGGAAGAGCGCAAGAGGCGATTTGGAGGGGAGATAGCATTGCTATCAGACGGGCTGACCAGATGATGAACCGGCAGCAAAATGTTGAAAATAGTACCCTTGCTGGGTGCACTCTCTACAAAAATACGTCCATTCATGCGATTGACTAGCTGCTGTACTAATGTGAGTCCTAAGCCGTTACCTGCCTCGCTGTTATGCGTTGGCGGGCGATAAAATGCTGAAAACATATGGTCAATATCAGCTTTGGTGATGCTTTCACCAGAATCTTCAATAGTGAGCGCGACAAAATTGGCATTATGAGGTGCAGCGGCCACCCAAACCCGACCGCCCTTAGGGGTGACCTGCATCCCGTTATTGATCAAATAGATCATGATTTGCTTGAGCTCTGCTTCTGCACCGAGGACGGCTGCTAAGGTCGGAGGCACTGTATAGGCCAGCATAATGCCCCGTTCTTCGGCGATTGGCTGGTAAGTGCTGACAATTCCTGGAATGATGTCTGCAAGCTGTAAGGCTTTGGGCGGTGTGCTAGGGGTAGTTTGAATCTGTAGCAGATCAATAATGCTATTGATTAAAGAGGTTTGGCGATCGCACTGGGTTGCGATCATCTCTAAATACCGCTGCCGCTGAGTCAGCTTGAGTGTGGGTGAGCCTAAGAGCGTTAGGGCTGTTTTAATTGTGGTTAAGGGCGACTGCAGCTCTTGCCTAGCCTGCGCTAAAAAGTCAGGTGACAGTGATTTCAGCGCCGCATCAGCAGCTGACACCAAAGTGTTTTTAGACGCTGCTAGCTGTGACTTTAACTCTATTTGAGCCTGCAACTGCCATCCCCAAAAAGCTTCTGTCAGCGGTAAGCTTTCACCCCTCAACAGCTCATTAGGAAAACAGCGTTCCCACTGATTGAGTATGGCTTGAGCAGTCATAGACTGCTTAAAAATAGACTGTTTGAAAACCGCTGCTTTCGCTAAATCGTCCAAGTTTGAATCTACGCCGCTAGGCTCAGGCCGTTGACTCTCCAAAGGAACTGGCTTACCTTCTCCCGCAGTCTCAGAACAGCTAGTTTCAGTCGACAAACTGCCTTCAATGAGCTGCTTTATTCCGTTACTAAGCGCAGCTACCGTGCGGCCAGAGGTAGAGCAGTAGAGTTTAAGCGTACGCTTATCAGAGGTAGAGGTTCCATCAGAGGCCGTAAGGCCCGGTGTACGCACCGCGAACAAAGCACCCACAAAATTGCTCGAAACGGCTAAACACAGATACTCTCTTTTTAACTCAGGACTTTGCCCTAGCGGAATAGATCGCAAACTTGCAGCCAAATGATCTGGCGGACTGCCAATTTGGTCTCCTAAAGTGTAAATCGTGCAGCCCGGTGCCTGCTGCCCATACTGCCAAATATCAGTCCACCAAGCATCGTCTTTAGGGAGTTTCAGCCACAGCGTTGCCGGAATTTGATAGGCAATCAAAAATTGGCTCAGCGACTGTATCGCCGATTTGAAGCCGCGAGGATCAACCGCGATCGCGCTAGGTTGAGGCTGCAAACTGGCCCACTGGCTCTGTAAAGATAAAGGCGACATTGGCATACAAAATGATGAATAACTGGCTAGTTAAGCCCAAACCTTGATCGTAAGGCTCTTACCTCAAAGGGTTTTTAGCCAGCAGTTAGGCTGACTTAAGCGCCCCACCTGCTAGCCAACTCATCCCATAGAGCACCAGAAGGATCTAAAGGCTGATTTGCCTAAATATGCCCAAATTACGCACTAAAAATAGCGGCAATTTCTGATGATTGGGCATTTTCTCCCTATGCTGCAATGGCCAATCACGCTCACAACGAGGCTATACAGACTTTCTATTTCGATTTCATAGCCAATACGCCTGAAATTGGCTCTGCTCCCCGATGACTACCTTAAAGAAGCCACCTCGAGAAACAAAAGCGCCATAAACATGGCATTAATTACTTGACTGGGAGTAAACCCTTGACTTGAGTCAAGTAGCGTAGATGAAACCCAACCGTAGCAACAGGCTTGGCTATAGATTTTTCAAAAACTAACCCAATCAATATTTGAGAGCGCTATCTAAAAAAACTCCCGCTCCCTATTGATGACATTGATCATCCTACGCCCTGTTCTGTATCGATGCTTATATTAGCCTCACACATCGATGAACACCGTCTTATGGACATTTCAGTTCAAAAAGCCTACTGAAAAATTAGTGACGACAACTCTGAGTGAGCTTAAGGGAAGAACACAGCGTTTATAGAAATTTAAAGTAAAACCCCGCAGACTGCAAAGTCTGCAGGGTTTTACTTTATTGACATACCCCCAAGGGAATTCGAATCCCTGTCGCCTCCGTGAAAGGGAGGTGTCCTAGGCCTCTAGACGATGGGGGCGCATGTATTTGAACCTTTATAAGGGTAACTTCTACCTGTGCCTTGTGTCAAACTTAAATAGCAAACAGAATTTTTTCTGACGGCTTTACCTGAGCCGGTACTTTTGCCGTCAATGCTTTTAACGCGCTTGGCTAGACTTGCCTAGCCCTAACTACATTGCTATTGGCTTAGTCATTTGCTGGGGAATTGAGCATTCTTTCAGGCTAGGCGGCTAGAGTTGCGAAGCCGAATAAGCTGTCGGCGCATGGCCGGAGAGGCTTGAGCAACGTCTTGGAGTTGATGAATAGCCACATGGCTATCTAGAGCCTCTAAGTATTCATCGCTGCCGTAAGCAAAGGCATCGACTAAGGTTTCTACCAGATCTTCTTTATTTGTCATCATGAGATCTTCCTCAATAATGCGAAATTTGAGGCGCACTTCACACTCGTAGATGCCGACATCACTATCAGGTAGAGATCGATTTGTTGAACTTTCCATATCTTAAAGTTGAGTTCCGCAGGCTATGTAAATTTAAAGAATTCGGCAGATCCTTAAACTCAGCTACATAGCATTTGTTTAAAGACTAAACGTTGGACAATCAGGCTCTTCTGAGTAACTATTGAATTCCCTTAATCTCTTTTGAGATAACACCTTAAGAAGTTGATATGAGAGGCTTTCTCCTATTTTACAGTATCAATTTTGCTCAATATTTTCGCCCTAGAAATAGAAAATTAAATCTGCTTCAAAGCTTGCTAGCAAGGTTTGAAGCAGAGGGAAATAGCCTTAGACTTACTCGCTAGATACTGGAATGGGCATTGAGCAAAACTAATGTGTATTAGAGCACACTGAAGATTTAGAGAAATGAGCTAATTTAGCTAATCTCTAAGTAGATAGATAAGACCTTTAAGCCAATAATTATACAGATTTTTATTGTTTTATAAAATCAATAAAATCACAGCAAAAGAATAGACATTTAAGGCAAAAAGTGTATTTATTTGAAAATTTTCGGGAAATGCCTATTCTATAAGGTGTTAACGAGGTGTCAAACAGATGAGGGCTGTATTCAATCAAATCAGATTGTTTAGACTTGCGTATATTAGCTGATCTTTTTTGTGAAGTTATGCCAAGATTAGCAGGTGGTCACTCATTGATGGCGTTTTGATGGGCGCTCACTGCTGGCCGCTACGGCTATTGGCTCCGAAGGCATTTGCTCAAGGCACCTGAGAGGGGCATGGAGGCTTGTTTAGGCTGTGAATTAAGAGAATAGAAAATAGAGAATGCTAGGATTTTAGCACCATAAATGATTGGCTAAGCTGTTATGCACATACGTGTTATGCATAACAGCTTAGCTTTTTGAATTTGTTTGCTGGCTGTATTGCCCAGTCATAGCTGTTTTTATAGCTGCGCCGGTAACTGACTAATATGCTGTTACTAAATTAATTAGTTACCGACTAACTAGATAGTTAATAAATAATTAATCTCGCATTCATCCTGAATAAACTTGAATAAAGAAATGCAAGAAATCAGGTTTGCCCTCTATGATTTCTAGTATTGATTAAGGCTGGATGAGATTGGTGAACGCTAGCGAGTAAGCGTCATGCAGGCCGCTAAGATTCTAAGTTTGGCAGTTTAAGTGGACGGTTTAATTTGGCAAAGAAGTCTTCAAATCAATCTGAGTCTAATTATCCGAATTTAGAGCCTTTGAGCAGAGCGCAGCTGTTGATTGCGATGGCGGTCACGGCTGTTTTTTTGCTAACGGTTGCGAGGATTTGGCTATTGATTGAACCGGCTCGGCTGCCGATAGCGATCGCCGGGAAAGACGCGGGTATCGGCTTGGCGCTTGGCTTGATGATTTTTGCTATGAGTGGATTGAGCTATTGGGCTTGGCCTGCTTACCGGCGGTCCGCTGACTTTTACCTAGCTTTTGTGTTAAAGCCGCTGATCTTCTGGGACATCATCTGGCTAGGGCTGTTGCCGGGTATGAGCGAAGAGCTTTTGTTTCGAGGTGTGATGCTGCCTTCGATTGGCCTGAATATGACTGGGCTGATTGTCTCTAGCTTATGCTTTGGGGTGCTGCATATGTCTAGTCAGCAGCAGTGGCCTTATGCGGTATGGGCAGGCGTTGTAGGGGTAATGCTGGGGGGCAGTTTTTTAGTTACCGGTAACTTGCTAGTGCCGATTGTGGGCCATGTTGCCGCTAATGCTTTTTCGAGTTTGTTTTGGAAAATTCGTCAGCGGCAGTGTGCTAGAACCCCTTAGGTACTAGCTACAGCGAGATTAGCTTGATTGACAAGCGCTAGGGCACCTGCAACCACTTCCGCACCTGCGCCCGGTTTGCAGGATGTTTCAGTGATGGTTCGCTTCCAAATGCGGCTACCGGGCTGGCCATGAAATAAATGCATCATATGGCGGGTAATGCTATGAAGTTTGAGGCCACGGCTTGTCCAATCGTCAATGTAGGGCAGCATTTTTTGGACGACTTGCTGGCGGCTCAAGGGTGGATGGGGTTCGCCAAAGATAAGCTGATCTGCCTGTGCAAAGATAAAAGGGTGGTCATACGCGGCGCGCCCAATCATCGCGGCATCGACTAGGGCGAGCTGCGCTTTAGCCTCTTCGAGGGTGGTAATGCCGCCGTTGATTTCTATAGATAGATGGGCAAAGTCTTGTTTGAGCCGGTGGACGTCTGCATATCGAAGGGGTGGCACGGTACGGTTATCTTTGGGGCTGAGCCCTTGCAGCCAAGCTTTGCGGGCGTGGACGCTGAACTGTTTGCAACCGGTTTGTGAGACAACTGTCACGAAGTGGGCCATATCTTCGTAGCGATCGCGGTGATCAATGCCAATGCGGTGTTTAACGCTGACGGGTAAGGGGCTAGCAGCCATCATCGCCGCTACGCAATCGGCGACCTGTTCAGGCTGAGCCATGAGGCAGGCTCCGAAGTTACCGCTTTGGACGCGATCGCTCGGACAGCCTACATTCAAATTTATTTCGCAGTAGCCAAAATCTGCCGCTATGCGCGCGCAGTTAGCCAATTGCTGAGGATCATCACCACCGACTTGCAGCACTAAGGGATTTTCGTCGGGGGTAAAGCCTAGCAGTTTTTCTCGGTTGCCGTGTTTAATTGCCATGCTGGTGACCATTTCGGTGTAGAGCAAGGTGCGCCGGGTTATTTGCCGCATAAAGTAGCGGTAGTGGCGATC
>JBGTNW010000194.1:0-3563 GCA_041742865.1 Phormidesmis sp.
GGCCTCTAGAAAGTGATTTTGGCCGATGCTCGCTTGAATTTGAATTTCGTAGACATCCGTTTTATCGAGCAGGTCGTTAGCTTGCTGCAATACGGCATTAATCGTGCGCTGCATCGTCGCCAAATCGCCCTTGAGATAGGCAACTTCAGACGCTTCATTGTGCAGGTGCAGCATCAGCGCATACTGGGTTTGCCAGCCATCGAGGGGCATTAAGGCGATCGCTTGAATCAAGTAGTCAAGGGCAGCGGTATGAGCCGCAGCACTTTTGGCCTTACGGCTAGCGAGTCGATTCAAATGAACCAGGGATGGCCGCAGCGCCGCTAGCTCAGAACGCTCAGAAGCCCCCTGAATCAAGCTGATGCCCTGATTGAGATGGTTGACAATATCAAAGAGCTGTTGATCGATTGCAAGCAGCGCTAAAGGCTGATCGAGGGTTTGCGCATCAAATTCGCTTGACGCTTGCTGAATTGCCTGCAATAAACCAGGGTTATCTTTCAGCAAACGCTGGCCAATGCTGAGATGAGTTGCCGCCTGCTGAGCTAAATCAATCAGGCCATAAGCGGCTTGCTGAACGCGATTGTGCAGAAAACGATAGGTAGGGGTTTTATGGCCTAGCACAGGCACAATCAGTCCTGCTTGAATCGCTGGCCATAGCGTCGCAACCGTTGCTTCTAGGGATAATTGAGCCGCGCTCACGAGGGTCTTCAAATCAAATTCAGCGCCCATGCAGGCTGCAAAATTGAGCGTCGCTTGAGTGCTAGCAGGCAGCTTTTTTAGACGTAGGCAGACAAACTCTGTGATATCGCTAGCTGACAGCACGCAGCTGGTTTGATTGAGATTGTAGTGCCATTGGCGATCGCCTTTGTCAAAAACAATCACGCCTTCAGCGTGCAAATTGGTGAGCAGTTGGGCTGAAAAACACGGATTTCCCTGTGCCTTTTGGTCAATGAGTTCGGCTAAAGGCTTTGCTGCTGCGGCTGTGCAGCGCAAGCTATCGCTTACAAACTGCTGCGTCTGAGCAACAGTGAGTGGCGCTAAAAAAATGGAGTGAACTTGACCGCTATGATGAGTGCTAATTTCTGCAATCGCCACCTTCAGTGGATGACCAACAGAGACTTCACAATCTCGATAAGCGCCAATCAGCAGCAGATACTCTGTCTGCATAAGCTGCTGAAGTAGCTTCAAAGAAGCCGCATCCGCCCACTGTAAATCATCTAAAAAGATCACTAAAGGCCGCTGAGGGCAGGTAAAAATCTGCACAAACTCCTGCATGAGCCGGTTAAAGCGATTTTCAGCTGCGGCGGCGGACAGCTCTCCCGCAGGCGGCTGGGGGCCAATCAGTTCGACTAGCTCAGGAATCACTTCAATCAAGACTTGAGCGCTATTGCCGAAAGCTGTAAGCACTCGCTGCTGCCACTTTTTTAATTCGACATCACTTTCACTGAGCACTAGCCGAATGAGGCTACGGAAAGCTTGAATAAAGCCAAATAAGGGACAGCTGCACGGGTCGTATTTTCCTTGAATAAAATAGCTGCCCTGGCGGCTAATGGGCTGACAAATTTCATGGACAACAGCGGTTTTGCCCATCCCGGCGGTGCCCGCGACTAAGACAAGTTCAGCGCTGCCTTGGCGAGTACGATCAAAAGCAGCTAACAGTTGATCGACGTCTTGCTGGCGTCCATAGAGCCTTTCGGCCAAGATAAAGCGATCGCACACATCGGCTTGCCCCAATTCAAATGGCTCGAGGCTACCGTTTTTTTTCAGCTCATACAGACAGCGCTGAAGATCTTTCTTTAGCCCAAAAGCGCTCTGGTAGCGATTTTCAGTATTTTTGGCCATGAGCTTAAGCACCCAATCTGACAACACTTTAGGGAGCGTTGAGGGGCACAGCTCATGGGGAGGCGTTGGCTGTTGGGCTAGGTGGCTATGGACAATTTCCATCGGATCTGTCGCAGTGAACGGCAACTGTCCGGTGAGCAGCTCATAACAGGTGACACCGAAGGCGTAAAAATCACTGCGACAGTCAATGCCACTGTTCATTCGACCCGTCTGCTCCGGTGACACGTAGGCGAGTGTGCCTTCTAGCAGATTGATATTTTGGAGCGATTGAGCCCCCTGCGGAATCGTGGAAGCAATACTAAAATCAATCAGCTTTACCTGATGACTCTGAGGATGAATCAAAATATTAGCGGGCTTAATATCTTTGTGAATGATCCGGTGGTCCCCCAGTGCTTCGAGCGCTTCGGCAACTTGAAGAGCAATTTGTAAAAAAAGAATGAGGTGTTCGGGGCGATCGCCAAGCCGAATGGGTAAATCGACGGAAACCTTGCCCAAACTGCCATTCAAACTGCCATTCAAACTGGCACCCAAACTGGCACCCAAACCGGCATCCAAACGGGCACAGCCCTCTTGTAAGGTAGATTTCAAAAATTGCTTAAGATCGCAGCCGCCAAAATCTTCCATGACCAGAGCGCTGGCTCTGCCACAGGGCACTAACGCCAGCGGCTTGACAATGTTTGGCGCATCTAGATCTTTAGCAATGCTGTATTGATGGCCAAACTGCACCAGCTCCTGAAAGCTAGGAAATTCATTTTTGAGAAGTTTGACCACAACTGGGCGCTGATCACGCTCGCACAATCCTCGATACACAACTGTACGTGAGCTTTCATATAGCTTTTCAGTCAGGCGGTAGCCTTGTAGTTGAGTGATCGCATCCATGCGCTTTTAAACCCTGCGATTAAACCTTGATTTCAAACTGCCTAAAGCCTTGATAATGCCTTTAGGCTTCCCGAAGAACGGCTCAGAGCTGCGATCCCTTTTTTGAATGCGGGTCTGAATGCAGGTCTGAATGCGGGTTTAATCGAGGCTGAGTGCAGTCAAATTAACTGCACTGAAGAATACAGCCAGTTTTGACAAAAGGCGCTATTGTCACAGATGATCGGCAAGGGTAGTTAAGGCAGGGTATGGATGTTTCGGTCATTGGCGCTAGTGGTGACTGCGGGCGAGAAATCGTTTCGCAGTTAGTGGCGTTGGGCGCACTGATGCCGACCGAGCGGCTACAGCTCGTAGGTCGTGAAAATGGCCAGAGCGGTCGAATTCTGTACGGCCTGTGTAGCGACTTAAGCGATGCCTATGCAGAAAAAGCGCCCGTGCTGGATGTTGCCCTAAGGCCCGAAGAAATCGTTGCCGATGTCATAGTGATGGCGGCTGGCGCGACGGTAGGCGGCGAGATTGTCTCTAGAACGGCGCTGACGGCTAATAATTTACCGATTTTTGAAAGCTACGCGCAAGCGATCGCCCAACATGGCTACGGTCATGAAGTGGTGATTATTGTGACTAATCCGGTGGAGCTAGCGGTAGAAGTGTTCAGCCGCCATTTGGGTCGGCATCGAGTCATTGGGGTGGGCGCTTATTCGGATTCGCTGCGGTTTCGGCGAGAGATTGCGGCAGATTTGGGCATTCGGCGGCAGCTAGTGCAGGGCTTTATTGTCGGCGAGCACGGTGAAGGCATGGTGCCGCTGTGGAGCAGCGTCAAAATTCACGGCATGACTTCAGATGAGCTG
>JBGTNW010000195.1:0-22102 GCA_041742865.1 Phormidesmis sp.
TTTGTACAGATTTGAATCGATTAATCTGGTTTCTGCATGGCCTACAAACAGCAGTCCGCCCGGTTTAAGTAAGCGATTGATGAGGCTCATAGTGCGATCGCGCGCAGCTTGATCAAAATAAATCAACAAATTACGACAAAACACAACGTCGTAGAGCGGCTGGTCGGCTAATAGCTGCGATTCAAGTACATTACCTACTCGGAAAGTTATTTTTTCGCGGATCGAATCAATCAAGTAATAGCGCTGAGGGACTTCTCGCTTGGCTGAGTTTTGCCTGGGTTGACTGCCTAGCGTATCTACGGCCCGCTCTGGCATACCCAATTTGAAATATTTATCGTCGCTGCGGTAGGTTTGCCGTCTAAAAGCGTAGGGACTGTAAATGCCGGATTTGGCTTTCGCGATCGCCGCTGCACTGATATCGACCGCATCAATATGAAACTCAGCTAAGCTCAAATTCTCTTCTAACAGGCTAATCGCTATTGAGTAAGGTTCTTCACCCGTAGAGCAAGGCATACTCAGCACTCTCAGCGGTCGATTGATCAACTTTATTTGAGGCCAATCTTGCGCTATCCACTGTCGTAAAAATACAAAAGATGCCCGATTGCGAAAGAAGCTAGTTTCAGGTACAACAACGGACTCAACTAGCGACTCAAATAGCGCCGGAGAGGTTTGCAAACCCAGCAGATAGTCGGATAGCGCTTGCTTTTTGGCGGTGCGCATTCCCTTTTTGATGGCGCGCAAAATAGATCTCGATCCGATTGATTCGGGGTTGAGCCCAATTTTTTGCCGTAACAACGATTCGACTTCAGCTTGAATGGATTGGTAGGGCTCCATTTAGATTCCCCTCTGAGATAGAGAATTTGGATTCACGGCTAGCATTGCCCCACCAGCGGAAGGATGGTTTTCACCTCAGCCACGGGTAGGGCCCAGTGCGTATTCCCAACTTTAAATAACAGCATCAGCATGAGATAGCCGAATAATAGAGCAATCTTGCTTTATGTATCCCCATGCGGTGAGTTCGATAACGAGGTCTCAGGAATAATTTGAGCGATCGCCCCCAAATCAGCCGCTCCCTGGGCAACTCCTAACACAAGACCAAGCACACCTAAACCACGTCCCAGTTGAAACCTTGAGTTTCCCCATCATAAAAACTACAGTTCTGGACGTGGGCAAGGTTTAAGACAGCAATTTTGCCTACAATTTGATCCATCTCTCCTCTAGTCTTTGTTGCACCCATATGACGGACTTAGAAATTAATAGATTCTTATTAAGATCGATTATTGAGAATCTATATTTGTTAAAGACTTTAAAGTATTCGGGCAACAAAGCCTTAGATACCCTTAGATTCGTCCAGCTAAATTCGCAATCACTGCAATTAATTCAGTCGGTTCAACTGGTTTTGCAACATGGGACTGGAAGCCTGCCAAAAGAGCAGCCCTGCGATCTTGAGTTCGGGCATACGCCGTCAGGGCTATAGCGGGAATTCTTCCTCCGTTCTCTGGCGCTAGTGCTCTGATTCGACGCAGCAGAGCATAACCGTCTTCATCCGGCATCCCAATATCACTAATTAATATATCCATCGGCGCTGAAGATTCCCTCAATGCTGAGATTGCTTCATCGGCAGAAGCTGCCGTTACAACTTCTGCCTCACAAACTTCTAGCGTGTAGGTCAGCAAATCTCGAATATCGGCCTCGTCATCTACGATAAGTATCCTTAACCCATCTAGCCGAGGGGAGCACTCAAACGGGATACTGTCTCCCACCGCTGGATGCACCCGTTCTAGTTCAGTCGCTTTTGGCCCAATCGCCGTCAGGGGTAGTTTTACTGTAAAGGTTGCGCCTTGTCCTTCTCCTGGGCTATCGGCATGTACCGTTCCCCCATGCAGTTCCGTCAGTTGGCGGACAATCGCTAAGCCTATTCCCAACCCACCAAAGGAACGGGTAATAGAACTATCCGCTTGGAGAAAGCGCTCAAAGACGTAAGGAAGGAATTTTGCACTGATGCCTTGACCTGTATCCGTCACAATAATTTCAACATGAGAGTTAATTCGTTGCAGGCAAACCTGAATTCGCCCATATTTTGGGGTGAACTTGACCGCATTGCTAAGCAAATTCCAGACAATCTGCTGCAACCGCTCGGAGTCTCCTAAAACCGGGCCTGCGGCTGGATCAACCACGGATTGCAGGCGTATGCTTTTTGCATCAGCGGCAGGTTGTACCGTATTGATTGATGCCTCAATAATGGGCAATAGCTCAACCGTTTGCACATTGAGGCGAATCTTGCCTGTAATAATGCGTGAAATATCTAGTAGATCATCAATTAACTGCGCTTGCGATCTGGCATTGCGCTCAATCGTTTCTAGGGCACGAGTCGTCGTTGCTTCGTCTACTCGGTTGGTTCGCAGAATGTGAGACCAGCCAAGAATAGCATTGAGAGGCGTGCGCAGTTCATGAGAAACGGTCGAGAGAAATTCATCTTTCAATCGATTGAGATTCTCAGCTTCCGTACGTGCTTTCTGTTCTTGAACTAGCAGCTGAGCCCGCTCTTCTTCCGCTCGTTGGCGTTGCTGGATCTCTTTTGCCAATTCATCGATCTTCTTGTTGAGTAGGGTAAATCGGCTACTGGCGGATTCTCGGTTTTTTAAGCGCAATAAAATGAGTGCAGGCGATTTGGGCGACCACGGTCGGATGGCTGCTCCTTCAGAGCGACACAAGCGGGTTTTTCCACCGTTGGCACTCAAGGTTAATGATCCAAGCACCATTGCTCGGCTGCTGGAGCAGTTGCGTAGATATTGTTTGACTTGCTCAGGAGGATTGGTTACCAGCTCAAAGAGCATTGTCCCTGGCAGTGTCTGACAGTGTAGCCCCACCATCCTAGAAAATGACGGGTTGGCAGCCAGGATCTCACCGTTCCCCGAAATCAAAAGCGCGGGCTCCGGTAAAAGTTTGGCGAATTCGATAAACTGTTCGGGAGTCACCCCTCGTTGTCTCCCTTAAAGTATTCTCTTCCTTGACTTTCTTCTGCTTCTGGAGTGGGTTTTAAATAAACGACCACACGACATCCCGGCGCACCCATCGCTATCGTCTCTTGAAGGTCCACCTTGGCGTATCCTAAATTGTCGGCCGCAATGGAACCAAAAACATTTGAGGTCATCATACACATCGCAGGACGGTCAATAACTTTTTCGGCAAATGGGCAAGCACTGTTCCCTAAGACAATCTTTTCATCCGTTTGTTCGATGATATAAAAGTCACCCTGGATTCGTCGCTTCAAATCTACAAAAGCATCAGCTACTTGCTCTTGCGTTAGACAGGACACCCCTAGGGCTGCTTTATAGTCTCGATCTATTTGCTTTCCCATGTTTTGCCCCACTACACTGATAAATCCTGAGGCTTCCTCTAAACCCACGACATCCTGTAAGGTACCTGCTAGCTCCCGAATTAGGGTGCGCAAAAACACATCTCGCTCTAAAGGAATTTTCAGATCCTTCAGGGGTGTTTCAGATCTAGTGTCAGATTTAAGAGAACTACTCATAGAAATATCTTGTGGATGGAGTTCAGCAGCATTGACTTAGAACTATAATGCCATGAGCAGAGTAGCATATTAATATAACCAAAGATGGACATCAATGTCAGTACGGAGTCAGTACGGACTGCTTTTCGCCCACATGGACTGTAATCCTACTAGCTAATCGCTACCTGCCTAAGCGAGCTGCATCATAGGGCAGGTCGGCATCATCAGTTGGCAAACACCAATTAGCAGAGTAATGCATTCTGCTAATTGGTGAGACTGAGGTAGCGATCGCTTCCTTACCGGTCACACTCGCATACCTTCAACAACGCTGACAATGCCTTGGGTGGGTACAATTCTGGTCATCTTAAATCCAGATTTAGCCAATAGAGCCTGAAATTCTTCAGATGTACGTTCCTTGCCACCAGGACACATCACTAGCATATTGACATCTAGAAGCTTTCCTATAAAGGGATCGTTGCCACGAGGAATTACTTGCTCCACAATCAGAACTTTGCCGTTATCTGCCATTGCTCGATGGCATTGTTTTAGAATCGCGACTGCTCGTTCATCGTCCCAGTCATGAATGATATGTTTGAGAATACATGCGTCGGCTCCACCCGGAATGGCTTCAAAAAAGCTACCGCTCACCAATTGGCAGCGATCGCTCACGCCACTGGTTGCGATGTGAGCTTTTGCCCGCTCAATCACATCCGGAACGTCAAACAAAATCCCGTTCATACTCGGATTAGCTTGCAGAATAGAGGTCAGCAAACTACCATGACCGCCTGCTACATCCACCAGCGTACGAATCGATGAAAAGTCATAATCCGAACTCACTCCTGCATTTTCAAGGCTAGAAAAGCTAGTCATTGCCCGATCAAAAATGTCGGCGGGCTCAGGATTTTGAGCATAATATTCAAACACATTCATGCCGAAGAGTTGTTCAAATCCGCTGTCGCCAGTTTTGACAGCGTGTAAAATGTTGCCCCAGCTGTTGTAATGTTCGCGATCGCCCATCATAATCGACATATCTCGCAATGAATTGGGAATATCACTCTGAAGAAAAGCTGACAATGGTGTCATGGCAAATTTTCCAGCTGGTGTTTCAACAAAGATTCCTACACTCGCCAATGCCCGCAACAGACGATAGAGAGACTGCTCATCTGTGTCGGTTGCTGTAGCCAGTTCTTGGTAGCTCTTTTCGCCGCTCGCCAAATGGTCAGCGATTCCAAGTTTGGCCGCAGCGTAAATAGATTGCGACACCCAGTATCCTATGATCATTTGCATCATGATCATCTGAGATGGCGGCGATTCGTTGGGCTGCGACGAGGTTGTATTGGGTTCGAGTTGAGACGATGTTTGCATAGTTTTGTACTTGAAACTTGGGGACAAAAATACTGTAGATCCTCCGTGAAAAATGCACCAAGATTCAATAAATTTCTTAAAACCCTGCTTGTCTTGTCAGGTTAAACGTTCCTCATTATCTGCGGCAGGTAATGGGGACTAGTCGTAGATAACCTCTCGACGGTCGGGTGCACTGGGGTTTATGGGGAGATAAAGAAGGAAAGCCAGCGAGGATCTAAAAGAACTTGGTTCTCCCGCTTTTCGCCTGACTGGACGCAACATTTATGCACATAGCCGGACGAAAATTAAGCTGATCTACTCAGATGCGTAGCATATCAACACCGTTGTCTTCAAACTGTCCATCCTTGATTGAGCTGCAATCTAATGATCTAGTGGTAGAAGGGAGCGACAGCGGATAACCTTGGAGTAAATATCAGCGGCCTTCTTCCGTTCGCTGCCGTGAGGCGTTAGGTTGCCGCGCAAAACAGCATTGTCTAATTTAGACGATGAACTCATACCAATTCTTTGCTACGTGATATTTCTTATCCTGGCAATTGCTTTGATCCTAATTAATGCGGAATTTGAAATATTTAGGAAAGGTATTGAACTCTCCTGCCGCACCAGTTACACAGTGCCAACAGTCTCAGAGAAATAGCTAAAGATATGACTTATCTCCCACTGTAGATAAGCCTGTCTCAACCTGTAGGCCCATGTCTCCGCCTCGCTGGGCCTCTATTGTTAAGGAAGTGAATAGATACCACCTTGCAACGCCTTACAAATGGGTTAGCAATAATAATGAACAGGAAAGATTAGACCATGTTTTTTCACAAAAAAGAACTCATTCACGACGTTGAAATTAAGGAAGCAAACCCTCGGTATGCTCAGCTGCTGCTAGAGCAGTTTGGGGGTGCTACCGGAGAGCTCTCAGCGGCATTGCAATATTGGGTGCAGTCATTTCATGTAGAAGATGCAGGAATGCGCGATATGCTGCAAGACATTGCAATCGAAGAATTTGGCCATCTTGAAATGGTGGGCAAGCTCATCGAGGGGCACACCAAGAATGTTGACCAAACGGAAGCATTTAAAAGCACACTGTTTGCTGTGCGGGGAGTCGGTCCTCATTTTCTAGATAGCCAGGGCAGTGCGTGGACTGCGAGCTATCTGAATGAGGGCGGTGATATTGTGCGCGATCTCAGAGCAAACATTGCCGCAGAAGCCGGGGCACGCCAAACTTACGAAGAACTGATCAAGTTGGCTACAGATGAAGGCACTAAAAAAACGTTAGTTCATCTGTTAACGCGGGAAATTTCTCACACGAAGATGTTCATGAAAGCCTTAGACTCGTTGGGCAAATTGGACGAGCCATTTTTTGGCAATATTCAACCTGACGAGACCGTTGATCTTTACTTCAACTTATCATCTGGTGAAGGGAAAGATGAGCGTGGTCCGTGGAATTCTGATGAGAATTTTGAATACATTGCAGACCCCACCAGTCACGACAAAAATCAAGCTCATCTCAAGGTTGAACAAAAGTTAAGGTAGTGCTCGAGACGTGTGGTGCCGACATTCATAAGGCTGTTTATTTGCCCTAGAGCAACCGTGCTTGACCACATCCTCACTGCTATAATCTGAGCAAAGTACAGGTTTTAAAACCGTACGTCGATTTGGGAGAAACAACTTGTCTCAATTCTCCCTTATTTTCGTATGTCTAGAACACTACGCAACTACTCAAAAAGTGCTGGTAAGAAAGGACTTTACGAACGCTTTTGCATCTCAATCAGCGGATTACTCCCCACCAGCGGCACCGAGCGCACCAAATTTTTGGTACAGGCAAACGGTACATCCGCATACTCCGTATCCTGCGGCTCCACGCACTTCCTCACAGTTCACATACGTCCCTTCCGGCGGCGGTAAAAAAGGCTCAAACGCACTGTAAATTTCTGTAATTAGCCCTTCTTCAGTCATCTTTACCTGTGGCTTAAAGATCTGTGGGAATTCATCCGGCATCATCAACTTTGCTCAATATCAAGAGCTTCAGCCTAGAGTAACCCCTCAAGCCCAAGCTTATTACTTAAAGTCAATCTAAGCTTTTACCCGCGATCGCAGCCATCCGCTCAGCCAATCCACCCCAATCGTCAGCCCGATAAAAACGCTCAGCGTCGCCGCTAGCGCGCTGTAGTCAAAGCTGCTGAGCTGTTCGGTCAGCACCCTACCGAGCCCACCTGCGCCAACTAGACCAACAATCACGGTTTCGCGCAAGCACACTTCCCAGCGATAGAGAATATAAGCTACAAACCGAGCCAAATTAGCAGGCAAAATGCCATAGAAAATGAGGCCACCGCTAGAAGCGCCGAGCGATCGCAATGCTCGCAAAGGCCCATCCGGCAGGTTTTCATTCACCTCCGCCATCAGTCGCCCAAGAATGCCAAAGTTATGAATCGCCAAGGCTAACGCGCCCGGTAAAATGCCCGGAAACATGCCATACAAAATCACCAAAGCCAAAATTGGAGCCGGAATAGCCCTTGCACCTAGCAGCACCAGCCGAGCGCTCAGCATCGCCCCCTGCCCGAGACCCCACCGCCGATGTTCGCCCACCGGTCGCAGTAAACCGCCGGGTAAAAAGAAGTTTTGCGCCGCTGGAAACGAAAAGGCTATTCCGGCTATTCCGGCTAGGGTAATTGCCAGCACTGACATCGCCACAGTCTGCGCCGCCATCGGCAGCAGCGACCAAGAGAATTCTGGCAGCACCTGCGATGGCGTCACTTGAGCGGCGATATCGGCAAACAGCGATCGCGCCCTGCCCCATCGGCTCCAGTCAATATTGAGATAAGCAAAGCACAGCGGCACTGAAAGCGCGATCGCGCCCCCCGAAAGCTGAACCCATAAGCGACGGTTGGGCCTATTCTTATGTCTACGCTGACTGTGATCGGGCTCGACTACCGATGGGTTAGAGCGCTCGCTAGCGCTGGCCGTTAAATCCATTCGACTCACAAAGCCCATCTGTCGCCGCAGCCAGCCACTCCAGGTATCCACCGCTCCATTCAGCAGCATCAGCGCATAAAACCCCGTCCAAAGCTCCTCATAGCGTAAAGATTTCAGACTCAAAAAAATCTGATAGCCCAGCCCGCCCGCCCCAATCACGCCCAGCACTGCTGCTGATCGCAGCGAACATTCAAACCGATAAAATCCATACGACATCAAGTTTGGCAAGGCTTCTGGCAGCAGTCCATAAGCAAACGCTCGACCTGGGCTAACACCACTATTGAGCAGCGCAGACAAAGCCTCCTGAGGCGTTTCGTCTAATATTTCAGAAAAGACTTTGGCCGTAATCGCCCCAAAAGGAATCGCGATCGCCAGCACCCCTACCATGGCATCTAGGCCCAGCACATTCAGCAGCAGCAGCCCCCAAATCAGCTCATGAATCGCCCGAGGAATTGCCAGCAAACCCCTTAGCCCTAGCCAAAGACTACCGCCTGCCCACCCTGGCCAAGTGATTTGCCACCATATCCGTGAGCAGACAATCCCCAAGCCTAAGCCCACGACTAAGCTCAGCGCCGTCCCACAAACGGCAAAGGCCAGCGTCGTCACCGTCGCCTCAGCCATCACCCGCAAAAATGCACTCTCAAGCTGAGGATGCAGCATCGCCACCCAGAATTGCCCTACCAGCGGCAGCCCGGCCCAATTGATCACCGATACACGGCCTAGTCCCGACAGCCACAGCGATCCCATCACCAGTGCCAGCCACAGCAAGAGGGCAGCTTGATTGGGTCGAATCGAGATTAGCTTAAGCCGCATATGGATGGCTTGTTAGCTCGTACAGGCTAGCGAGCTGAGCGTTACTGACCTCAGCACTCGGCAAGTCAAAAATCAGGTGCCCTTGCCGGAGGCCAATGATGCGATCGCAATACGCCCTTGCCAAAGCCACATCGTGCAGACTCACTAATAGCGTTCGATTTCTGTCAGGTCTTTTTTCTCCGACGCTCGCTTCTTTCAGCGCCACAAGCTGCTGCATCATGTCATGTGATCGCGCCGGATCGACACTCGCTACCGGCTCATCTGCCAAAATAATTGCCGGATCTTGCACCAGCACCCGCGCCATTGCTACCCGCTGCTGCTGACCACCCGAAAGCCTGTCTGTAGGGGCATATAGCTTATCGGCAATGCCCATCTGCGCCAGCGCCTGCTGCGCCACCTGCACCTGCTGCGGCCACAGCAATGACCACAGCGCTTTCCACAGCGGCCACTTTCCCAAGTGACCGGCATTAACATTGTGAATCACGCTCAAATTAGTGACTAAATGGTGCTGCTGATAGATAGTGCCAACCTGCCGCTGAAGCTGACGGCGCTGATGGCTCGATAAGGTTTGTAGCGATCGCCCCAACACCTTGACCGATCCGGTCGTGGGGCTCAGAGAAGCGTTTAATAAGCTCAGCAGCGTACTTTTTCCCGCGCCGCTAGGGCCGACTAAGGCCACGCGATCGCCCTGATTTACAACCAAACTAACCGATTGCAACGCAACTACCGAGCCAAACCGACAAGTCACATTTTCCAACGCAAGTACAGGGCTATTCATCTTTACCGATCTTGACTGAGCGTTACTAGCTACCCATTTTACCAACCGGGCATTTATCAACCGGACGTACCCGGCCCAGTCTTGAAGCCACAGTCTTGAAGCCGCAGTTTTGAAGTGACAGGCTTGAAGCTACAGACTACTTGATCTTGCCGATTTCCCGCCCTATTGCCTCAATTTGAGCGTAATTGCTATTTTCCGTTTCAATGAACTTTTCAGCCCCAAAAAGCTCTAGTATCTCCGCCTGATCGGGATCACTCGCATCCAGCTTCAGTAAAGCCGCCTGAATTTTTTCGACAAAGCGATCGCCAAACTGCTCATTAAGCTGATCGCGATTGACCACCCAGTGATAGTCATAATAAGCAGGCGTTTGCCAGATTACCTGCACCCTACCCTGATCAACTTCGCCTGCCGCGACTCTCTCTAGCCACACCTGCTCATTCATCACACCGACTTCATAGCTGCCCGCCTCCACCAGCTTAAGCGTGGCATCGTGAGAGTCTGAAAAACCCGGCTCGCCTTTAAAGTCAGTGATTTCAACGCCCGCTTCTGACAAAAAATATTGCGGCATCAAGCGGCCCGATGTCGAAGATTCTGATCCAAACGTAAATGTTTTGCCTTTTAAGCTCACTAGCTCAGCAGGGTCTTCAATCGGGCTCAGCCCGCTATTGGCATTCGCAATAAATACGCTGTGAAACTCAGCGTCAATATCGCGCTGAGCAATCGCCTCAGCATCCGGCACCTGCAATCGAGCCTGCACACCAGTTAGACCCCCAAACCAAACCAAGTCCAAATCACCGACTTTAAACGCAGTTACGGCTGCCGCATAGTCAGTCACCGGCTCAAACACCACCGGCACCCCTAGCTCTGCTCTCAAATAATCCGCTAATTTGCCATACAGTCTCTGAAGTTTTTCCGGATCTTGATCGGGAATGGCTCCCACTGTCAGCGGTTCACTAGCGGCATCGGCAGAGATCTCAGCACTGGGCTCAGCAGACGATCCAGTGGCCTCATTGGGCGTTGTCTGGCCGCAGCCTACGGCACCCATCAGCAATAGACCCAATATCCCAGAAATCACTGAGCGGCGATTGTGACGCCCAAGTTTAAATATCATGAAATTTACTAACGCATTAAGTAGCCCCTGAGGCTATCAAGTTTCGCCAGTGACATCAATAGGCATTTTGGCCGAATTAGCGAGTTTTCCCCAGGGCCCCAACGCCTCTTCGACCCCAGACCAAGGCACCCAAAACCAATCAAAACAGGGCAACTTTTCACCCTGTTTCCTGACCAAAATGAGTCAAATCACATTTGACAGTTGTGCCACAGCCACTGCGGTATTTTTCCTCCGACAGCCAGAAACGCACGATACATATGAACTCCACTCAATCGCTCATATAGGCAAAACGAGTTGAGATCAACCCCTAAATTAATTTGCTCTAGGGTTTTATTTTTCTGCATTTTCTTATCTTCTTTTTTAAAATCGCCGCAGTTATCCACCGATCCCCCAAAAGTTTTCCACAGAGTGGAGATAGTTTTCCACAGGTTTTTACGCAATATCAGGGACTTCACGGACTTCTCTCGAATTCAGATTTCCACTGCTGAAAATATGAGAAAAGCAGTATGTCTAGATAAGTTATGTAACATAAAACGTTAATTAGTCCTACTTCTTCGTTATCGGGTCAATTCAAAAAAGACCTTGGCAATTATTTTTATCATTGACAAACCCTACCCCTAGGAGCGCAGAATAGTCTTCCAATCACCTGCCGAAAGCGCAGTGACTACTGAGAGATTCTGATGCAAATATCCGTAAGTATCCTGGCAGAAATTCCTGAAGAGCTACACGATTCTCTCAAAGGATTTCTCGAAACTCATCCGAATTGGGATCAAGACCGCTTGTATGCAGCCGCATTGTCTTTGTTTTTGCTACAGAACAGCCACACCCGAGGCGATCAGACGCCCTCTCGGGTGTATCTAGATACCCTGTTTGACGCGCCCGTTAGCCGCGTCCATTAATTCATTAACTGGGATTTAACTGGATTGCGCCTAAAGCTGCTTTAAATGCCGTTTCAAAGGCGATTTAAAGGCCGACTAAAGACGCTCCAGAACTTGAGCAAAAAACTAGGCTTTAGTCAAGGTTTGTGGTTATGCTCGCCAGCATAACTGCCCCATTTGTCAATACTTTGGGTATAGTGTAGTCAGCCGTAAGATAGTTGCTTTATAGACATGTCTGCCAATCCTGCTCAGAGGGCGTCTACAAATCAGACAGCTCATCGGACAGCAACGCAGGATTCTTTGCTACTTAGAGAAGTATTACAGAATATTAGTGCGCACAGCTGCCCGAAAACCTACAACTTTCACATGCACACGCTTTGCTCTGACGGGAAACTAACGCCGTCAGAAGTAATGGCTCAGGCTGTAGAAATTGGTCTAAGCGGCATGGCGATTACTGACCACCACAGCATTAGAGCCTATCGTGAAGCCTGTCAGTGGATGGAAGATTGGCGCTGGCATAACCCTTCTAGCTGGAGCCGTCAGCGCAAATCCAACCAGAGAACTCTACCCAAGCTGTGGGCTGGCATCGAAATTACGTCTTTCTTAGCTGAGACGGATGTGCATATCTTAGGCTACGCCTTCAGACCTAGTGATGAGGGTATGGCTCCCTACATTCAGGGCAGCGCTCCCAAAGGTGACGATAGAGAAGCTAGCCGGGTGATTCGCGCTATTCAAGCAGCAGGTGGAATTGCTGTCCTCGCTCACCCTGTGCGCTATCGCACAGATGAAATTACCCTAATTAGGGCTGCTGCTCGACTCGGCATAGATGGGGTAGAAACTTTTTATGCTTACGATAATCCTAAGGTATGGCGGCCTAGCCCAGGTAAAACGGAGCGGGTGCAGGCATTGGCACGGGCGCATAATTTACTCAGTAGCTGTGGCACAGATACGCATGGCAAGGTGCTGACCAAGCGAGTATAGCGCGCGCTGATTCCTTAGTCGTTGTAGAAGAAGCTAGTCGGTAAAAAAGGGTGTTTTGATCAAAAAAGCCGCTCAGTAATTTGGAGCGGCTTTTAGTTGGATATTTGAGATTTGCCAGTTTTACACCAGTTTTGCAATTGATCCTAAGGATATGGGGATAGGTCCTTAAGACAAGGGCTGCCAGTAGGTTTGGCCTACAGAGATGCGTAAGACATCAGCGCAATTAGCCCAACACATCCAGCGACAAGTAGCAGACCTAATCCGATGGATTGCCCTAAACTTGACTTACGTGCGACTTTCATAATATTAAGGGCCATTGAGCCTTCGCTATATGTGTTCTTAAACACTAATACAGCGATCCCCATGTCCTCTCAGTTAAGTCACAATCAGCAACCAAAAGTAATAATACTCAACTGACGATTATGGATTGCCACCGTTAGCGGCCACCGTCAGGTATCACCGTCAATTAACGTCCATTAGCACTGTTAGGCAAGCCATCTACACAGCCCTGTGGACTATAGATCACGTCAATATTGACCTGATATTGAGTCGGCACAGCGGCAGTATCAAAGTCAGCGTAGCTGACAGCATCGAGGGCCTTACGATCCAGTACTGGGTAGCCGGTTCGCTTTAGCAATGCCGCATCTGTTTGGGTGCCGTCAGGATTAACAACCACACCGATGAGCGCGTTGACGGGCGGATTTTCTTGACACACTTTTAACTCAGAATCAATGCTGAGATCGGCACTTGCTTGAGCAATGTTCCCACCTTTGTTTTCAGCGGTTGCCGCTAGCCATTCAGCGGCATTTTGCTGGGCAGCTTCTTCAGAGACGTCGGTGCTGTTGTACACAAAATCTTGTGCAAGCTGGGAAGAGTTGCCTTGAGCAGGGGCACCCGCGATCGCACTCGAATTTTCACCAGAGCTAGCAGCAGGTGTTTCATCCGCAGGCGATGAACCAGACGCTGGAATGCGATCGCCAATATCGGGCGGATTGTCACCGGCATTAGGCTGCTCGTTAGCTCTAGCAATGGCTTCCCCAAAAGAAATCGTGTTATTAGGTTCCAACTGTGGCAGTAGGTCACTTGCAGAGGGAGTAGCAGGCCCAGAGCCGTTAGCTGGCGACGTTGGGGACACGTTTGCAGGTGCGGGCGCGCTCGGATTCGGTGGCGGTGGGGGTAAAACAGGCACCTCAACCACTTGAGGGTTGCGCAATGACGACGGACTAGGCGTGCGGCCAAGATTGACATTAGGAACCGGCGTTCCGAGTCTTAGGGTTTGGCTAATTCGGCCTGCCTCCAGCTGGCGGCGCTGAGTGTCGGTCAAACCATTGCCGGTCAGTGCGTCGTTTTCAAATTGATTGCTGGGAAAGGGTGACTGAGCGGTTGGAATTTTAGCATTTGGCACGAGCGGCAAGCCTGGGGGTAGCGCTAAGCTGCTGAGCCCATCCAAATTATTGGGTAGCTGAGGTTGGGCAAAGTTGGGCAGGCGGCTTTGCTCAGCGGGTGTCAGTTGCACTAGGGGCACAATCGTTTCTTGGGCATCTGCGGATTGAGCGGCTTGGGTCAGCGCCTTGAACGAAAAAGCCGTGCGCGGGCCAAAAGCCAACAGCAGAACATGAGCACCGACTGACAGTAGCACGCCAACGGTCGTTGGCCCAGTGAGCTTGGTGGCTTGGATAACCGGACGAAGGGCTGATTTTAGGCGAAGGGGAAGAGCCATAACCATACAATAGAGAACTTAAAACTTGGGCATCAAAGTAAGCCTTGTAAAGAAGTGATGCGATGCGTGTAGTTTAACCATGCAGTAAACAATTATGCCACTCATAACGTGGTTCTACTGGGTTTTGGGGTCAGTTTTGAGATTGACATTGTTCGACTGAGGAATGTTATTGAGATTTGGGCGATCGCGAGGTTGCACGATCAGCAGTGAAAAGTAAGGCAGCTTCAAGTCGGGGTGATGCTGCAAATCGGTGTAAATGACTTGATCTGGTTTAGTGGCGTTTTCAATGACGTAGCTGCTCTCCAGCAATTGGTGCTGAGCCAAAACCTGCCAGACCTGACGGTAGACGCTGCTGAGCTTCATCAGCACAATCACATCTGCCCAAGCGATCGCTGCTTCAAGCTCACTCACAGGTGGCTCACCCGGCAGCGTAACCGAATCATTTTGATCAGAGCTCACAGCTCCAGGAGCTTTGAAGCTTTCTTTAAAATTGCGTTTTATAAAATTCTCTTTGAAATTGTTATCTTTGAAATTGTTATAGAGTGCCGGTAAAATCGCCAGCCGCTGACCTTGACAAGTTAGCGGAATGCCGAGCGCAGCAGCGGCGGCCATCGGCGAGGAGACCCCGGCGATCGCCTCAATTTTTACCGCTCCGTACTGACGCTGCAAGCTTTGCGCCAAATAAGTAAACGTGCCGTAAAAGCTCACATCGCCCTCACAGGCAAACACCACGTCGCCGGTTTGCAAATAGGGCCAGACGGTTTGAGCCGCCTGCTGCCAAGCCGCTGCTAGCTGCTCGGTATCTAGCACATAGGGAAATGCCAGCGGCAACCGCGTCTGAGCAGCCGACAGCCAAGGGCTGACAATGCTTTCGGCCACGCCCATTTGGCCGCGAATGCCGCTCGGAAACGCTACTACCGGGGCTGCCTGTAATCGCTTGAGGGCTTTGAGCGTAATCAGCTCAGGATCGCCTGGGCCAACGCCCAAACCGTAGAGTGTGCCCAGCGGTAACGAGGAAGAAGCTGAATCAGGAGTTGCCAAAAGATCTGCCAAGCGCGAGTGAATTAAAGGAACCGATGAAGAAGACAAAATAGAGGGCAGTTAAGCGCGTTAGTCGCTTTGATATGAATTTCGATATAAACTAAGAGCCAGTGAATAAGCTTTGCTATTTTCTGATGGCTTTATGGTTTTACCGACCGTTATTTTACCGGGATATTTAGCCAGCGCTCAACCTTACCAAGAAATGGAAGTAGCGCTCACCCAACAAGGCTTTCCGGCAGTAACGGTACCGTTGCGTCGCCGAGACTGGCTCCCGACATTAGGTGGGCGCTCCATTATTGATATTGTGCGAGCGCTCGATGCAACCGCACAAAAGGTAATGGTCGATTATGACTGCAATCAGATTAATTTGGTCGCACATTCAGCCGGGGGCTGGATTTCGCGGATTTATTTAGGAGATGTGCCCTATGACATTCATCCGAGCGATCGCCACCGCACCTTTCCGCATCCAGCCAAAGATCACGTCAGGACGCTACTCACCCTCGGCACGCCTCACACTAGCCTAGAGCGCTGGACCCAAAAAAACCTAACCTTTGTTAATCAAGCCTACCCTGGCGCTTTTTATCCCGATGTAAACTACGTCTGCGTGGCTGGAAAATCGGTAGAAGGCAAAAAGTCCGACTGGTTCACCTTCAACAGCTACAAAATTACCAGCGGCGATGGGTTCGTATGGGGTGATGGGGTCGTACCGATCGCTGCCGCCCACCTCGAAGGAGCCCATAATGTTGTCCTTGAAAAAGTGTGGCACTCCCCGCGACCTAGCCGTTTTTGGTATGGTTCCACCAAAAGCGTCGAGCAATGGAGCCAATGGCTTGTCTAAAAATTGAATCTAGCAACTGAATTCTAAAAACTTACTAACCCACTCAGCTATTTTTTAATGGCTCTGTGGGCGGATTGGTAGCCGCTAGTGGCGCGTTCTCGGCAGACTCGGTATTGCTAGAACTTACCGGGTTAGCAGATGCTGGTGGCGGTAGAACCGGTTCCGACCCTAAGATTTGCCGAGACGGCTTGCGCTTTCCAGACAGTCGTTTGATTAACTGAGGCGTCGGATCGTGCACCAAATAAATTAGCTTACTCTCTGCTTGCCACTCCATTTCACCGAGCGCGACTTCTAGCTTGCCATTTTGCTCAATCACCAACGGCACCATGTCGCCCTCACGAATGAGCTGATTGATGCGATCGCGCTGCGAACCCACTGCCTCTGTTGTAAATTCGTAGATCTCCTGTTGCACCGCATCGTCTGTAATCAGCGTATTCCACTGTTTGACCGGCAGCCTGGGCGTGCGCAAATCGCCTCGGCTACTGCTATTACCCGTATCATTAAGCGTAATACTATCAGCCTCAGCGGCTTTGACCTCAGCGCGCGGCAATACGGCAAAGACCCTAGGCGGCTGAAATTCTTCTTGAGCCCGTTCAGCAATCACAGAATTGACTTCACCGTTGTTTGTAATTGCCAGAAACGTCCCCATCGAGCTGATGCCAGCCTCTTCTAAAATTTCGCCATTTAGCGCCGAACCCACATAAATTTCAAAGCCTTCCGAAGCCGCTTTTTCGCAGGCGGCCTTGTCGGTGTCAATAATCACCACCGATTCGCCTTTTTCTTTAAATAGTCGGCCAATCATTAGCCCTAGCTCGTTGCAGCCGACAATCACCACTCCCGTAGCACTGCTAGACGTTATCCCTAGCAGCTGAGCAAAGCTGCGCGCTGTCAGTCCTTGGGCAAACACTGTCATGATAATGGTTAAAAAAACCAGTGCCTTAATTGAATCGCCGCCATTGATACCGCGATCAGTTAGCAAGATCGCAAACAGGGAAGCAACCGAGGCCGACACAATTCCTCGAGGCGATATCCAGCTCATAAATAGCTTCTGTCGCCAGTTCAGATCGCTATTCCAAGTGCAGACCAAAATATTGAGCGGCCGCACAATCAGCATGAGCACCAGCACCGTCAGCACCGATCCAGGCCCAAGCTCAAAAACGCTGGCAATCGAGAGATCGGCCGCCAGCAAAATAAACAGCACTGACACCGAAAAAATCGTTAGCTGCCCTTTAAATCGCCGTAACAAACGTTCTTCCGGAATCGAAATCGCGCGCACGACAATGCCGGCTGCCACCGCTGCCATCAGCCCAGATTCGTCTTGAACGCTTTGCGCCAGCCCATAAAGCCCCCAAAGGCCCGCTAGCACCACGAGGTTACGCAATTCCTCTGAGAGGAAATCTGCCTGCTTTAGAAACAGCGCTATTAGCGCCCCACCGCCCCCGCCAATCGCGGCTCCAATGCCGAGCCGAGCCAGCAGACCGCCCAGCACAAAGACCGGATCAGTATCGCCGTTGAGAATAATATCGAGCACAACAACGGCCAAAATCGCTCCAACCGGATCGATTAAGACGCCTTCACCTTCTAGCAGCGTCGCGACTTTTCGCTCAACGCCCACTTGCTTGAGCAGCGGGGTGACCACCGTTGGCCCCGTAACGACCACTAATGAAGCATACAGGTAGGCAATTGACCAGGGAAATTCTCCGAGCCAATGGGCAGCGACGCCACCGCCAACCAGGGTAATGAAAGTACCGAGTGTAATGAGGTTACGCAAACTGCCAGAAACCTTGCCGATTTCTTTTAGCTCTAAGCTAAGACCGCCTTCAAATAAAATTAGCGCTACGCACAGCGAGACAATCACCTCTAGCCCTACGCCTAAGCTCTGGGGCGATAGCCAACCTAAGCCATCTGAGCCCAGCGCAATCCCGAAGATCAGCAGCAGAATAATGCTAGGCAGCTTTAAGTAGGCGGCAACAACCTGCGCGGAAATTCCGGCTAAGACGGTAATGACAATTTGGAGTGTGATTTCAAAAGGCGCTTCCATACAGGTCAGATAAGCAGGATCAGATCAGCGAGATCAAGCGGCCTGAGCAACCAGCATAACGCCTTGAGTGAAAGCTCAGGGGGAAACTGGGTCTTTGCAGCGCGCAGCGATAGGCCGCTATAGGCGACTTTTCTAGGTTATCGGGGATTTTTAAAGATGGCGAATGGGGATAGCTAGCGGCGGCTAGAGAGGAATTTCTTCTATTGAATCAGCCGTGAGCTGGCTAGCTGCTTGCAGCAGGTGATAGGGATCGATAGGCGATCGCGACACAGAAGACAGGGGTAAGTGGCGATCGCACCTTACATTAAAAGGACACTGATCGCACTTGCCTGCTGCGATCGCGATTTTAGGAAAGTCATTTTGCTCCCGCATTCGACTCAATCGTGCGGTCAAGCGCTGCAAGTCTTGTCGAGTTTGCTCATGCTGCTGAGCGCTGTAGCCAAACCGATAGCTGCTAGCGTCTGAGCGCACAAACCAGTAGGTCATCGAAAGTTGCTCTGGGCTCAGTGGCGTGGTTTCACACAGCACGTACAGATAGAGCCGGGTTTGCCAGTCGTTGGCTAGGCGCTCTCGACGTGGCGGGCGCTGATGCGTTTTCCAATCTAAAATTTGGCCGCTCGGCGGATCAGAGTCAAAGCCGCACAGCACCCAGTCATAAACAACGGTGAGCAAGTAGCCATTGAAGGCCAGCGTGCGCCGCTGTTCGCTCTGAGATTCTATATTATTCGCGCTTGAATGATTCGGGCTTGAACAATCAGACAAAGCCTTAAATATTTCGGGTGCAGCTTTGGCTAAAGCAGACATGCTGACGGCCATTTCAGCGTTCGCACTTGTGAGGACTTCGGTGGGTAGATTAAGCGATCGCTGCTGCATCAGTAAGTGAAACTGAGTGCCCCACTGCGTCGTTACTTTCTGTTCGTAGCGACTCGGCCCCGAGAGTGCCTCAAAATATACATATTGAAACTTGCGATCGCAGGTATCGAGCAGCGTTAGCTGACTTTGAGAAAGCGAGAGCATGGATGTTCCTAACTGTTCTTAAACCGCTTTTAGATCTCTGCCTTTAGATCTTTCTAACTTGTCAATCCATTTTGCCTATTTGGTCAGCACAAACAGACTCCCCTGATTACCGCGACTAATGCGCAAATCGCCATCTAGATAGGTAACCTCTAGCCATCCCTGCTGTCGAGTTGAATTAATCGAAAAGTCAAGGCCCTTGAGCCAACTCAACTTATCGGTAGATTCTAGCGCCTCAATATATTGAGCCGGTGATTTGTAGTCCAGCAGGCGCTGCAAGCCAATGACCCCTCGGTTGAATCTCACATCGACACGGCGGCTAGAAAGGGTTTCTGCCGCCCCCGCTGACGGCTGACTCACAGCCGGGGCAAAGCTTGCAACCACTGACACCAAGCCTTCGCAGTAGGGCAAACTGGTGATTTCGGCGATGTTATATAAGCGCGATCGCTCGGGCCGAATGCACTGATAGATATCGCCTAGCTGCGCCAGCGGCACCCGATCAAGGCCCAGCAGTTCTTGACTGGTGGTGTAGAGCAATCGCCAGTCACCCGCCAGCAAATCAGTCGCCAAGAGCGGATCAGGCGTGGGGTTGCTAGCTTCTAAATAAGCAACCATGCTCGCGATCGCCTGCTTATCATCTTTAGTGACAGACAATCCGCGATTAGTCGTGGCAACAGCATTTCTTAGATCAGTTTTGCTTATCATAGTCACTCAACCATCCGTGCACCGACATAATGCAGTGGTAATCTATACAGTAGCCTGTGCTGCACAATCAGCCACCTTTACTTAAATTTATGAGTACCTATAATCCCTCCGTTCGCCAAATTCCCCGCGAAAACCCCGCCGATGTAATTCCCCTACAAAAAGATTCTTCAATTCTCAACTGGCTGGAAGGAACCGGCAGACTGATTGCGCGCGAGCCGATTGATAGCGTGGGCGATGAGCCTGAACCCGAAGAACTCGCCGATCTCATGGGCAATGAGGACAAAGACGATGACATCGACGACGATGAAATGTCGCTAGATGATGACGATGACTAGCCTTAGCAATTCAAATAAACCACGTCCAAGTTGAAACCAGGAGTTTCCCCACCGGAAAAACTATAGTTCTGGACGTGGACAAGGTTTAGAACTAAATAAATCGGAATTATTTTGGAATTATTATTGAACTAGGCAGACAGATTGACAACCCTCTGGTATGCTTGCTCGAAATCCAGCTCAGGCAAATGGGTAGTTTATTTTAGTTGCATAGATCAGTTTCGATAGATCAGTTCTGACAAGTCAATGCTGATCTATCGATCAATAGATTATTTGACAGACAAAGCAAAGAAATTCTTAAGAATTTGCTGGCGGTCGTAAAGTAAGCTCATAGCGTTTGATGTCAGGATTCTCCAAAGGATTCATTTGTGCTCTGCGGTTGTCAATGACTGCACGGTATTAAGTGAACTCCAAGAAAGGTGTGTGGTAAGTGAAGGAAGGTTGTCGTGGACGCTAGGTTTTCAGCAAAGTCAGTGGGGCTCTCGGGGGCAACGCTTTCAGCTTTTTTAGCAGCAGGTTTACTGATATCAGCTATTGGACTAGATACAGGTGCGCAGCGGGCCGTGAGTTTAGCATCGGCTAATTTAACCCTGCCGCTGTTAGTTGGTGCCGGACTATCGGCCTTAGCAGGCTATGTAGCTTTGCCGATTCTGCGGCAACTCAAAGCCGCTCAGTTTATTCGAGAAGATGGGCCAAGAGCACATCTCAAAAAAGCCGGAACCCCGACGATGGGCGGGGTATTTTTTATTCCGGTAGCAGTTTTAGTGGCGCTGCTGTGGACGGGTTTTTCGCAGTCGGCGGTGGCGGTGAGTTTGCTGACATTGGCTTACGCGGGCATCGGCTGGCTAGATGATTGGCAGGTGATGCGCCGCCGCTCTAACAAAGGCATTTCGCCCAAGTTGAAGCTAGCTCTGCAAATTGGATTTGCGCTGGTCTTTTGCCTATGGGCAATGACTGCTCAAGCGGCTCAGTCTACTCCAAGTATTGACATCACCTCTATTGTGATGCCTTTCGGCCTTACGCTATCGCTGGGAATGCTGTTTTGGCCGTTGGCTGGCTTTGTACTGGTTGCAGAGAGCAACGCTACGAATTTAACAGATGGAGTTGACGGTCTCATGGGCGGAGCGGGTGCGATCGCGCTTCTGGGGCTAGGCGCATTGGTCGCAAGCACTCACCCTGACCTAGCCGTGTTCTGTGCAGCATTAAGCGGTGGTTGCCTAGGCTTTTTGGCCCACAATCGTAATCCGGCTAAGGTCTTTATGGGCGATACCGGCTCTTTAGCCTTGGGTGGCGCGTTAGCGGCTGTTGGCATCCTCAGCGGCAATCTGTTTGGCCTATTGATTGTCACACTGCTATTTTTCGCTGAAACGCTTTCCGTCATTTTGCAAGTGGGCTACTACAAAGCAACCAAAGGCCCTGACGGCAAAGGCAAACGCCTTTTTAAAATGGCTCCTTTACACCACCACTTTGAGCTGTCTGGCTGGTCAGAGCTTCAGGTCGTCGGCGTCTTTTACATAATTAGCGCCCTACTCGCAACAGCTGCCATCAGCGCCTTGAGCTAGTATCTAGACGCTAAAAGGCATGAACAACACTATGAAAAAAGCATAAAAAGAAAGTAGGCCGTAAAACCTTCTCTCTTTTTATGCTTGCACTTATTATTTGCTGTTTATTGCCTGCTATCGGCATTAACTGCATTTAAATGGAGCTGACGGGAGTCGAACCCGTGTCCGCTTCAAGTAATCACGTATCGCTCATTCACAGGTGTAGCCTTTCTAATCCTCAAGGCGGGAGCTTTCCATTATCCCGGAAACAGGATGCTTCGATGAAAGTCTTAGCTGACGCACCCACCGAAGAAAGTTTGGCAGCGCATCCGTTGGGGGTTTAGTCCGGGCTGATTAACGGAGTCACAGCTCAGACGCTCGAACCTATAAGAGGTTGTTAGGCGGCAGCTACAAGAGCGCGCTTACGAGCAAAAGGTACGATGTCGTTTGCATGTATCTTTAAGTTTGA
>JBGTNW010000196.1:0-9567 GCA_041742865.1 Phormidesmis sp.
ATGCACAGTAATGTGGTGGTGTTTGGCTGGGGTAGCCATGACCAAACTGAGATGTACAACCTATATCATTCTCAATCGGCCCAGGGAGACTATTACAATGCGGGCTACTACGCCAATACAGCGATTGATAGCACCTTGGATTTGGCAATGGGCGCACCTTCTGAAGCCGAAGCGGTGACGTTTTGGAAGGCGGCTCAGTGGGACGGGACTCAAGGCGTTACGACCAAAGGTGACGCGGCTTGGGCTTGGCTGGTGAATTTGGATCATACCTACTTTGTCAGTGAGTGTCTGGATATTGGCAATCCTCAAGTAGAGCCTCATGGTCATGGCTGGCCGATTACAGCCAATATTGATCAGTGGACCTGGACATGTCCATGAGGGCGATTTTGATATTTGCAGGTCAAAAGCTGCTGCGATTGGCGCTGTTGCTAATGGCAGTGGCGGTGTTTACCTTTGTGCTGCTGAGCCTATCCCCGATTGATCCGGTGAAGGCGTACATCGGTGCAGATATGATGCAAATTAGCGCTGAACAACAGGTTTTAATTGCGGAGCGCTGGGGACTTGATCAGCCGATGTGGGGCCGCTTTCTCGATTGGCTTACGCAGCTGGTGCAGGGGAATTGGGGCACTTCTATGGTGTTTAATCAGCCGGTGAGTGAGGTGATTGCTTCGCGGTTTCAGGCATCTTTGCAGATGCTGGCGATCGCCTGGCTACTATCTGGCTTTTTTGGCCTAGCGCTAGGGATTGTCGCTGGTGCGCTAGAAGGGCGGTGGATAGATCGTCTGATCCGCCTCTATGCCTACACGTTGGCTTCTTCGCCGACGTTTTGGGTGGCGCTGCTGCTGCTGATTGTGTTTGCCGTTTCATTTAAGATTGCGCCCATTTGCTGCGCTGCGCCGCCGGGCGTGTTGTCGCAAGAGGTCACACTTTGGCAGCATTTACACCACCTGCTGCTGCCTGCTTTGGCCCTGAGCATTGTCGGCATTGCCAACATCGCTTTGCACACCCGCCAAAAGCTGATTGATGTGCTCAACAGTGACTACGTGCTATTTGCCCAAGCCCAAGGCGAAAGCCTGTGGAACATCGTGCGCTACCACGGCTTTCGCAATATTCTATTACCGGCGATTACGCTACAGTTTGCCTCTTTGAGCGAATTGTTTGGGGGGTCGGTGCTGGTAGAACAGGTGTTTGCCTACCCTGGATTAGGCGAAGCGACCGTGCAGGCAGCGCTGAGAAGCGATATTCCTTTGTTGGTCGGCATTGTGTTTTTTAGCGCCCTGTTTGTTTATACCGGCAATACGCTGGCAGATTTAGCCTATCCGATAATCGATCCGCGTATGCGCTTGAGCGCCCAGGTAAAGCGATGACCCTAATAGCCCACTCGCCCCAACAGAACTCACCCCACCCTCAGCATCTAACCAGAAGGCTAGCGAACAATCGACGGCAGCGGACGCTCGCGGCATTGGCCATCGGTAGCCTTTTTCTGTTGGGTATTATCTTTAGCCCGTGGATTTTAGGTGATTCGGGGCTCAGCACCGTCCTTACTCAGCGCAATCAGCCGCCTTCATTGGAGCATTTATTTGGGACGGATTGGCTAGGGCGCGATATGTTGAGGCGATCGCTCCACGGCCTGTCATTGAGTTTGCGAGTGGGGCTATTAGCCGCTAGCGTCAGCGCCCTGATTGGCACTGGCTTAGGGCTAGCGGCGGGTACCTTCGGCGGCTGGGTGGATGCAGTGGTGATCTGGATTGTCGATGTATTCTTTAGTCTGCCGCATTTGGTGCTGCTTATTCTGATTGCCTTTGCGGTCGGCGGCGGCACTAAGGGAGTGATTATTGCCGTTGCCCTCACGCATTGGACGAGTCTGGCGCGGGTCATTCGCGCTGAAGTGTTGCAAGTTAATAGCGCCGACTATGTGCGGTTAGCACACCGCTTAGGAAAGCCACCGCTTTGGATTGCGCGTCATCACATGGTGCCGCACATTGTCCCGCAGCTAATTGTGGGTCTGATTCTGCTGTTTCCTCATGCGATTTTGCATGAGGCGGCGCTGTCTTTTATTGGCATTGGGCTATCGCCTCACTTACCGGCAATTGGCATTATTTTGGCAGAATCGATGCGCCACTTATCGACCGGCTACTGGTGGCTAGGGGTCATGCCCGGCGTGCTGCTGCTGCTGTCCGTCAAAGCTTTTGACTGGCTCGGCGAGAATGTGCGATCACTGCTCGATCCCAAAACTAGCCAAAATTAGCCTAAGTCATGGGAGATCATTATGCTGAGCATTACTAACTTGGGCGTCACTTTTACGCAATATGATCAGGGGCTTCGCCGCCAACAGCTCACTGTCATCACCGATTTAGATTTAGACGTGCAGGCCGGGGAAGTGGTGGCTGTTGTGGGCGCTAGCGGCTCGGGCAAAAG
Organism: Phormidesmis sp.; assembly: GCA_041742865.1. GTDB lineage: Bacteria > Cyanobacteriota > Cyanobacteriia > Phormidesmidales > Phormidesmidaceae > Phormidesmis. Next base: position 2,419 of record JBGTNW010000196.1, read on the forward strand.
CCTTTTAGCCCATGCGCTGCTGGGCATTTTGCCGGACAATGCAGCCATCAGCGGCACTATGCACCTGCACGGCGAGTTGCTCACCCCCGAACGCTGCCGAGCCTTACGCGGTAAAACCATTGCCCTGGTCCCACAGTCTGTTGGTTATTTAGATCCGCTAATGACGGTAGGGCGTCAGGTTCAGCGGGTGGCACAGCTCTCGGGGCAGCCCAAACCGGCCGCTAAAGCCAGCGTAGCGCGCACCTTTGGCCGCTATGGCTTACCGGTGGCGACGCGCGATCGCTACCCTTTTCAAGTCTCTGGCGGCATGGCTAGGCGCGTGCTGGTCTCTACGGCTGTAGTCACCCAAGCGGAACTCATTATTGCCGATGAGCCCACGCCCGGGCTGCATCCGAATGCGGTCATCGAAACCTTACGTCATCTGCGAGAGCTTGCCTTAGAAGGGCGGGGGGTGATTTTAATTACGCACGATATCGAAGCAGCGCTGCAAATTGCCGACCGGGTAGCGGTATTTTACGCCGGAACGACTGTGGAGATTGCCGCAGCGCCAGACTTTACAGCAGGCAAACTCCGGCACCCGTATACGCAGGCGCTGTGGCGATCGCTCCCGCAAAATGACTTTGTGCCCGTGCCGGGAAATCAGCCTAGCCCCGATCAGCTCCCGGTGGGGTGTCTGTTTAGCGATCGCTGCGCTCAAGTCAGCGATCATTGCCTCGCTGATCGGCCAGCACTTAGAGCCGTAAACAATGGATGGGTGAGGTGTCTTCATGCTGAAGGGTGAAAACTTGTGGTTTCGCTATGGCGATCATCTGGCCTGGGTGATTGAACATAAAAGCCTGAGCGTGAATCCTGGCGAAGTGCTGGGTCTTTCGGCCCCTTCGGGCTATGGCAAAACAACCTTAGCCAAGCTGCTAGCCGGGTATTTACCGCCCAATCAAGGGACCGTGAGCGTAGCAGGGCGATCGCTGATCACAACCGGCTATTGCCCGGTGCAGCTGGTGTTTCAAAATCCTGAGCTAGCAGTCAATCCTCGCTGGCGGATTGATCAAATTTTGCGCGAAGGCGGCTCACCCCAACCGGCTCAGCTAGAAGCTTTGGGCATTCATGCCGGTTGGCTGCGGCGCTACCCGCACGAGCTTAGCGGCGGCGAGTTGCAGCGAGTGGCCATAGCCCGCATTCTCAATTCTCAAACTCAATACCTGATTGCCGATGAAATGACCGCCATGCTCGATGCCAATACCCAAGCGCTAATTTGGCAAGCCGTCTTGGCCTTTGTTCGCCAGCGGCATATCGGCTTGGTAGTCATCAGTCACGATCAGCCACTGCTTCAAAGACTTTGCGATAAAATACTAAAGCTTAGCAATCCTTCAAATGCCGCTAGCAATCTTAAAAAACCATCTTTTAAAAACACTATCACTGTCGGCTGATACAGTCGCCCTGCTCAATTCATTTAGAGTTCATTTAGAGTTTTTTTAGTGAAGCCTTCCTCAGCCTATTCGCCAGCAACTCACTCGTCAGCAGATGTATCCCTTGATCTGTCAGCAGCGCCTGTCTCGCCAGCGATTTCAGTTCCTGCCTTGACAGAATCGGTAGACAAAGAATCCGCAGCAGCTTTGACAAGCGATCGCCCCTCAGCCAAAAATCCGCCTCCCAATCGCGATCATCCCCATTCTCAGGGCAATCATCCTGGTGCCGATCACCCTCCAGACAACGCTCACATTCACAGCGAGGCTTCTCGCAAACGCATTATCAACCGGCTCTCTCGCATGGAAGGCCACCTTCGCGGCATCAAAACAATGGTGCAAGATGATCGCGCTTGTCCGGATGTGCTGATTCAAATCGCCGCCGTACGTGGCGGCCTAGATCGGGTCGCCCGGATCATTTTAGATGAGCATTTGAGCGAATGCATTACCCGCGCGGTCGATGAAGGCAACATTGAAGCAGAAGTCGCCGCGCTCAAAGCCGCGCTTGATCGGTTTATTTAAGGCTTCACCCAATTTTTGGTGGCTTCTACTACTTGCTCCATACCCGCTACGCCTAGACGCATAACGAGGTAGATTATGGTAGAGGTAGTCGCAGCCGCTAGGGTGCAAATGGTGAGGCCCGCAAGGCTAATTGCGCCATCGTCATCTAGCAGACCAAAGCCGGTGACAAAAATGCCGATGGCAGGCAGCGTATTGGTGAGCGGGATGGGGATCATCATAGAAATAGACATCAGCGCGATCGCAACTCCAATCACCAGCCGCCCGGTTCTACTGGTGCACACCGTCGTCAGCCGAGGCCGAGAAACGGTTTCAATCCGCCGCAACCAAGGTAATCCTTTGCTAATAAAGCCTTGAACTGTGGTGCGATCAAAACCCTTGCGCCGAAACTTCTCAGGTAACCAGGGCTGTTCCGCGCCGATAATCAGCTGCACTGCTAGCACAAGCATCACAATCCCAAAGGGAATAGAGTATCCGGGAGCCGGAATTGGCAAAGCTGAGGGCAGCGACAGCAGCACAAACAAAAAGCCAAAGGTACGCTCTCCCGCAATTTCTAAAATTTCGTTGAGCGTCACTTCTTTTTTAGCGCTGATCGGTTTACCTGTAGGCTCCTGTAAAGGCTCCGGTGAATGCTGAGGCAAAGCGTCAGTCGTCTCGACACTTGGAGCACCGTTACTCAAAAAATATCGCTGTAGCTCTACCGATAGCTTGGCCATACAAAGGAACTCACTACAAAATTAGACCTATAGCAATATATCAACAGGTTGATGATTCTGAACGAAGCAGAGCCATATGAGATTATAAAAGACCTCAGCTTCATAGTTTCTGAGCGCTACTATTTCCACTCGATCATTAATCAGCTAGGAGCCATATTCTGGGACATCAATCAGGCAATGGTGATCTAGTCATCCTAGATAAACTACCGCCGGTCTTTAGAGAAGGAAGCGACCACCGCTTGATCGAGTTTGCGCAAGCCGTTGGGTGAGCTAGAATCTATCTGCAAATCGGTCACGTAATCATCGTGCGGGTGTTTAGTCGGCTCAAAGGGCTTCAGCTTATTGATTGCTCGGTAGCTCAACTGCTTCAGTGCTGGAATAAATCCCACTTCTGCCATCGAGCGATTCTGCACACCGAGATTGCGCAAAATGTAGCGATTAGCCTTTTGCACCAGCTCTCTTCGGCGCTGCATAGGCGCTCTAAAACTCGTCGTCAGTGAGACATTCATCGTCAGATTTTCAATCCGATGAGGGGCATTGTGAGGCCAAGACACCACTTTCCCGGGCGTCAATAAAAAGCTTTGCGCAGCCTCATCAAATTCAGGGGAGTAAGGCAAAAATTCAGCAATTTCGCCCGTATAAATCTCTTCTAAAAAGTTCTGGGGCACAAATCGCAAATCCATTGCCGGATATACCCAGAGCCGCTTTTGGCCGCTGATATGCCACAGCATATTCGGCGACTCGTCGAGGTGATAATACACCTGCGCACCCGGCGATGAAATCAGCATTGTGGTGTAGCTAGCCACCAAATCGCCCAACTGCGGACAGCGCTCCTCCAAATGGGCGTACATGCCTTTGACTAGATCGGCGTAGTCCGGATGATGCTTTTCTAAAGAGATAATGTTGAGCCACAGGCGACCTTTTTCGACAGCCTGCCATAAATCTGTCCCGCTGCTGTTGGGCGAAATGTCTACACTTTTCCAGTCTGAGCGCTGCGTTTTGTCGGTGCCCATTGTAAACGCTTGAAGGCATGAGCGCGGGTAGCTGTCGAGTAAAGCGATCAGCGCTGAGGTTTCAAACAGAGGCAGTTGGTGGTAGGCATGGTCAAATAGCTGCGTTTTTTTGCCAAAGGCGGCGTAGTCTTCGGAGGCCCAAGAGATTTGGGGGATTGAATAGTCAATAGCGGCGTCAGCAATAGCGTTAGCGGTGATGTTGTGAGGCGTTGCAATCATGAAACCAATTAAATGAAGAACGAAAGTGAATAACTGGAATTGAAGATAAATAAGAAACTTGGAGAAGATCGGCTAAGAGAGAGAAAAGCTATTGAGTGCGCGATCAATAAACGACTCTAGGGCATTCGCTAGCGCCTGAACATGCTGGTCGCTGAGCATGGTGGAATGGCCTCCGGGCACGTCGCAAACTTCTATTTTTTGCTGAACGCGATTGTCCCAACCTAGCAGTGGCACGCCTGAAAGCTTGGCGTAGGGCTGATCGGCTTTTGAGCCATCTCCTTCGGTGGCGCGAATCAGCAGCACCGGGCCGGTTAGCTGTGCTTGAGGGTGATAGGTGCGGTAGGCAAAGGCAATTAACTCGCGCACAGGCAAGCCTTGTAGCGCTTTGGGTAGGGTTTTAGGCCAGGTTTTAGAGAGCAGCCAGCCGCGATCTTGATACCAGCGGAAGGCTCGGGTGCGGGCGCAGGCGAGGGTTGTTTGATAGCGATCGCTCACTTCATACCGCATCAAATTCAGTCCCTTTTGCCAGCCTTGCTGCACAATCGTCGCCCAGTCTTTTGAGGCCAGCACTTGAGTAAAGCGTTTTTTGCGCTCATCCATAATGAATCTCGCCTGATTTTTTAAACTGGGCTCAGGCGAATCCAGCAGAATTAGCGCTACCTGTTCACCCTGACGCGCTAGCTGAAGAGCCACTTCAGACGCAATCACCCCACCGACGCACAGCCCGCCCACCAGGTAAGGGCCATGCGGCTGAAGACGGCACATTTGCTCAATGCAGTGCTGCGCCATCTCCGGAATGCGGCTCTGGAGTAAAGGAATGGTATCTGTGTGCTGAGGCTGTATGCCGTAAATCGGACGAATGTTTTCTTCAGCCTCAGGGGTTTGGCTTTGGCCTTGGAGCCGGCGGGCAAGGTGAATGTAGAGCCCTGTATCGCCGTCAAAATCATGCACCAAAAATAGTGGTGGGGTGAGCTTGCCAAGCTTAAGCGGGATTAGGGCATTGTCTTCGGCGCAATCTAGCAATGGCGCTAGCGGCTGAGTAGAACCCGAATCACTTGTGATCTGCGCTAGCCGCTCAGCCATTTGCTCGATGGTGGGCGCTTTAAAGATTTCGACTAGCGGCAGACGCTGAGCAAACAGCGCTTCTAGCTCACTGAAAAGCCGCATCACCAATAGAGAATGGCCGCCTAGCTCAAAGAAATCGTCAGTAATGCCAATGGCCTCAACCCCCAGAACTGAGCGCCATAGATCTACAAGCTGATGCTCAAGCGGCGTGCGTGGGGGCACTATTACGCGCTGCGAGTCTTCGTAGATCGGGGCGGGCAGGGCGTTGCGATCTATTTTGCCATTGGCATTTTTGGGCAGCGCTGGCATCACCACAATCGCAGATGGCATCATAAAGGCCGGTAGATGCGCTTGTAAAAAGTCTTTTAAATCTTGCCGGTCTAGCTCTTTCCCCGGCTTGATCACAATGTAGGCAACGAGACGTTTCTCGGTTGGCTGCGCGCCCAATGCATCTTCACGAGCTACCACTATTCGATGCTGAATCGCTGGGTATTTATCCAAACAGCTTTCGATTTCACCCAGCTCAATTCGAAAACCGCGAATTTTTACCTGAAAATCAACTCGGCCCACAAACTCAATCAGGCCGCTGTCATCCATGCGAACCAAATCACCTGTTTTGTAAAGGCGACTTCTCTCTTCAAAAGGGCTTTGCACAAACACACTGGCCGTCTTCTGGGGCAAATTCAGATAGCCCCGCGTTACCCCCGGCCCACCAATGTAAAGCTCACCGACCTCACCGGATGCAACCGGCTGCAAACTCTCATCGAGAACATAGGTCTGCGCATTGCGAATCGCTCGCCCAATCGGCAGATCGCGAATGCCGTCGTAACCTTCAGCCACCACGTCATAAAGCGTGGTAATCACCGTCGCCTCGGTCGGGCCGTAGGCATTGAACAACCTAGGGTAATCACCAATTTTCTCGATCCACTGCTGGCAGAGGGCCAAAGACGCTTTTTCGCCGCCAAACAACAGCAATCGCAAGCTTTGAGGCAAGGTGGCATTGAGTCGCTCTAACCCGCTGACAAGTTCGTGCCAAAAGGCGGTTGTGAACTGAATAACACTAACTTCAGTCGCGCTAATAAAGTCTAAAAATGCCTGTGTCGAGGTCACCATTTCATCGGAGCGCAGCACCAGCGCGCCGCCTGTTGCCAGCGTTGGGTACACCTCCGAGACAATGAAGTCAAAGCTCATCGTCGAGAACTGAAGCATCCGATCAGCGGCGGTGAGTTCCAGCGCTTCGGCCAGCGCTAGGCTGTAGTTCACTAGGCCCCGATGATGGGCCATCACCCCTTTAGGGTTGCCTGTCGAGCCGGAGGTATAAATGACATAGGCGAGTTGTTCATCTCGCAGAGAAATCCCCAAATTCTCCTGACCCAAATTCTCCTGACTTTGCTGAGCCAGCATCGAATCAGCTGCATCCAAACAAATTAGCTGATTGCCATCGGCAGCCATCATCGGGGCCAGATCAGTTTGAGTGAGCGTAATCTCTACGTTGGCATCGGCTAAAATGTGCTGCCGTCGCGCCTCAGGGTAGGTTGGATCAATGGGCACATAGGCCGCACCGGCTTTGAGTACACCTAGAAAGGCGACGATCATTTCGGGCGATCGCTCCACACAAATGCCAATTAACTGCTCCGCTTTTACGCCTAGCGTCACTAAATAGTGAGCCAGCTGGTTTGCCCGCTGATTTAGCCCTTGGTACGTAAGCGATCGCGCTTCGTGAATAATGGCTACGGCATCAGGCGTTAGGGCTGCTTGCTTTTCGATCAGCTGATGCAGACTCAACGCGCTGTGTGGATCAGCATTCAGAGGATTTGGATGGTTTGTTTCATTTGCTGAGCTATCTGCTGAGCTATCTGCTGACAAACTAGGCAACAAAGCCAAGCTCTGAGCGGCGAGGGTTGAGATTGTCTCTGGCATAGCGACCCTTTATGAAGAGATGGCCTTTGTAAAACGATGAGCGTAAAACGACGAGCGTGAAACGACGAAGCGCCCCAAAAACTACTCAATTTGACTGTCCTAAAGCCCACTTAGTTCCAGCTCTCTGCGCCTCTCGCCTGCGGTGCGCGCGCCTGTACCGCCGAATATTGTCAAAAATCACTCCTGTCAAAAATCACTATCCTAGATGAAGTGCCCCAACAGCATCTAGCACCT
>JBGTNW010000197.1:0-17721 GCA_041742865.1 Phormidesmis sp.
AGATCAGCAGATAGAGGTGCACCTGGATTAATAGCGTAAAAAATGCTTGAAGCTGCGGCGATCGCGATAGCGGCGATCGCCCATCTAACGCGCGCTCGATATCGTCTTGGCAAATTCTTCATGCTAATCAACCTCCGGTCAATTTCCAATGCTGGGTGTATTGTATGGCGCTAATGCGCGTTGATCTCGACTCACCCGCTCACTTACAAGCACTGTCACAACTGTCACCCGCGTTGTGGGCTCCTTCTTAAGACTTTTCATCTAGCCATTGATCTAGCTCGTCTAAACTAGAGAAATCGAGTAAAGCTTCGCTCAACTCATCTAAAACTTCCACGTTTAGGGCTCTAATGGCTGACTGAGTATTCTCTGAAAGCCCGTCAAACCGTTTATTTAGCTGCCGAATAATCAAACGAGTCGTAGCAGATTCACGCCCATCTTTAAATCCATCTTCAAATCCGTCTTGCCTTGATGTATCGACTACGTTTTTAAGATCTCGATAGTACTTTAAGCTGTCTTCGTAAGCATCCTGTTCTTCAGCAGAGAAGTTAGCTATTTCAGCAACCTCAAATAGCTGCTTAAAAGTTACTTCCTGTAGCGATTGAGGCGGATCGCTCAAATCAGGCAGGTGCTTTAATAAAAATAACCACTTATCAAAATGAGTATCTAGCTGATCAACGGTTTTTCTGAATTTAGGCAGCTCTATATAAAGAAATTTAAGCTTGTCATAAAAGACTTCACAGTTCTGATTTTTTAACTCCACCCTATGCAGAATAATATCGTCGTTCTTGTGGTCATCAAAAATAAAGTCTAGAATGCCGACGGTATAAACGGGTGATAGCTGATAATCCCAATCTCCTTTTTGGGCCTGCTCCTGAATGGGAAAGGTCGAATAGTAAACGCTTCTATCTTTAAAATAGTTCTGTTTGGCTTTTTGAATTTCAACAATAAATCGTTCGCCACTTTTACTTTTACAGTAGATATCAAAGATGGCCTTACGATCAACAGCTGTATTCCCAACGTTTTCGCTATTGCGGTAGCTCAAGTCACTGATAGTGTGCTTGGCTGGTAAGATGACGTTCAAAAAATCGATCAACAATGCTTTATTCGGCTCACTGCCAAACAGTCGCTTAAAGCCAAAATCTGTCAGCGGGTTGATGTATTTTTCTTTGCTCAGACGCCGACCAAACATCAGAGATGCCTTACTCAGTTAGCTTTATTAGCGTAGCAAAAATCCTTTCGATGGTTTGCTCTACAACTATTGTTTTTATTTACCCTCGTCATGTATCGCGAAAAGAGCTGAAAACTCGTTTAATGCGTCCGTAGGCTCAGAGAGATATGCGTGATCAGGATCGGCGGGTTGAGAATCCGCTAGCGGGGGCTCTACTAGCTGAGAATCAGATGGCGGCGATTCTTGTGGCGATCTTGCGGGTGAATGTTCGACAGATAGTGTTTCCAGCGGGCTTTCTAGCGGACTTTCTAAATCGCTGTAAATGTAGGTGTGATCGTAGTGAATGGCGTTGGGGTGTCTGAGTACGGCAAAGCCTAGCTCGATAATTTTATCGGCGGTAAAGGCTTCAATAATCAAGCTGACCATACGATGAGGATGAATATTGGGCCGACGAATGAAGTAGTCGCGGCGGGCGAAAAAGGTTTTTTCGTCTTTGGGGATGACGATGCCGTGACGCTTGTGGGCCTCTTGCACGGGGCGAATGTATTCGCGGGTGAAGTCCTCTTGGTTGGGCTGCAAGTGGTAGAGCCGCTCGTGCTGTTCCCAGCTCATAGCAAAAAGCAGCTTCAAAATCTCAAAGCCCAAAATATAGCTGAGCACACTGCTGTGCTCGTGGGCGCTGCCCATCAGACTCAGTGCGGTTTCTAGGTAGAGATCAGGGCGCGATCGCGCATCTTTCACCGAATGCACATACACCTGTCGAATGTATCTCCTCACGGTGAGGTCATCAATGTCTGCTTGGCTGTGAAAGTGAGCCAAGTACTCATTCACCCGTTCGCGCGTGTCTGCATCGTGCACAATTCGAGAGAGCAGCCCTTCAGCGGTGTAAGCATCTAAAAATTCGGCCTGCTGCGCTGAGGGCGTGGCGCACACCAAATGACAGAGCGACAGCACGTACCGCCGCTCTTGCCAAGGCAAACCGGTCAGCCAAGCTCTAGCCTCAGGCGGCAGGCTAGATAAAACCGGAACCCTACTGTTGAGATCAAACGTATTCATGGGGTGTATTTGTTGGATTAAGGCGCACTTAAGGTGCGATACGGTGAGTATCTTTTGCCTTAGATTTCCCATTGGCTTGCTATTTCAGCTGTTTGGCTCTCGTTGGGGATGGATAATTGCTGTGGCTCAAGGGTCGTTTTCGATAGGTGAACGCTAAAGCGATCCGGCAATCGCTACTAAATCCAAGATCTCAGCCACCAGCGCCAGTTCAGCCGGTCAGGAGTGAGCGGTAAGCCGAGACTGAGCGGTAGCCAAAATAAAAACGATAGTGCGATCGCTCCTAGCATGATCCAGGCCACAATTTTTGCCCAAGGCCGATTAACTGGCGAGTACAGCCACTCGCTGACTAGCCAAGCTAACGTCATGAAGCTGAAGATAACCGCAGGCATATACAAATAAATGAAAGTGCAGCGGCTAACCATCATCCACGGCAGCCAATTTACGGTGTAGCCAATGAGTAGATAAGTCCTCAAATTAGGATTATTTGCAAAGCCATGTGGAGAGTTGTTCAAAGAACTGTTCAGAGAATTATTCAATGAATCAGTGGCAGGCTTTTTAGAAAGCGCATTTTGAACAGAACTTACAGCAGTGTTGGTAATATTTATTACTGTGGCTATAGCTAGAACCGCAATAGCAGCACTCGCAAGCCACCAAAGCGCGGGATTCCCTAAGTTGTTGACAGTATAAGCCCAGGCATCTTTTTTTTCGTACCAGTAAGCAATGGGCTTAATAAGTAGCGGCCAGCTATACCACTCGGAGCAGGCCGGGTGACTGCTAGCCGCCAAATTGACATGGAAGGTGAGTAAGGTACGGTGCAACGCAATCAAGTGCTCTTTACTCAAATGGAGGTGCGGCCACCAGAGCGCGCTATAGGTAAAGATAGGAATGAGAATGCCATAGATACCCAGGAAGGCGAGCTGTCTGCGCAGTGCTTTGAATGGATGGATTTGTCGAGACCCTCGAAAGAGACTATTTTTTTGACACAGCTCCCAAATCAACAGCGTGAGTAAGTAGCCCAGAGCATTCCATTTGGTGGCGATCGCACAGCCCAAAGCTATCGCTGCCAATACCCGATAAACAGTTGCCTTTACAGCCGCAGACGAGGCTGACTGTTGACGCTGAAGGCGGTGAGCTTGTAGCCACAGCCAATGACCTAATAAGCCAAAAAAAACTAGGTATATATTAATCAATGCATAGCGAGACTCCGTGATAAATAAGCCATCAATCGCGACAAAGCCACCGGCTAGACAAGAAAATGTCCAGTTTTTGGCCGTGTTTTGGAGATGCGATCGCTGCTCGGGTAGCGTGTTTAGTGTGCTCAGGGTAAAGGCAATACCCATCACGAGCCAAGGCACCAGACTCCCAATGACAGCATTCATCCACCGATAGCGAATTGAATCAGCTAAAAACGAGCCCCTAGTAAGAAAAAGGCCAGCAGCAATCAGGTACTTACCCAAAGGTGGATGGGCATCAAACTCGGGCATACCGGCTAAGTAAGCCTGAGCAAATTTGACATAGTAGACTTCATCAAAAACGAGAGTATCAAAACGCCCTATGTGCCAAAATCGCAACCCAAAGCTCAGGGCCGTCACGACCATCAACCCCAGATAAGCCCCTTGATCGGGACTTAGCTTACGAATAAGCTTGGTAAGCATAAGGCTCGCGCGATACGATGAGAGCCTATTTTACTGGAATTTTTCTACTATCTAGTCTCGATACAGCAGTGATGTGTCGGCGGCTGATACCTCGCTAATTGCGCTTGAGTTACTCGGCGAATGACCCCCATGCCAAAGCGAGTATTGCGGCCTACACCGCAGTAGCGAGTAAAATCAGCCAGGGTATTAATACGCTTAATGATCAGCGGATCGCGATCGCCGGCAATCCGAAAGCTGATCTGCCCCGTGCAGCCCACCAAAGTGCGAACCGAATGACGCTCTGCGTTTTGAACCGATTCTGTTTGAATGTTGAAAGAAGAAGGCACGATGCCGCTAATCAAACTCGGGGCAAAGACTAAGCCACTGTAGCGGTTCCAACGTCGGCGTAGGGGGTGGAAGAGCGCTTCGGTGGTCGGTAGAGGGGTGATAAAACCTTCTTTTTCAAACGTGGCAGGGGTGATAAATTCAAGATGAATATCGCGAGTACGGGTTGATGCGTGCTCGTAGATGTCTCGGTAGCTACAGCTAGAAGACCAGCCCAAACCAGGTAGCTCGGCAGTTACTGCGCCTATAACAACGCTGCTAGCGCCGAGCGGAAAAACCTCATCGCGCAGTTGATTCCACAAAAAAAATAAGTGATCAAATAAGGCATCATCTAAAAACGTAATCCGCCACCAGCAGAGGGTATTGGCTGCGATCGCCTGATGGTGAGTGTATTGCAGTTCACTGGCGTAGGCTTTGGGGCTCAGCAGGTGCAGATTTCCTAAGGCCGAAGACTGATCGCTAGCGATCGCCTGAAGGCTAGCGGATCCGTCAGTTAACGACTCGTTATCCAATGACTCGATTTGGATCGCACTTAGACTATAAGAGCGGTTTTGCTTGTCTCGACGCAAAATGTGAGATAGCTCAGGATCAACGCTTTCGATCAGGCTAAAAAACAGCTGCTGAAGGGCGTAACCCTGAAGGTGCTGTCGAGGAATAGCTGACTGGGTGGTTAGGTTCAAAACCAGACTTTGGGGCATATGCGTTGTGCCAGCGATCGCCAAGGCATGTAGGTAACAAGGAGGACTCAGAGGCTCAATGATTTGGACGTTAGCGCGCATTAGGGCGTAAACTGATGCGCCCCCTCAAATACGACCTTAAGCAACCAGTGCTCAACGATAAAGACAAAAAAGTGAGCCAAAGGTGTTAGGAAAATCGCTAACTTTATCAAATCTTTAAACTTTAGCCATTATTCTGGAGTATCTCTTTGGCAATCGGACGCGCAATCGTTTGGCTACTAGCTGGAGCAACTTTTTTTCTCAGTTTGTGGATTGTTTTGCCAGCGCCCACGCTATTTTGGTTGCCGCTGGCCGTTGGTGCACCTGAAATTAGTCCGCTGCTGGCTGCTATCAGCCTTACTTTATTAGGAGTGGTACTGGCCGTTGCCTCAGCTACTTCTAGGCGGCGCGCCAAGCGGGGGGCATTTCACGGCGGCTTCAGTCCCACGACGGTTTTGCTGATAGCAATATTACTATCCAGTTTGGGGCTAGGCAGCTGGCCCCTAATTCAGCAGCCTAGCGCCGTTGCCCAAGCTGAACAGTCAATGGCGATGGCCTTTTCTAGCGCTCGTCAGGCCATTTCTTCTAGTCCTTTTTCTGGGCTCAATTTGGTTCGAGGGCTGCCGGTAGGTGAGGTGCGATCGCAAACCCACATTCCCTTTGCGAGGCCAGCAGGCACTGAACTGACATTAGATCTTTATCAGCCCCTATTACCCGGCCGCTATCCGGCAGTGGTAACCATTTACGGCGGCAGTTGGGCCGAAGGTAGCCCGACAAGCAGTGAAGCGATCGCTCGTTTTCTAGCGACCAGAGGCTATGTCGTGGTTGCAATTGACTATCGCCATGCGCCGCAGTATCGCTTTCCCACACAGCTTGAAGATGTCCAAACCGCATTGGCATTTGTACGCGATCACGCTGATGACTATGAAATTGATCGAGATGCAATCGCCCTTCTGGGCTGGTCGGCCGGTGCTCATCTAGCCCTGCTAGCAGGCTTTCAGCCCAATGCCAACATCCGCAGCATCATCGACTACTACGGTCCGGTGGATCTGGCCGCAGGCTACAGCGATCCACCTAATCCCGATCCGATAGATGTTAAGCAAGTACTTTCTGCCTTCATGGGCGGCACTCCAAGCGAATTTCCGGCAGCTTATGCTCAAGCCTCACCCATAACCTACGTCCAAGCGGCCATCAGGTCACCTGAGCCCAATGCGCTACCCCCTGTACTGCTGATCTATGGTGGCCGCGATCATATTGTCGAAGCTCGATTTGGCCGCAAACTCTACGACCTGCTAAAGCTCAGCGGCACCGCCGCCGCCTTTGTCAAAATTCCTTGGGCCGAGCACGCCTTTGACAAAATATTCAGCGGCGTCAGCAATCAGCTAGCCCTGCATTTTATCGAGCAATTTTTAGAGCAGACATTACGCTCATAGAAAATCAATGTAATCTGCTTAACGCTGATCAGGCAATTGTTGGATCTATCGTCAGCTAGTTATTAGATCTTTTGAACGAGTTGCTCAAATCGTCCCACGGATCTCTCTACAATATTTAGGCTGTCCTGCCAAAACTCCGGGCTTTTAAGATCCTTTTTCAGATGTTTTTGAACCACATCTTCGGCGCTTAAAATGCCCGTATCACGAAGCAAGCGGGTATAGCGCTGATTGAATTGGCTGCCGTATACTGTCTGCTGGGCGTAGATGCCAAGGCTAAAGAGATAGCCGAACAGGTAAGGGTAGTTGTAAAAGCCTAGGCCGGAAATAGAAAAGTGAAGCTTGCTGGCCCAGAAGAGATCATTATATTCGCTGAGGCTGTCTTCGTACCACATTTTCCAGCTTTCGCTCATCATTTCGCGCAGTTGAGCGGGGCGAACGGCTCCTTGCTTGCGGGCTTCAACAAGGCGTTTTTCAAATTCAAAGCGAGCGGGAATATTAAGGAGAAAAACGGCAGCGCTGCTGGCGTCTTCCCAGGCAATCTGGCGCTGCTGGGCAGGCGTTTGAGCTTTCTGCATGAGCGCGTCACGCACCAGGGTTTCGGCAAAAATGCTGGCTGTTTCAGCGAGGGTCATAGGGTAACGGCTTTCTGTTGGAGAGAGATCGCGCATCACCCAGTTGTGCCAAGCGTGACCTAGCTCATGAGCAAGGGTGATGACGTTGCTCATGGAGCCTTCGTAGGTGAGAAAAATGCGCGGTTCACGGGGATTAGCGAAATTAGCACAGTAGGCACCGGTGGCCCGGTTAGGAGTGGGTTTGCCATCTATCCATCCTTTTTCGGCCATCATGATGGCAAAGTCACCCATTTCGGGGGTAAGGTGATTGAAGGCGTTAGCGATGAGGGCGATCGCTTCTTCAAACCCAATCTGAACTGCTTTGTCCGCCGTCTTCTCCGCGATCAGATCAGGTGCAGGGGCCATTAAATCCCAAGGATTCATCTGCGCTTGCCCCATGGCTTGGGCCATGGCCTTGAGCGCTCTGTGCCCAATGCTTCGATTTTGATAGGTCATCTCCATCAAGGCATCTAAAGTCTCTCTTTCAATGCGACTTTGATGACAGCTTTTGTCGAGATAGTGAAGCTGACGGTGATAACCACGCTTTTGAGACTCTTCTAATCGCCAGCCATTGATGGCATTAAGGCCCGCTGCAACGGCAGCTTGCTGAGTGCTCCAAGCTGCTCGGATGCCCTGCCAAGCGGCCTGCCGAGTAGCGGATTTAGGATCGCTCAGTAAGTTAGCGGCGGTGGCTAATCCCATCGACTTGCCCGCTACGTCACACTTGAGCATGCCTGCTAGCTCAGTGTACAAATTTCCCCAGGTATGGAGACCATTGGTCGCGAGTGCGGTGATCAGCTGCTCTTCAGCGACACTGAGCAGCTGATCTTTGAGTTTGCGCTGGTGGTGAATAAAAAACGAGAGTTCGCTGAGCGTAGGGTCGGCAAATAGGGTGCTGATGAAGCGATCGCTCACCCGCACTAGAAACACGTTAAATGGCGTCATTGCCGCTTGAAGATCAGCGCCTAGCTTTTGCAGTGTAGGCTTGTAGGTGCTAGCACTCGGATCTTGGGTGTCGGTGCTCAGCGCGGTGTAGATGTAGGTGCTGACATTACCCAGACGATCTGAAATTTCCTGACGCTGCTGGTGAAGGCTACGAATTTTGTCAATGAGGGGCGCATATTCACTTTCAGGGATGGTGTCGGCCGATGGAATCAGTGCTGTGAAGGATTTGCAGGCTGCGTCTATGCGGGCAATCTCGCCTTCTAGGGTTTCGATTGTGCTAGCAATCAGCGGATCGTTCGTGCTGCTAAAAAGGTGAGTGTTATCCCAGGTTTGGCGAAGTGTGCTTAATTGAGTGGGGCGCGTGAGGGTCATAAGGGTTCAGCCGTAGGTTCGGCTATAAAGTGCAGGGTGAAGTGTGGGGTGAATTTTCACCGGTGTCATTGCCAGATCACATCCTGTTCAATCGTGACTATTGAGGCAGTGGGTAATTCTCAAGAACCGACTGGTTTACAATTGATTGGAAGTTATAAGCTAAGTTGATTTATTTGCAGTAGCTAAACGGTAGCTAGCAAAACAGTAATTAATCAGCGTAACCAGTGAGAGTAAGGACTGTAAGGGCAACCAATGAGTCGGTTGATTTTGGCTTTCTCAATATCTCGCTCTAACTCGCTCTAAAAGGTATCTCGCTCTCAAAGCCCATCATAAAACAATCCCCCATTCAGCATCCGCATCTTACTTATCAGTCGAGGAGCTTTTTCATGACCGCAGCCGTTTCTAAGTCATCTACAGCCACTTCAATACCTGCTTTTTGTGAAGGCATTCAGCATTTTGCTTCTCCTACCGCTGAGTTTGAGCAACATGGGCAATCGGCGGCAATTGGAGAAGGGCAGGTGGCGATCGCCTCACCGAGCGATCCGGCGGCAGTGTATCAAACCTTGCTCGCTGCTGATGCTTTACGCTACTTGACGCTGCACATTACAGCGAGTAAGCAGTCGGGTCATCCGGGGGGCTTTGCCAGCATTGCCGACACGATTGCGGCGCTAGTCATGCTGGGCTACAAAAACCTGATTACCGAAGTGGGCCATCACGCGCCGGGGTTTTATAGCACCGTTTTTATGGATAGCTCCCTAGAAGCGATGGGCATTAAGACCGTGCAGGAACTCGGCGAGAGATTTCGCGAAACTCATGGGCTGCTAGGTCATCTTTCGGGCCAAATTCCGGGATTGTTGAGTCCTGCGGGGCCGCTAGGGCAAGGGCAACATTTTGCCATGGCGGCGGCTAAGCTGCACCGCGATCAGCTATTTCCGGTCACGATTGGCGATGGCGGCTTGGGCGAGCCTTACATTATGAGCAGCTTCGCTCATTTCAATACGATTTACCCAAAGGTGACAAACTATTTGCCGATTTTGGTGTGGAATGGATTTTCGCAGGAGCATCACAGCCTTGTCTCTACCTATACCAATGAGCAGATGGTTGCTTATTGGCGCGGCAACGGCTTTGCCAAGGTAATTTTAATCGATGCCAAAGACTTCGATGATGCGAATCAATCTGGCCCCTATGTCGATAGCACAGCCTTTTCGATGAAGCAGCGCTTGGCTTTCACGCAAGCGATTTTGACCGCGACCGATACAGCGGCTAAGTCGGCTTTGGGCGGTGTGCAAACGGTGCTGATTGTCAAGCAGCTCAAGGGGGCCGGGGTGCATAAGCGCGGGGCGCAGTCCCATAATTTGTATCCCGGTGACAGCCTCGATAAAGACTATATTGCTGAGGCGTTGCAAGCGAGAGCATTACCGGCTGATGGCTGGAATTTGGTGCGGACAAATTTTGCGCGATCGCACGCTGGCCCTGCGGCCCAAACCGCCGTCACCGAATCGGTGCTGCCGCTAGCCGACCTCGGCGCGCTGCCGCTCCATGAATTTGAAGTGAGCAGTGATAACAAGCAGGTGGCAACCACAGCGATGGGGCTACTGGTCGCGTATGTAGGCCAGCAAGATCCCAACTTTGTTGTTACCAATGCTGATGGCAACGCCGCTTCAGGAATTAACAATATTAACCAAGCGCTCAAAATCATTCACCCCACGTCAGATGACACCTATTTTCAGGGGCCGCAAGGTCAAGTCTATGAGCCTTTAAGTGAAGATGCCTGTGCTGGATTGGCTGCTGCGCAGGCGCTGATGGGTGCTCGCAGCCTGTGGTGTTCTTACGAATCTTTTGCGATAAACGGCCTGCCGATTTGGCAAACAGTTACTCAGGCGATGGCCGAACTGCGCCGCCCGACGCCTTCTACGATCTGTCTGTTTACCGCAGGCGCATTAGAGCAAGGACGCAATGGCTGGACGCATCAGCGCCCGGAAGTGGAAAATTACTTTGCGGCGATGATGCGCAATGGCAATATTTTTCCGCTATTTCCGATAGATGCTAATAGCATTCAGGTTTGTTATGACTGGGCGATCGCTACCCAAAACAAAGGCATTGTTATCACCGCTAGCAAGTCTGCTTTGCCGATTCGCACTACCTTTGCTCAGAGTCAAACGGCGCTAGCTAAAGGCGCTATTGTCTTGCAAGAAACGCCCGGTGATAAAACGGTTGTTTTTGGCGTAATTGGTGACATGATGTTGATTCCGGTCATCAATGCCGCGAGCGTTTTAACCGAGCTTGGCATCGGCTCTAAAGTTGTTGCAATCGTTAGCCCCCGGCGGCTGTATCGTCCTACTGACGTAGCTTGGCAAAGCTGCTCTGAGGCAGATGGAGAGTTTATGAGTGACGCTGATTTTGCCGATCTCTTTGAGGGCGATGCGCTGATTGGGGTAACAGGCGGTGCGAGTGCCATGGTGGAGCCGCTGATGTTGCGCAGCCCGCTGCCCAGAGATGTATTTGCTTGGAAACGGGGTGAAACAGCAGCTAGCGCAGATGATTTGTTTATCTTCAATGGACTGAGCGCCGAACAATTGGCAGCTAGGGCGCAGGCATTGTTGGCAGGGTAGCGCCCTTAATAACCGGCTGCTACGAGAATAGGTTTCATCTGAACTAACTGTAGTCAAGTCACGGGAGCAATGCTACGGGTTTAGTTGCTGACGTTGCTCATCCGATAAGCCGAGTAGTTCCACCACTTGCTCACTGGCCATCCCCGTTTCTAACAAATTTCGAGCCGCCTGCATCAGTTTCTCCTGGGCCACTTCCTTGGCTTGCCGTTCTATCTCCTTTGCTCGCCGTTCTATTTCCTTTGCTTGATTTTCCCGCTCCGTATCTGTCAGCAACCAATTTCCAGCCTGATCACACCACCTTAGCCAGTGATCTATAGCGTCTTCAAACTCTCCTTCCCAAACGCCCAAACCAATCTTCAGATCAGCCAGCCAAATCTGGCAATTTCCAGCCGCCAAAGGCTGCTCCTGATACTGCCCGCCCACTAGCTCAAAATGCCTTAGCCGCTGAGTGTAGCGGCTGTAGACAATATAATGAGGTATCCGCAAGTACCGCTCGTACACCTCTAACTTACCGGGCGGCTGTAATCGACCATTTTTCCCTATTTTTTCGGCACTCTCTGCTGCTGTTTCATCTGCCGATTTCTCGTAAAATCGGCCTAAATCATCCCCAGCCGTTCCCGGCGACAAAAATTCCACCACGACGTAGGGGGAAGCTTTTTCTTGCCAAGTTACATAGCTCCGGCGCAAATCTCCCCGATGTAACCGAGACACCCCCACCGCCAAAAACCAATCTGGTCGCTTATGCCAGAGCGGATGCTCAATATCGTAGTAAAGATTGAGATCGGAGGCCATAAAGCAGTCTTTACGGGCGTAGTCAGCTAAGTGCAGCGTCCGGCTGAGTAGGTGCGGCTGAATATCGTGAAACTCGTCGGGCAAACCGGGCTCCTCCGGAAACTCGCTCGGTAAATCGTACATCGTCGGCAACGTTTCGTGCGGTGGCCGGGGGGGATCGATCTGGGGCAGCGGCGGCAGCAAATCTCCCTCAAAATATTGCTTGCCTTGGAAGGTGAAGCTCAACTTTTGGCTAACCATTGTAGCAATATCCAACCACGAGGTTCGGTTCAATTCTATCGCTTTCAGGCTAGCGCACAGCTGGGTTCATCAGCCTTTATTCACAGGCATTCATCGCTGCATAAGGCGTGAGATCAGGCACTGGCCAGTCGGCATACCACTGGGCTAAATAAGGGCGTATCGCTTTGACCAAAGACCGCTCAGATGACCGATTGGGGGCTGCTTTGAGCTGATCGGCCATGGCTTCACCGAGCGCCTGCCAGTCAAAGCCGGTTGGCTGGCCATCTTGAAGCACGATGTGGCCGTTGACAATTACTGTCTCAACGTTTGCACTTTTGGCTCGCATCATCACGACCGTTAGGGGATCGGCTGTAGGCGATAAGTAAGGCCAGCTGAGGTCACGGCAGTTGACAAGAACAATATCCGCTTTGTAGCCAGCGGCTAGCTGACCGAGGCAGTGCGCTTGGCCTAGCAGTTTGGCACCGCCGCTAGTGGCCATTTGGAAAATTTCCGCGAAAGTTGGGGCTGAAGCAGTGATTTGGGGCGATCGCGCCAATCGCGCCGCTAGCCGCATCTCCGTAAACATATCCTCATCGTCATTTAGCGTCGTGCCATCCATCCCTAGCCCCACCGTCACTTGAGCTGCCAATAGCTGCGCTAAGGGCGCAATTCCCGCTCTTAGGCGCAAGTTGGAGCTCGGATTATGACTAATAGACGCGCCCGTTGCGGCCAAAATTTCGATATCTGCCTCACCGACCCACACCCCGTGCGCCATCGAAAATCGAGGGCTTAGCACCCCCAAATCATGCAGATGTGCAATCACTGACTTGCCATAAAAGCGCGGCCCCATAAGCTTTTCAGGCAACGATTCCATCACATGGGTCTGCACCCCGGTTTCGAGCCGTACGGCTGCATCCGCAATTTTTACGAGCAGCTCGTCACCTACCCATTGCGGGCCGGGCGGACCAAACCACACATCGATATGCGGGTGAGGTTTGTACGTTTTTACGGCGTCACTGATCAGGGCTAAGTAATCTTCTGCTCCCAGCGTCTGCTCTGCCGGGGTCAGCGCTTTCATCTGCTGCTGCAAAGCGACCGGAAGACTGGCCAAAAAAGCCTGATCCTGCTGCGGCCCATGCACCCAAAAGCTCTCATATTTAGCGCCGGGTGCTAATACCACCCGAATCCCAGCCTGCTCATAGGCCGTGAGCTGAGCGGTTAAGTCAGCTTCAGCCGCTGCAATTGAGCCGCCAATGGTGGCGACATCGACCACACTGGTCACACCCGTTTTGAGTAGAGCAGCAGCGCTGAGTAGCGTTCTAATCGCCGGATCTTGAATCGGGGCGCTGTTTCGCGCGGATAGCCACAGTTCTAGAAAATCATCTTCAATGCCCAACAGAGAGTTGGGTACGCCATTGCTATGGTGGTGAGCGTTGATTAAACCGGGCAGTACCGCGTGATCGCTAGAGCCCAGGACGGTGGCTTGAGGATAGCGATCGCGCAACCGCTGCCAGGCCCCTACTTCTAGAATCAGTGCCCCCTGAATCGCCACCGCGCCATCGCAAAGCGTCCCACTCTGCGTAAACACCCAGCGCCCACGCACTAATTGAACCGTTTCTTGACCTATCTCTGGCAAACTAAATCTCCTCTAGCAGACTAAACCTCATGAGTACGAACAGCTTGCGGAATCACCCGGTACAGCACCGCGTAAGCAACAGCCGCTATTAAAATGCCATTGACTGGGCCAATGCCAATGCCCGCATTGCCGGTTGTGTAAGCCACCACAGAGCCTAATAGATACGCCAAGATCCCCGCCCAGTTAAAAGCAGGCAAACGAGCCGACAGCAGCGGAAACCGCCCCCGATGACGCAGCCAGAAATCCACCATAATAATGCCACCAACCGGCGGAATTACCGTTCCCAAAAAGATTAAATAAGTCGGCAGCAAATCGTAAATGCCTGAGAGCGTTAGCACCAGGGCCAGCGTCGCGCCGCCCAGCACAAAGGCATGACGCTTGGGAGTGCGAAACATATTCGCGCCTGCCACCGAAAATGCATAGATAGTATTGTCTTGAGTTGTCCAAACGTTCAAAATCAGCAAAATTACGCCCCCCGCCAAAATCCCTTGGGTTGCCATTGCTTTAATCAAATCTTCGGAGCCATACACCAGCGTACAAAATGCGCCTGCAAATACCAAGATGCCATTGACCACCATAAACGCGCTCAGAGTCGCGATCACCGCACTTTTGCCCGAATCAGCAAATCGGCTCCAGTTCGTGGCCTGAGTGCCCCCCGAAATAAAGGTGCCAATCACCACCGCTAGCGCTGCTCCCATTCCCATCACGCCCGTGGGCTCAGGAATAGAGGCGCTGCCAAAATCGCCCGCCGCCAAAGCCAAGCTAATGGCTACCAGCACCAGCATTGCCGGAACCGCCAAACGACTCAGCCAGTCAATGGCGCTGTAGCCAATGTAGGCCGTTGCACAAAAAGCATAGTTAAAGAAAAACACCAAAGCGACATACCAGAAGCCGTTTGCAGGCACTCCCATCAGCTCTAGTAGCACCTGTACAATTACTGCCGTCGTAAACGCATACCAGCCAATTTGGGTAAAGCCCAGCAAGAAATCAACCCAGCGAGAGCCGACATTGCCAAAGCTAAAACGGGCCATTAACACCGTAGTCAGCCCGCTTTTGGCCGCAATGTAGCCTAAAGCTGCACAGTACCCACCCAAAATTAAGTTGCCAATTACAATCACTGCGATCAGCTGCGGCAGGCTAAAGGCGGGGCCAATCGCGCCGCCCGCAAACAGCGTTGTCGAGGTGAGCGCAAAGCCCATCAGCAGCAGGGCCAGCGACCAAAATGGTTTGCGATCGCTCATCGGTACTGCACTTAGCGGATAGTCTTCAGTCGCTGCTTTTTCCGCCGGGGGCCTAGGCTGAATTGATGGGGACTGGGTAGACGATGACATAGCTTCTCTCAACGCTCCTAATGAGTGAATACAGCCTGCGTAAATACGACATTTTCTATCTTGTAAAGCTTTTTAAGAAAGATATTCGTATCGTTGATTACGGTCTGCCTAGCACTGCAAAAATTGAGTGCGGTTTGGATCTCTACTCCGCTGAAAAAAGCCCATAAAAAAAGGAGAGCGATCGCCCTCCCTTCTCTAAAAATTACTCTAGAACTACTCTGGAACCATCAGCCACCTCGAATGAGAATGACAGCATCTAACCAGCAGACTCGCTCAAACCCTCAGTCCAAATAACCCATCAAAATCACCGGATCTTCATCAATGTCGTTGCTAGCAATCGGACGATGACCGGGTATTGTATCTAAATCTGAAATCACTAGCGTGCTGACGGCGACGGGTCTATTTCCCGGTAAAGAAGCCGTTGTCGAAATTTCAAACAAACTCGACATGATTGGGCGAATACCAGCCGAAGTCAGCGAGTCCACCACATCAATATTGCTGAGCGCAATGGGTCGATGGTTCGGCAACGAATCAGACTCAAAGACACGGGTATGATCTGATAATTCTATAATTTCGTGCTTGGTTGCCATTACCAATCCACCTTTTCCCGACTCACCTTTTCCCGACTCACCTTTTTCAGCAGCGCCTCCCTTAGAGGCGCTGTTAGATTCTGTAGAAGTGTTTGTAGAAGCGCTCGTCGTCACCTTTTTACGGCTGGCGGCGGTGGAGGCGCTGGCGGCAATGTCTTTGCTAGTACCGTTGTCGTTGCTGCTCATGTCCGTTAACCTTAATTATCTATTGGCGGAACCCTACCAAACCGAACATCTGCTCATGAGCATTAGCAAGGAGTCTGCTAATGAAAAGGCTTCCTGCAAGCACGCGGCACGCGTCGATTGGCTGGCTAATTTTAAGTATCAAACTTAAGGATCAAACTTAGGGATCAAACGCTATTAAACGCAACCAAGCCCTCAAACTTAGCTTTTCAAATCAACTTTGCAAAGCTAAAGATTTTAGAACCGTATTTACTAAGCTTAAGGAAATATTATAAGTTAAAACCGGTTTGATTCAGGTTAAGCCAGGTTAAGCAAAGACAATCAGACCCATAAATATAGCTGTTGCTGTAGGCATTAACACAATGCAGGCGCTATAATAAAGAGCCACATGGGGCTGAAACGGTTTCGACGTTTTAACGAAAGTCGTATTGTGATTCAGGTCAAGAGTGAGCCAACTCTTGTAAATAAAGGTTCAAACTTAAAGATACATGCAAACGACATCGTACCTTTTGCTCGTAAGCGCGCTCTTGTAGCTGCCGCCTAACAACCTCTTATAGGTTCGAGCGTCTGAGTTGTGACTCCGTTAATCAACTCGGACTAAACCCCCAACGGATGCTCTGGCAAACTTTCTTCGATGGGTGCGCTGGCTAAGACTTTCATCGAAGCATCCTGCTTCCGGGATAATGGAAGACTCCCGCCTTGAGGATTAGAAAGGCTATACCTGTGAATGAGCGATACGTGATTACTTAGAGCGGACACGGGTTCGACTCCCGTCAGCTCCATTGAAATCTGATTGATAAGGTCTAGCGTTTGCTGGGCCTTTTTTACGGTTGATCGGTTGTGAATGCTCAAAACTAGGCAGGTACTGCGTTAGCTCAGCGTACTAATTGCAGCGGTCACGAGCAGCGCGCTGATAATGTAAAACACGCTGACGACCTGGAGTTCTGACCAGCCGGATAGTTCAAAATGGTGGTGCAAAGGAGCCATTTTGAAGAGGCGTTTGCCTTTACCATTGGAGTCTTTTGTCGCTTTGTAGTAGCCCACTTGCAGGATGACGGAGAGGGTTTCTGCGAAGAAGAGCAGGGTGACAATAAGTAGGCCAAACAGATGACCGCTGAGAATGCCGACGGCTGCAAGGGCACCGCCCAAGGCCAAAGATCCGGTATCGCCCATGAAGACTTTGGCTGGATTGCGGTTGTGCGCTAAAAAGCCGAGGCAAGCGCCGCTGAGGGCGGCGCAAAAAATCATCAGATCGGGGTGGGTCGGCGCGATTAAGGCGGCTAGGCCAAAGAGCGCGATCGCCCCAGCTCCCCCCATCAGTCCATCAACGCCATCCGTTAGGTTGGTCGCGTTACTCTCAGCGACTAACACAAAGCCAGCTAAGGGCCAGAACAGGAAGCCCAGCGGGATTGCTAAGCCAAAGGGTAGGGCAATTGAGGTGATGTCTACAGTTTCAATGGTTTGGTCAGCGCCCGCCAAGGTGGTTACCCAGAGGCAAAAGGCGATCGCGAAGCTAACTTGCAGCAGCAGCTTCATTTTTGGGGAAATGCCCTGGTTAGAGCGATGGCGCATGACCTGCCAGTCGTCTAACCAGCCGATGCCAGCATAAGAGAGCGTCAGCAGGCTAACCGCGACTACGGGCACTGAAAACCCTGTCCAGACTAGGGCTACCAGCACCGCAGCAGGAACCAAGAAGATCCCGCCCATGGTCGGCGTACCGGCTTTTTTGAGATGAGCCCGCGGCCCGTCTTCTCGAATGAACTGACTGGCCTTAAGCCTTCGCAAAATTGGTAGCACGGCATAGCCTGCTAGGGCTGAGAGTCCTGCACCTGCAACCAGAGGCAGCGTTATGTTGGTTGCGCCCCAGTTAAAAGCGCGTTCAGCGGCGATATCTAAACCCATGGCTGATGCCAATAGGCAAATGGCCAAAATAGCTGAAAGTCTGCTCCCTGAGAGACCTATCGACTTCGATGTAAACCTGGCATCCACGACGTTATTCCTTCACTTACCACACACCTTTCCCATGTTTGACTAAGACTTTGCAGCGCGAACAAAAGTTTTTGATACATTAAACTGCA
>JBGTNW010000198.1:0-2389 GCA_041742865.1 Phormidesmis sp.
TCGGCTGAAACGCCGTTGCTCATCGCGGCGGGCGCAGTTGGGCACGTTCTAGGGGTGCGGATTTTGCCCCCGCGTCAGTCTGAAAATTTGGCGCAAATCAAAGATCCGCTAGAAGCGATCGCGCGGGCCTCCCAGATTAGGCTTCGGCAAGTTCTGCTGCGCGGTCAGTGGTGGCGGCAAGACAGCGGCCCGATGGTGGCCTACCGCCGAGACGACCGCCAGCCGGTGGCTCTGCTACCGGTTAAAAGCAGCGGTTACGAGCTGCTAGATCCCCTTACCCTACAGCGCACACCGGTCGATGCCACCGTCGCTAATCAGCTCGAACCCACCGCCAAAATCTTTTACAAACCGCTCAGTGAAGGCCATCTCACAGCCTGCAATCTGTTGCAGTTTACTTTTTTTGGTCGGCGGCGAGATCTGTGGATGATTGTAATGACAGGGGTGGCCATCAGCCTATTGGGTATGGCAATTCCTCAGGCAACGGCGGTGCTAATCGATGAGGCCATTCCATATGGCAGTCGAGAGATTTTGCTGCAAGTTGGCTTAGCTCTAGTAGCCGTGGCTTTTGGGCGAGTGTGCTTTCAGTTTGCGCAAGCAATCGCGGTCATGCGCATCGAAACCGCTTCTGATGCGACCCTGCAAACGGCCGTTTGGGATCGTTTGCTAAAGCTACCAACTGCTTTTTTCAAACAGTATTCAACCGGTGATTTGCAGTCGCGAGTTTCTGGCATTACCACCATTCGCCGTCAGCTCAGTGGCACCGCGCTCGATGCCATTCTCTCCGGCGCATTTGCGCTGTTAAATCTGGCTTTGCTGTTTTACTACAGCGCCAAGTTAGCTGTTTTAGCTCTCGTAGTCGCCCTGATTGTGGTCAGTGTAACGCTGATTTCGGGCACAGTTTTACTCAAAAAACAGCGACCTCTGCTAGCACTCGATGGTGAGCTATATGGCCTGATGGTGCAGCTTATTAGCGGTGTCCCCAAGCTGCGGATTGCTGGGGCTGAAGCCCGCGCCTTTGCGCAGTGGTCAGAAAGGTACCGGCAACAGCTCCGATTAGAGCTGAGTACACAGCAGTTAGAAGATGCCGTCACGGTGTTTAATGCTGCGATCCCGACACTGACCGCTATTGGGTTGTTCTTATTAGCCAGTACCTTGGTCGATCCGATGAACAATATAGGGCTTTCGACCGGTACTTTTCTGGCCTTTAGTGCCGCCTTTGGCATCTTTATCAGCGGCGCGACCAGCTTGAGTTTAACGGTGATTGATGTGTTGGCGGTGATTCCGCTATGGGAGCGATCGCAGCCCATCTTGACCGCTGCCCTCGAAGTAGGCAGTCAAAAAGCCGATCCGGGTCGTCTCACAGGCCACATTTGCCTAGATCGCGTCACCTTTCGCTACCGTGAAGATGGGCCGCTGATTTTAGAAGATGTCACCATCAAGGCCAAACCGGGTGAATTTATCGCATTAGTTGGCCCTTCAGGCTCCGGTAAATCTACGCTATTACGGCTGCTGCTAGGGTTTGAAACGCCGCAATCAGGCACCGTTTACTACGACAATCAAGACCTCAGCGGGATTGATGTTTCAGCCGTGCGCCGTCAGCTCGGCGTTGTATTGCAAAACGGTCGAATTAACGCCGGATCGCTGTTTGAAAACATTTCTGGCGGGGCGCTGATCACGCTCCACGAGGCTTGGCAAGCGGCTGAAATGGCGGGCTTTGCCGAAGACGTGCGCAGCTTTCCGATGCAAATGCACACCGTCATCAGCGAAGGCGGCGGCAATCTCTCTGGCGGACAGCGGCAGCGGTTGGTCATTGCCCGCGCCCTGGCCCTGAATCCTAAAATTCTGCTGTTAGACGAAGCTACTAGCGCGCTCGATAACCGCACTCAGGCTATTGTCAGCGAGAGTTTGGATACTCTAAACGTGACGCGCATCGTTGTGGCTCATCGACTCAGTACTATTCGCAATGCTGATCGCATCTACGTGATTGAGGCTGGTCGAGTGGTGCAGAAGGGCAGCTTTGAACAGCTCGCTCAGCAGCAAGGCGTATTTGCTCAATTGATTCAGCGGCAGATGGCTTAGTTAATAGCCCAGTCAACAATCAAAGGGGGCTTTAGGGAGTCGCAAAACAATAGCGTACCGTTATTCCCCTTCTCCCAAGCTTGGGAGAAGGGGCTAGGGGATGAGGGCGTCGGTCTATTATTTACGCACGATTCCCTTATTGGTGTCCAATACCCGCAAAACTATTTATACTTTAATAATTTTATGATTTTATAATAGATATGCAAAAAGTAGTCACTTACCTCAAAGGCCGTTTTTCAGCAGGATTTTAGATTCCTTTACAAACAAAAGCGGGTAAAAATCAGCTGAATTGATTAATTTCAGTTTTTTT
>JBGTNW010000199.1:0-2530 GCA_041742865.1 Phormidesmis sp.
CATCAATTAACCGCTTGAGCTGCTGATGGTAAGGTGTGTAAAATTCATCAATGCGCGATCGCACCTCTTCTCTAGTGGGCAACCGCCTGTAAATAGTCTGCTTAAAGGCGGTTTGCTCGGGCACCACTGCCGACCAAAAAGACCCCAAAAAAGGCGGCTGTAAAGCGCGATTAAGATCTACAACATAGCGGCTGTAATTGGCCTGCATCAGCGTAATGCCCAAGCTCGGCAAGAACCGGTAAAGTTCTTGCAGATGCCAGTCAGAATTAGGCAAGCTACGCAAATGCTGCGGGGTAAATTGATCGGCGATATCTGGCGGAACTTGAAGCCCGCTATGCGGCAAGTTCGCAATGATTGGCTGCAAGGGTGAGTGTGCAGGCAAAATAGTGAACAGATCAGCAGGCAAAGGCTATATTTCTCATGGGAACAGATCCATCATAAGATCATTACGATGACAGCACAGGATAGCGCAAGGTCGCAGCGGCATCAGCGTTGGGCATATCAGCGCGGTCTAATATGTAGATTTTGGCGTCGGTGAATAGGGCCTGGGTCGCTGCTAGATTGAGCAAATCTTGGCTATCGGCTCTGCGCTCGGTATGATGAGAAATTTGACGAGTGCTGGCGTCAAAACTGCCCCATATTTGGGTATCAGCCGCTATTAGCAGCGTGTCTATCTGGCCATCGTGCGAGGCATTTAGAATCGTCTTTAAGTCGTCGGTGGCTTGGCCTTTATCTTGCAATCTGCCATAGGCTTCGAGCGCTTCTTTGCGGCTAGCGCTGAAATATGGCTCTAGTGTGGTTAGGGCGCGATCGCGAATTTCTTCAGGGCTCAGCTGATCGGGCTGGAAATCAATGGCTTCTGGCATCAAATGCGGGTAGCGATTCGCTTGCTTGTAAATTGGAAAGAGAAAATCGACGCCAATAAAAACCAGAGGAATCGTTTCTTTGGCCAACACATTTTCTACCCCATCCGAAACCAAATGGAAGAATCGAAGAATATCTGAATTCTGGGTATCTTTGCCGCCGCCTTGGCCATGGAAGATAATTTTTCCGCCGCCGCGATTGCTGGGATGGCTTTGAAGAGAGGCTTCTGCATCGTCGTAGCGTAAAGCCTCTTCAAGGCTCAAAGGCGTGTTGCCCAGATCTACAGACTGCACGCTATCACGGGTTGCTTGATACAGTGCAACTTTGTTTTGGCTAGCGGCAAGTATATAAAACTGGCTATCATCAGTTACTAGCGGCAAGAGGGGTTTTGTGTAAAACCGCGCTTCAACGACTGTCAAAGGATCGAATTTTGACGGCACTCGGTAACAGCGAAATTCGTCCGGTGCAAGGAAAAGCGCTAGCCCAATATTCTGATGTCGCCAGAATTCGGTATCTTCTAACAGATCATAAGCAGGCTTTAATAGCTGCTGAGCATCCGCTTTACTAAAGTCGCCAAAATCTTTTTGGCTGAGCTGTGCTTCTACTTCAGAGAGCTGGTTTTTTAGACGGATGGGATCTTGCCTAGTTTCGCGGCCAGCTTCGTGTGTAGGGAGGTAGATAGAAATGCAGGGCGATCGCCGAGCGGCGATCAATGATTGCAATTCAGTCTTCGAGATTAAGGTCATAGGAAGTCTCCAGTTAATTTCTCTAGCTTGGCAAACGAGCGACTACAGGCCGCTTTGATAGCCCCTAGCAGGCGGATGCGTAGCTTCTACTGCTCTAAAGTGCTCTAGAATTCGGTAGGTGTGGTCTACGTTCTGAGGCACTACCCAAGAAGTACCCGGCTCTAGCAAAATAGTCTTACCTGCTAGGGTCAGTTCAGCGCGACCAGCGATGACATAGCCTGCGGTTTCGTAGCTGCGGGCATGAACGCCTTTATCTTGGGTGTCGCTAGCCTCTTCATCCCACAGTCGAAGGGCAATCATATCGCCGCTGATCAATAATTTTTGGCCCATGTCGCCGGTAGCAGCTTCTTGGATATTGACGGTTAGTTCATTCGCCTTCATAGAGGGGTTGTTCATGATGTTGGTAAGCTTTGTTGTCAATTCTGCTGGTAATTTTTCTCACAGCAGTTAAGTTAATTTAGTTAAGCCAGTCAAGTTAATGCCAGTTAGTAAATTAAGTCACTTATCCTATAGGTTATTGTGATTGCATCCTCTCTGTCTTCCTTCACTCGAAGTAACCTCAGCTATTTTTTAACTATCGATAGACGGAGTTTTTTCGATAGACGGAGTTTTTTGCTCAAACATCGCTAAATGAATTGCCCAAAGCGGATGAAATCGCGATAACTGTATATAGTGATAAACGGTTACTCGTACTATTCGCTAACTCCTTGAGAAGAAATTTTATGTCCGATACTCAAATCACCGTCAAAGACAGCGGCCCTTTTGTAGTCAAAGGCCCGATTACCCTGACCGATGCTGAAGGCACCGACTTTACCCTCGACAAAGAGATCGTGGCGCTTTGTCGCTGCGGCTCATCGACCACTCAGCCGTTCTGTAATGGCACCCATCGTAAAATAGAGTTTGAATCCGTTGTGCGTGCA
>JBGTNW010000200.1:0-8168 GCA_041742865.1 Phormidesmis sp.
CCCTTGAAAAGGAGCCAATTCTATGAGCCCTCGGCCTTTAACAGCTCATGAGCAACGGCTGATTAACAGGTACAGCTATTGTCAGCTCGGCATGACGCCTCAAGCTTTCTATGCGAAATGGCAGGTTAGTCAGGAAGAGATGGCGGCTATTTGCGATCGCTCCGTTTCCACCGTCAGTCGATGGTTCCACAAAGGCCGAAGCTACCGTCGCCCTAGTCCTGTCGATCTGCGTCATCTAGCGCTAATGGATTTTCTTCTTGACCATTTTGACCAGATTCCAGCAGACCTAAGGAATGCACTTTGTGATAGCGATCAGGAAAGTTAAATCACATAAATTCAAAAAAGTCAATATCACCACGCCCTGTTTTTGAAAATACTGCCTCGATAAGGTGGCCTCAGTCTTCTAAAGATAGCCCCCCGTTTAAAGGAAATAAAAATGAATCCACACCAAGCGGATAACGATAACTCTACAACGGATTACCAGCAGCAGTTACATCCCTGGTGCCTCGTTCAGCACCTACCTAGTATGCAAAACCGCGAAGTGGCAAGATTTCGCCGTCGTAATGATGCCGAGGCACATCTTCGAGCACTACGCCAGTTGACTGCATCCGCGCAATACACAATCATTTTTGATCTAGCTCCAGAGAAACTCAATGCGAAAACTAATCAGAGACTTTCTGTAGAGAAAGCTATAGCTCCATGAGAGACAATAAAGCTCTACCTTATTCTGGTGGATTCAGCACCTGCTCAGCCGTTAGAGAAAACGCTGGAAAAGCCAAAGAGACTATCTTCTGCTCAGCCGTAAAGATGGTTGAATGGTACGTGTCTTCTCTCAAAGTCAATACAGTGACCTGCGCTTGACTCGGATCAAGTAGCCAATATTCAGGAATTTCTCTTGCTTCATACTGAGCCCGCTTTTCTTCGTAGTCGCGTTCTCGACTTACTTTCCCTGGGCTTACAACTTCTACAACTAAAGCAGGCGATGGCATATCCAACCGAATCGTTAGCCGCTTCTGAGTCAGCTCAATGTGCTCAGGGCGAAGAATTACCAAGTCAGGAAAGCGATTTCGGGCCTGTTTGGGTTGTAGTACAGGTACCTCCAGCTCACAGTTAAAGCGCTTTACAAGGCGAGGTCTCACCCATCCAGAATTCAGAAGTATAGCTGGAGTGCAGCCGAAAGCCACTCATTAAATTCAGACTCCGTTGCCATTGCAACCAGTACTCCATCAATCCACTCGTACCGATTATCTGTCCCATCGTCATAGGTCAGATAATCTTCAAAGCTTATCCTGGTTTGGGTATCAGCAGCCATTGGATTTCCTGTTCGTGCAACCTGCATTACTCGGTTGGTACTATTTTACTCCGCAAAATACTTCCTTGAAGTCAACGCTAGAATTTCCTGACAGGGCTCTCTGCCCCCTCGGACGGTGGCCAACTGATGGCACCGAAGCAGCAGACAAAGTAAGCTGCCTTGTAAGCAAGGCAGCTCAATCGCACCGAGAGAACACAACAGTCATAGGGTCAAATATCATCACCTTTTTGATTGTTGATTAGTACGATTTCATCTCTTTTTAGGCCACTGCACTCAGCCCTAATCTTCAGGCCGAATTTGAGAAAGCTTGAGTTTATCTGCGTAGTTTTTATCGATCATCTGGGTTGATGTATCGCACCATTTTGCAATCACTGTACTGGGTACCCCTTTGATTAATTGAATCGTGATAAAGGTGTCTCGACAACAGTAAGGCGTTGTATCGGGCTTGATGGGATTAACGATCTTGGCCCAAGCTCTTCGAGAAAAATTGCGGTAGCTGATAGAATCTCCATCTCGCGAAGGAAAAACGAGCTGATCAGGATTTGGCTCTTCCGGCTTGATCGACGCTAGTAAAGCCTGTACTCGCGCAGAAGCGGCAATCCGCCGAGTTTTGTTATTTTTGCTTCCTTTGCTATAAACCCGGCGATTTCCGATCTGTACCAACGATCCTTCAAAGCTGATAGAACCAAAGTCCTCTGAAATGTGTTTCCACTGTAACCCAATCGCCTCACTCGGCCTGCAACCAACGCAGAATAAAAATTCGACGAATGGAGCATAGTGGCTATAGTTCATGCCTTTGCGCCTGTCACCGCGAAATTCCTCAACGACCTGATCGCGCTCTTCTTCCGTAAAGGCATTTGGTTTAGGATCGACCTGATAACGGTATTTAGGCAACTCCTGAGCCATCCCTTCAAAGGGGTTAGACGAAACCAACTTGTGTTTTTTTCCCCAGCGGCAGGCCGCAGCTAGATACATAAGCCCATCCTTCGTTCGATAGATGGTCGTGATCTTCTCCAGTTCATTTTTGACTATCAGGGGCTCATCGATAGTCACATCCCCTAACTTCCTATATAACCGCGTGAGGTTGTCATACTTTTCCTGGGTTTTAGGCTTTAACCCCGACCGCTTGTCAGCGGCATATCGCTCCCAGAGTTCTATGACCTTCATACTCGAAAACTTCAGGGGCTCAAGCAGGGTTAACTGAGGTGGCTCAGGCTTGCCATATTTCACAAGGGTATAGTCAAAACGCTCAAAGGCTATATCTGACTCCATCAGCTTAGCTTTGGCTTCAACCACTTTCCGATTAATGTCAGTGTCGGCTAAGTCAGTTGAAAGATACTTTTGCTTACCGTCATATAGATGACGTGGCAGTCGTATCCGCAGCCTGCCACGAAATGATTCAATCCCAACCGAACCTTTAGGCGCTCTGCCTAATTTTTTGCTGTACATGGTGAATGCTCAAAAGAGGTACATCGAAACGAACTAACGTACTCATCCTTGATAGTCAAATGATAGTCAAACTGGAGCTAAAGTCACCCAAAAATGACCAACCGCTACGGGGCCATCTATCAAATAGGGAATATTCTCAGCTTGCAAAACCACTGTTTCATAAGCCTTTGAGGGCTATGTTTCAATGATTTCAGCAGTTTCCGTAAAAATGGGCGATACGGGGTTCGAACCTGTGACCTCTTCCGTGTGAAGGAAGCGCGCTACCACTGTGCTAATCGCCCACATAAGTTTCTCACTTTAGCACGTCTGCTGTCACTGCAACTTATTCAGCAACTCATTCAGCCGCTTCGCTCCATAGATTGCTAGATTGGCGAATGCTTGACCAGTCACCATTGCCCAAAATTAAATGATCCAGTAGGGGAATGCCTAAAAGATGTGAACCCTGTAAAAGCTGACGAGTGAGCGTGAGATCTTCTTGGCTAGGGTCTAGGCTGCCTGAGGGATGATTGTGCGCCACAATCAGGCGAGTCGCTCCGCGCTTAATGACCTCGCGAAAAATTTCTCGCGGATGGGCGAGCGTCTCGGTCGCTGTGCCAATGCTCACGACTTTGGAGCCGATAATGCGATGCTTAACGTCTAGTAGCAAAACCGCAAAACGCTCTTGTGATTGCCACATGAGTTCGTGGCCTAAAGCAGCGGCGGCTACGGCAGGATCATCGACTATGGTCAGACTAGGTGGCTGACTTTGCAAGACTCGTTTACCTAGCTCCAAAGCGGCCAAAATCGTTGCGGCTTTAGCAGGGCCCACTCCTGAGACAGCCATCAGTTCTTCTGCTGACACGTCGCGCAGGGCGCAAAGGCCATCTCCGTTAAATTGAGCTGTGCCGAGGTGCTTTAATAGAAATTGACCCAAGCCCACTGCTGAAAGGCGGCCTGTGCCTTGACCTGTGCCTAGCAAAATGGCGATTAGTTCAGCGGCTGATAGGCGTTTTGCGCCATGTGCTAGCAGTCGCTCACGCGGTCTTTCGGTCGTGGGCATGTCGGCAACGCGGAGGCTGTAAATCATAAGTGGAGCTGTCAGTCAAAATTCTAAGCGCTGCTTTCAGTGAGCCCGAAATGGCTTGTAAAACACCGTGATTTAGGGCGTTATCTATGACGTACTCTATCTAGAGTACGCCCGATAAAATATCCCAATTTATCATGACTGATTTGTCTACTGGTTCATCTACCAATCCATCTGCCGAGCTACCTTCAACAGCACTGGCTGAAAAGATTAAGGCCATCCGTAAGCTGCTGATTGACTGTAGCTTGAATTATGTACCGATGGATCTTTCGGCTGAGCGGGCGCAAGCTGTACGATCTGCTTTGCTGTGGCTGAATGAGCAGAGTGAGTATCAAACGCTAGGGATCTGTGCAGATAGCTTAGCGGAGGCTACAGAGGCGCTTAAGTGCTATGTGGCGGCGCTGAGCGAACCGGTTCAGGTAGATATTGAGCCGCAGGCAGGGGCTGTTTTTCTCAAGTTTAATACGCTTAAAAATACTTGGTATTTGAACGCTTACAGCGGTGATTCGCGGGGAGTGTTGGTGACTTATCACACGTCTGAAACTGAGCTAGATGCGGTGAATGGGACGTATGGGCCTTTTTCGCTGGATTTGTTTGATGGGGATTTGGGTTAGGCTGTTGCTTTTGAAGCTTTAAGCATTTGAGCTTTGAGACGCTGTGAGCGATCGCAATCGATACCTAACATTCTCTCACCGCTATCAAATTGTCGTCAAATTTTTATGGTCAGATTTTACGGTTAGATTGCGGCCAGATTACAGATGCCGTTAAAAAAAGAGGCGTTGAACTACGGTCTGCGCAACAATCCGCCCAGCTTTAATCGTTGTGCGGTCAAGGGGCGCAGCCCCAATAGCTTCTGATGCAGATTTTGCATCGAGAATCACCAAATCTGCTGCCTTGCCCGCTTCAAGACCGAGATTATGAATGCCGATAGCTTGTGCGGCTCTTGTCGTTACCATTGCTAAGCAGGCTTCGTGGCTAGCTATTGTGCCGAGCTGCAAAGTTTGCGCGATCAGGGTACAGATTTTGAGCAAATCGCCATCGCCGAAGGGAGTGAAGAGGTTTTGGATGTTGTTGGTGGCGATCGCGCTATTGACACCCATATCAGCAAGCTGCTGAATGGGCGCAACTCCCCGCCGAACATTGTGAGTATCTTTTCTCGCCATCATGTACAAATCTGAAGCAGGCAACGCCAAAATGGAGATACCCGCATCACGCAGCATGGTTGCTATTTCCTTTAGTTCTGTTGGGCCGAGCCCCGCGAGTCGGGTCATGTGACCTAGGCACACTCGACTTTGCCAGCCGCGCTGAATGGTTTCACGAACAACTATCGGCAGCAGTAAAGGCGCATCGTCATCTAAAAAGTCGAGATGAAAGTCTACATCGCAGTCAAAATCTTGAGCAATATCGAAGACAATTTGAATGTTTTTCTCAGGATTCGGATCGGTGTAGGGCGCAGAGCCAATTACGTCACCGCCTAGACCTACCGCTTCGCGCAGCAAAGCTTCGGTACCGGGTTGGTTGGTAATGCCTTCTTGAGCGAAG
Source organism: Phormidesmis sp. (assembly GCA_041742865.1). Classification (GTDB taxonomy): domain Bacteria; phylum Cyanobacteriota; class Cyanobacteriia; order Phormidesmidales; family Phormidesmidaceae; genus Phormidesmis. The sequence continues at coordinate 5,367 of JBGTNW010000200.1, forward strand.
ATCGCCAGCTGAAGAGTAAGCCGCTCGGCATAGGCTCGCTTTAGCGGCAGCAGAGCCTTAAGAGCGGTGAGATGAAGAATCGGATCCACTTCTACATGGCTGCGAATAGCCGTGGTTCCGAAGGCGATTTCACTGTCGAGGACCTTACTGGCGCGGGTTTGGATATCTTCTATCGTAAAGCCGCACTTGAGATTGAAAGTCTCTTTGAGCGCTTCTTGAAAGGTGCCTTGTCGGGCAGGAAACTGTTCTAGCAGCAAAGCTTTATCCAGATGAAGATGCGGATCAACTAAGCCCGGGATAACGAGCTTACCGGCTGCATTGAGGGTTTGATGCGCGGCGGTGGTAAGCGTTGGCGCAATGTCAGTGATGAAGCCATTTTGGATGGCGATCGCCCAGCGCCCCTCACGTCCGATCAAAGTAGCCGCTTCAATTTTTAGATCTAACAAATCTTTCATGTCGGATTATCTCAAAATGCCCTGACGATAGACAGTCTAAATTAGTGGTTATAGCGATCGCTTACCCTAATTCATATCCTGACTCAAAAACCCTGATTCTCAAGCTTTTTTGACGTAAACGGCTTTTAGCTTGTGTAATGCATTATCCCACTGTCTCAGCCATACCTAATATTTAAGGGACTCCCTTTTGATCTGTTATCTATGCAAGGTGTGAATTGAATAAGCAGAGTTGTTGTTAAGTAATCTTGAAAGGAGAGTCAATGTTATCGGCTACATCGCCTCGAGTGAGGGGAAAGCTGATTTTCTTCTCACTCAGAGGCAGGGCCAGATCAAGGCCAGATCAAGGTTTGTCGCGCGTGGGCAAATCGTGCCAACGAATATGGACATCCCTTTGAGGAAAAGGAATCTCGATGTTTTCTTGGTGGAGGGCCTTGACCAATTTGAACAGCAGTTCGCTTTGAATGATGAACTGACGGCTGGGCTGAGAAATCCAGACCAGGAGCTCAAACTGAAGGGCACTATCGCCGAATCTGCGGAACAGCACCTGAACCGGGGGCGTGTGCAACACATCAGGATGCTGACGGCCAACTGCTATGAGCAGGTCATTGACTTGCTTAGGATCTGAGCTGTAGGCAACGCTGACCGGGATGCGAATACGGGAAATGGGGTTACGGTGGCTCCAGTTAATGACTTCGGTTTCGAGAAACTTGGAGTTGGGTACGATCACAGAAACCTGATCGACGGTGCGAATTTCAGCGGAGCGGGCACCAATGCGCTCGACAGTCCCAATGTGCTCACCGATCTGGACGAATTCGCCGACCTGAATGGGCCGCTCAAACACTAAAATCAGGCCGCTGCCGATGTCTTTGACGATGTTTTGTAAGCCGAGGCCCGCCCCGACGCCGAGCGCACTCGCAAGCAGCGTAAGTGAGCTAAGGTTGATGCCAGACGCTTGTAAAACAACGATGCAGCCGATGAAAATTAGGCTGTAGCGCAGCAGCACTGAGATCGCTTCTTGCACTCCCCGGTTAATGCCGGTTTCTTGCAGAATGCGCTGCTTGAGTAGGTTGGAGATAACTCTGGCGATGACCGTGACAATCAAGACGAGCACCAGCACCCGAAAAATATCCAGCACAGAAATGGGGGAGCTGCCCAAAGGAATGGTTTTGGCCGTAAAAGACTCGGTAAGCTGGGCAATGATGCGCTGGCTAAACTGCCGCGAATCAGGAAAGAGATCCGTCACATAGAGCAGAGCGCTAATCCAGATACCCGTGCGCAACAGCAGCAGCGTGGCATTGAGAAAAAGGTTAGCAGTTGTAAATTTGCTGTGATCGCCCTCCCCTTCCATCATCAATGAGCGCAAAAAGTGATGCAGGTATCTGCGCCAAAACTGTCCTGTCAGCCAGTGGGCCAACGCAGCCATCATCGGGACCACCGGAATTTGCCACAGATGCCGCTGAATGTAGTCCGGTTGGCGCTCTGCCTGCGCCTGAGAAAAGGCAGCGCGCAGATTGTTAGCCCAAACTTCGGCCTGCTCAGTCGGGCTCAAGGTACCCCTTGTATCATCATTAGTGACGGTAAAGTTAGTCTGCACCTGCGGAGCTGCCTGACTCGGATAGGCTAGCCACACGGTAGCCAAATTTCCATCGCTGACCGTTTCAATAAAAATTTCGGGCTGCTGCTGCGCAGCGACAAACCTTTGCAGGCTTTGGCTGATAATGTCAGCGCGATTGCGCGCACTTGTGGTAGTCGCAGTATCGGTGACGCGAAAAACCGCGCGGCCATCGACAATTACCGGGGCGGATTGTTCAGTGACGACTAAGCTGGCTGGAAAGATGATGCGTGGGGCGATAAAGGGAAGGACAATGGCCACTGTAAAACTTATAACAGCAACTATTACCAGCCGTAAAATTCTCTGGGGATCGTGGCTGCGATTAGGCGGCGTAGAGTTGGCTTTCATTCCATGGTGCTACGAAGACTAACGGCGCTGGTTAAGTAAAGGCAGCGCCGAAAGCAGCATTAGCAATATTAAACAGCATCCTAACGGTAGCAAACTGCCGCCACTGAGTGCAGCGGCTCCACTAACGCCCAGCCAAGTGTAGGCCAAAGTACCCGGTAAAATGCCGATAAATGTGCCAATGATATAGAGTCGCAGCGGCACCGGGGTAAGGCCAAAGGCAAAATTTACGACGTTAAAGGGAGAAATAGGGGAAAACCTCACCACTAACACGCAGCCCAAGCCGTTGTTTCGCAACGTGCAGTTGAGCTTTTGCATCAGCGGGCGATGGTGAAAGCGGGCCGCGAACACATCGTGGAGGAAATAGCGGGCTATTCCAAAGGCGGCAAC
>JBGTNW010000201.1:0-5775 GCA_041742865.1 Phormidesmis sp.
GGGCCCTTTATGATGGGCCCTGATGAATTAAATTGCTAAAATCTTTAGGATCAATCTCGTAGGCCGCGCCAAAGCCAATTACGAAGCGACCTGACTGCGGCGTTAGCTTAAACATGCGAAAGTCGGCGAGGCTTTTCATCACGCCTACGATGTCGCCAAATCTATCTTCAAACTGCTGGGTGATCGCTGCCCATTGCTCGCTATCGCGATCTAGCAAAGTGGCCGTACAGTCGTAGCTCAAGCGCTTGCGGGCAAACATTTGCTGCGTTTTGCTTTCATCTTCAATAAAAAGGGCGCTGACGATACCTGTGGCACTCAGATTTTGAGTATGGGTCGATAGGCCGCTGACAAATATGTACAGATTGTGTTCTGCGTCGATAACGCAGGGTGCATAGCTAGCTTGGGGAACGCCCGCCTCACTCACCGTCCCTAGCACTACGCTGCTGAACTGCTGTGGAAAAGCTTGATACGCTTCAATGAGCTGGTCGGGTGGAGAATTTTGCATAGAAAAAGCAACTGCAATATTTAAATTGCGCGTTAGCGCCTGTGTGAAAAAACAGCACATGGTGTGTACGCCTACATCCCCGTGCTGCTATAGATTATAGCTTGCGACCAACCCGCTCAATTGGCCACAGCTCGCAGCAGCAGCGGCTGTGGTGACAAATCGATCTAAAGGCAGTCCCATAATCCTGATTGCTCTGGTACTGTGGAGATATATAAGCTTAATATTTCTATACAAAAGCTCGTCTTTCAAAAAGTGGCAAGCGCTTGCCATGCTAACTAGCGCTTGCCATACGGGGCTGATCTTGTAGAGTCGCTTGTTTCGCAGTATTGTCAACATCTTTATATAGGTTCTCTTTTCTACATGACTGCTTTCCCCCAAAGTCGCCCCCGATTGTCGGCTGCGCTGATTAGAGAATCCTTGTTGTCGCTTTCGATTGCCGCGATCATTTTACTGCTGTGGACACTGGCTACCTACAGCAGCTTATTTCTGTTGCCAGATGCTAGAGCGCTACCGATAGCTATGACCTTGGCTGTCGTTGTGGGGCGATCTTTCCTCCATACCGGTTTGTTTATCATCTCTCATGACGCCATGCACGGTACGCTGGTGCCGGCTTCTCCTAAGCTTAATGACTGGCTTGGTCGGGTGATATTGGGCCTTTATAGCTTTCTCTCTTTTAAAAAGATGCAGGCTTGTCACCATCAGCATCACCGTACGCCTGCTCAAGCTGAGGATCCTGACTTTTATCCCGGTGGTTTTTGGGTATGGTACTTTAATTTCATGCGCACTTATGTTGAGGGCAAGCAGGGCTGGATTATTGTCTGGGGTATGTCTGCGCTGTTTTATCCACTGCTGCTGTGGTTTCATGTGCCGCCTTTAAATGCGGTTTTGTTTTGGCTATTACCGCAGGCATTGAGTTCTTGTCAGCTATTTTATTTTGGTACCTATTTGCCGCACAAGCTTCCGGTAGGTGGGCATACCAATGTGCATCGGGCTAACAGCTCTGAAGCTTCGCGGCTTTGGTCATTTTTGAGGTGTTACCATTTCGACTATCATTGGGAGCATCATCAGTATCCGCATTTGCCTTGGTACAAACTACCTTCTAAGCATCAGGCAGTGCCTCAGAAATCTGCGGAGCGACTTTAATTGGAGCTGTTTCTATGTCTTTGTTCTCTTTCTCGGGTACGCCGCCGACTGACTTGGGGGTTAATAATGGCCAGCTTAAGGCTTGTCCGAATACGCCTAACTGTGTGAATTCTCAAGCGCCTGCTGAAGATAAAGAACATGCGATCGCGCCTTTCCCTTACACAGGTTCTGCCAAAGACGCCATTGAGCGGCTTAAGCAAGTGATTGAGGGCATGGAAAGATCGACGGTTCATACCGTCAGTGACGACTACCTCTATGCAGAATTTTCGAGTAAGCTTATGGGCTTTGTCGATGATGTAGAGTTCTACGCTCCGCCGGGCGAGTCGGTTATTCATACGCGCACTGCTGCCCGGTTAGGCAAGTCCGATTTGGGGGCAAATCGTAAGCGCACGGAAGAGATTCGCGCTAAATTTTTGGCCGGTAGCTAGGCTTGACTGCACTCGTAAAATTGGCTTTAGCAGCGCGGCAGATCGCTAAAATTCATGGTTCCTTTGTCGTCCACATCACTAATTGGCCAGTTTACATACAGAAGTTACATCGATAAGGGGTCGCCCTTTTTACCCGTCAATGTTAATTTATGCAGTGAACACACTAGGGTCTAATTTTTAATGGCCGAAACCACCTTTGCAGCGGGGCTTTTGACCCAGACAAGCGCCCCCACAAATGCTTACGCCCATACGACTGCTAACGCTTTAAACTCAGATTTGAGCAGTCGATTGCAAGAGAAAAATGGCGATGAGTTTGTGCTAGCTGCGATTGATGTGGGCACTAATTCGGTACATATGGTGATTGTCAGCATCGATGCGGCGCTGCCTTCATTTAATATTATTGCCAAAGAAAAAGACACCGTTCGCTTGGGAGAGTTTTGTGAGGAGACGGGCGATTTGGCAGAGGCGGCAATGCAGCGCTGTATTGCATCGCTTAAGCGCTGCTTGAAAGTCGCTGAGCGATTTGATGCCGATGATGTGGTGGCGGTAGCGACTAGCGCTGTGCGCGAGGCCGGGAATGGTCAGGCGTTTATTGATCGGGTTAAGTCAGAAGTCGGGCTGGCGATTAATTTGATTGCGGGTGAAGAAGAGGCTCGGCGAATTTATTTGGGCGCGATTTCGGGCATGGAGCTAAAGGGTAAGCCCCATGTGATTGTAGATATTGGCGGTGGCTCTACCGAGATTATTTTGGGCTGCGGCGATCAGCCAGATTTTTTGAGTAGCAGCAAAGTTGGGGCTGTGAGGCTGTCGGCTAGGTTTGTCTCGAGCGATCCGCTCAGCAATCGAGAGTATAACTATTTGCAGGCTTATGTGCGAGGGGTGCTAGAGCCAACGATTGATCAGCTTAAGCGCAGGCTAGTGAAGCAGCGATCGCAGCTAGACACACCCGATGAACCGCTACAGATGATCGGCACGTCTGGCACGATTGAATGCTTGGCGATATTGGCGGCGATGGAGACCCTCGGCACGGTGCCTGATCCGCTCAATGGCTACTGTTTGACGTATGCAGCGCTGGCAGACTGGACAGAGCGATTGCGCAAAATGAGCTACGAAGAGCGCCTTGCGCAACCGGGAATGACGGATCGCAGGGCGGAAATTATTGTGCCGGGGGCGATTATTTTGCAGACGACAATGGCGCTATTGGGCGTTGATCGGCTCCAAATTTGTGAGCGGGCGCTGCGCGAAGGGGTGGTTGTCGATTGGATGCTGACGCATGGGCTGATTGAAGATCGGATGGCGTTTCAGGCGTCGGTGCGCGATCGCTCGGTCAAAAAACTAGCGAGAAAGTATCGAGCAGACGGCGATCGCATTGCCCACTTTGCCAAGACCTTATTCAATCAAACGCAGGGCATTTTGCACGATCTCGGCCCGCTAGAGCGCGAATATCTGTGGGCAGCGGCCATGCTGCATAACAGCGGTCACTACGTCAGCCATTCGGCTCACCACAAGCATTCTTACTACCTGATTCGCCATGGCGGACTGCTCGGCTTTACGGAAACTGAAGTCGAAATCATTGCCAATATCGCCCGCTACCACCGCAAAAGTCAGCCCAAGCGCCGCCATGAGGGCTATAGCAACTTGCCGAGTAAGCAAGCGCGCAAACTGGTCGATCAGCTCGGTGCGATCTTGCGAGTGGCAGTGGCTTTAGATCGAGGGCGGCGGGGCGCTATTGCCTCGGTCGATACCGTCTATAATCACGCTGCCAAAACCCTTACGCTCATGCTTACGCCGGTCAATGCTGACAACAACTGTGAGCTAGAGCTGTGGAACATTGACTATAGAAAAGCTTGGTTTGAAGAAGTGTTTGATTTGAAGCTGGCGGCTAGCTTGGCGCAGCAAACGGTTGAAGTATAAACAGATTTCTTTAATGAACTGGATTAATGAATTGGAACGCATCTAGTTATCAAGCTCAGTATAGCTATGTATGGCAGCATGGCGAGAGCTTGCTAGCGCAGCTTAATGCCAAAGTAGGAGAGAAAATTCTGGATTTGGGCTGCGGGCCGGGACAGCTGAGTGAGAAAATTGCGGGGAGCGGCGCAGCGGTGATAGGGCTAGACAGCGATCGCGCCATGATTGCCCAGGCTCAAAACAACTATCCTCAGATCTCTTTTCAAGTTGCCGATGCGGCTAATTTTCAACTGCCGGAGCTGGTTGATGCGGTGTTTTCTAATGCTGTCCTGCACTGGGTAAAGCCACCTGAAGCAGCTGCAACCTGCATTGCTCAAGCCCTTAAGCCCGGTGGCCGATTTGTCGCCGAATTTGGCGGTAAAGGCAATGTCAAAACGATTTTGGCGGCATTAGAGCAGGTGAGTGGACGATCTGGCCTTAATCCTTGGTATTTTCCGAGTATTAGCGAGTACTCGGCCATATTAGAGCAGGCCGGATTAGAGGTGGTGTATGCTCATTTGTGCGATCGCCCTACCCCCCTAAAATCTGCCGGTTTAGCCGGATGGCTAGCGATGTTTGCTCAGCGTTTTTTCGCCGGGCTATCCGAGTCAGAATGGGCCGATATGGTCAAAGCGACTGAAGCTGCTGCACCTCAGCTCTATCAAAATGGGGAATGGGTTGCTGACTATCGGCGGTTGAGAGTAGTTGCGATTAATTGACTGAGCTGTATGAGATCTCACCAGTGAGGGAGTCGCGCGTGAATGATGTACCGACGCCCTCATCCCCTAGCCCCTTCTCCCAAGCTTGGGAGAAGGGGAATAAGCGCTTGAATTCCGGAGCCCCTCGCCCAGACTTGGGAGAGGGGTTGGGGAGAGGGCCAGCCGGTACGCTATTATTTTGCGACTCCCTGAATACTGGACTGATTGCCTGTAAAGCTACAGGAGCCGATTAAACAGCACAGCGCTTGTCATCGGAATAAGCAACTTCGTTGTAGATTTTGCAAGATGTTTTTTTTGAAAAGGAGACAATACAAAAATCACAATTGACCTACTGCCAGCGTGCGAAAGATCCCTAATTATCAGGTAAAACAGGAGGATGTTTCTCCGCAAATGTTGATGTTGAAAGCGTTGTCTAAGTTTTCTAAGTGGATCTCTACCTCCAAAAACCCGTCTGTTTCTGCGCATCAAATCTCAGAGTGGCTGGAACCAATTCTCGCTTATACCGGTGAGCCTGATTTTCCGGCTGTTGAATATTTTCGTCAAAAGCTTTCACCCCTGAGCGAACCAAAACTCTTTCGATAGGCTGCTTGCTTGACAGTTCTGAGCCGCTAAAAGGCGCTTACGGCGATCATTGATTACAATCAAAGCAATCGTTATGGTTTCATGTTTACCGAATGCTCTATCGTCGTTTTGGCCGCACTGAACTGAATATGCCGGTTTTTTCTTGTGGGGGGATGCGCTATCAGCATTCTTGGCAAGATGTGCCACCCTCTGATATTCCTGCAAAAAATCAAGAGAACTTAGAAGCTACTATTCACCGCGCTTTAGAATTGGGTATTAACCATATTGAAACGGCGAGAGGCTACGGAACTTCTGAAATTCAGCTGGGCAGAGTGCTGCCGAAAATTGAACGAAGCCGCCTAATCATTCAAACTAAAGTCTCTCCTAAAGCCAATTCTCAAGATTTTCTTGAAACAGTTGAAACCTCTCTGGCTAATCTTAATCTGGACTATGTTGATCTGCTAGGGTTACA
>JBGTNW010000202.1:0-2454 GCA_041742865.1 Phormidesmis sp.
TTTAGCCGTTGCTGAAAGCGTCGCCAATAGTGAAAAACGTCATCGGCATTGAGGGTAAAGATTTGGGCGGGATGATCTTCTAATGCTAGGGCGATCATGGCCCGATCTAGATGGATGCCGGTATCGCGATAGACCCAGTTCACCGCGTAGCAGTAGGCGGCTACTTGCAAACAGTAGTCTTCAATCCATTCAATGCGTTTTGGTCGCCGCGCGGTTTTCCAATCGCAGACGCAAAGCTCGCCGTCATAGCGCATAACGGCATCAGGGTAGCCGCCAAACTTCAGCGGATGCCACACCGCCCCCTCGACTAGCAGCACTTCATCAATACTCACTAGCACTGGCTCAATGGAGTGCCAAAAGCCATCTAGCCCTTCCGGCAGCTCATACGGCTCTTGCTTTAAGTGCGACTTTATCAGCTTATGAATGCGGCTGCCTGAGCGGGCAGATGTGGTTGTAATTTGACGAGCTTCCGCGTGACCGATGCGACCTTGCCAGTCCCAAAGTCGTTTTTTGTCTTCGTAGGGCTTAGTCGCTGACAAAATAGTGGTGATGCCGGGGTAGCAGTGCCCTTCTATTTCGTAATGCCGCTTGTGATTGATAGAGACTTGTTTGGCTTTGTAGTGGGGCAATGGAGGCATCAGGAAGGGCAGAAAAGAAGAAAGAGCAGCGGGCTGTGCTGTTATTTTAGGAGGTTTTGGAGCCGAACGTTTTTGGGAGAAGGCGCGGCTTGTAGGCTTTGCGCTAGGTAAAGAAGCGTGATACTGTGCATTGGTAAATATGTACCTGTTAGCAAGATCGACGCGATGCAATTTTTGGGAGGATTTTTAGCGGGTGGGGCGTTAAGTGGGGCAGTTTTGTGGGCGCTGTGGAGTGCTAAATGGCAGGCAGTGCGGGAAAAAATTAGGAACGAGCTGGTTGCTGAGCGGGCGAGTATGCTAGAGCAACTGCGGGGTAAAGATGCCCGAATTGAGGAGTTGCGGCAAGAGGTGAGCGATCGCACTCACACCCTCACGCACTACCAAGACAAGCTCACCCAAGCCGCTAGCCAATTAGCCACGGCCGAAGCGCAACTGCTAGCCACACAACAGCAGGCCAACGAAAAGCTGTCTCTATTAACTTCTACGCAGCGCTCGATGCAGCAACAGCTTTCGGAAACCTTTCAAGCGCTTTCATCACAGGCATTACAAGCCAACAATCAGTCTTTTTTAGCCCTGGCTGAAACTCGACTGAGTGAATTTCAAACAGCGGCAAAAGGAGATCTGGCCCTTAAGCAGCAGGCAGTAGCCGAGGTGGTACAGCCGTTGCAGCTGTCGCTCAGTAAGGTGGAGACTTTTCTCCAAAATATTGAGGGGCAGCGGGTGGGAGCCTATGCCCAGCTAACAGAGCAAATTTCGGCCTTGGCCAGCGCTCAGGGGCAATTGCAGGCAGAGACGGCGAATTTGGCGAAGGCGTTGCGATCGCCCACCGTGCGCGGTCGCTGGGGCGAAATTCAGCTCAAGCGAGTGATTGAAATAGCGGGTATGTCGGAGCACTGTGACTTTACCCAGCAGGTGGCTCATGCGGCGGGAATGCGCCCCGATTTACTGGTGCATTTGCCCGGTGCTAGACGAATTGTTGTCGATGCGAAAGCGCCATTGTCTGCTTACTTAGCGTCATTAGAAGCGGTAGATGAGGGCGATCGCCTGAGCAAATTACGAGAGCACGCCAAGCAGGTAAAGCGCCACTTAATGCAGCTCAGCCAAAAAGCCTACTGGGATCAGTTTCAGCCAACACCAGAGTTTGTGGTGTTATTTTTACCGGGAGAGATTTTTTTTAGCGCCGCGTTAGAGCACGATCCGAGTTTGATTGAAGCGGGCATAGAACAGCGGGTGATTTTGGCGACGCCAACAACCCTGATTGCGCTACTTAAAGCAGTTTCTTATGGGTGGCAGCAAGAGAACGTGACGGCCAATGCGCAGGAAATTAGCAGCCTAGGCAAGGAGCTATACGACCGGGTGCGCACGTTTGCCAAGCATATGGAAAAAATGCGCAAGGGACTCGACTCGACGGTAGAGCACTTTAATAAAGCAGTCGGCTCACTCGAAGGCAGAGTGCTGGTGAGTGCTCGCAAGCTGCAAGACCTCGGGGCCGGTGGGGGCGATGCGATTGAACCGCTAGCGGGGGTAGAGCGATCGCCTCGCGCGCTACAGTCCTTTTCACAGCCGTCTGCAACCGACGAGCCCACACAGCTTTAGGGAGTCGAAAAATAATAGCGTACCGGCTTGCCCTCTCCCCAACCCCTCTCCCAACTTTGGGAGAGGGGCTCCGGAATTTAAGCGCTTATTCCCCTTCTCCCAGTCATGGGATTTGTCAACGGCTAGACACAAAACTCCCAACGAGGAGATATATGGCTCCTCAGCAGGTTCTGAGAGGTAAAAGGAATAAGGGCTCAATAGGCTCTTGATGAGAGTGTTT
>JBGTNW010000203.1:0-14457 GCA_041742865.1 Phormidesmis sp.
GACGCCCTCATCCCCTAACCCCTTCTCCCAAGCTTGGGAGAAGGGGAATAAGCGCTTTAACTCCGGAGCCCCTCGCCCAGACTTGGGAGAGGGGTTGGGGAGAGGGCCAGCCGGTACGCTATTATTTTGCGACTCCCTAAGCGCTGAAGTTTTTTGAAATGTTGCATCAAAGGTTTGGGGTTGAACGCCATCAGACCAAGTGATAGACACTTGGTAGTTTATGGCTTGGCCCATTTGCCAGAGGGCTTCTGGATCAAGCCCTGGCGATGCGGGAGGGTGCGATCGCAAGTATTTTCGTAGGTGAGCAACCGTTTTCACCGCCTCCCTACCTTCGGACAATATGGCCATTGCTTGGAGAGTTGGGATCAATCTAGCATTGGCGATATTGCTGACAATTAACCGCTCAGGCTGCATCGAAACAAGCTGCTGTCGCAAGGTTTCTATACTCATATCAGCCTGCCATTCTACAGAGGTTGCCACCAGATTTTGCTGGGGCAATGAACCAATATGCAGCACCACGTCATACCGAAACTGGGTCATTTCATTCTGATGCTGACCTCGCTTGAGCTGAATATCCACTTGTGTAATTTGAGGGAGATGCTGCTGAAGTGCCCTGAAAAATTTAGCATCAATGACCAGCTCATTTTCTTGGGTCAATTTTGATTGAATTCGATCTTTCAATTTTGAGATAGGCAGAGTCTCTTCCGCCTGAAAAAGCTGAACTGCCGTATGAAAAGCAAGTAACAGATCCAAACTACGCACATCGCCAATAAAAATTTGACTGCCGGGGACGAGCCCCTTAGCAGCTTTCTCTATTACCGCAAACAAATAATCAATGTCTGAGAAATACTGCACGACAGAATTCATGACAACCGTATCTACAGCGCTAAAATCTTCTAAAGCAAGGCTATCAGCGCTTCCCATGGAGAGCTGAACAGAGTCGGCGAAGGGAGTATCCTTTAATTGTTCTTGAAGCGACTGAACGATATGCTCTGAGAGATCAATGCCCCGGTAATAGTCACAATGAGGGGCAATCCGATAGAGTAGCAATCCCGTTCCGCAGCCAATTTCTAACAATCGCTTAGGCTGAAGCGCTAAGATTCGCTCTGCTATGTGCTGCACCCATTCACGCATATCCATAGCAGGCATGGTTTTGCCGGTATAGCTATTACCCCAACCAGCAATATTAAACATAGGATCCACATAATCCTCTGAACGTTGATAGGTCTGATCCCAAATGGTCTGCCACTGTTGGGTTTGTATTGGAGTCTCAACGCTAAGACTGTTCTCACGGGCAACGACATAAGCCACTAATTGCTTGTGACCTAGCTGACCTTCTCGGGCCACAACCACAGCACTATCTACACTTGGATGCTGGTTAAGCGCTGTTTCAATGTCTCCTAACTCAATTCTAAAGCCTCGAATTTTCACCTGATGATCAACGCGACCAAGACACTCTAAAGTGCCATCGGGCAAATACCTTGCCAAATCACCGGTGTGATAAAGTCGAGCGGTAGAACCCGGATCAAAAGGATTGGGAATAAATTTCTCTTGAGTGAGCGCTGGCCGGTTCAAATAGCCCTTTGCCAGGCTATCTCCACCAATATAAAGCTCACCTGCAACCCCTACAGGCACGGGTGATAGCCTTTGAAAGCCGTTTTGAGAGATTGTTTTTAGAAGATAAACTTGAGTATTGGCAATGGGCCGACCAATGGGAACAGAGTTTCGATCCGGCTCTACTTGATAGATAGTTGACCAAATGGTTGTTTCTGTTGGCCCATAGAGGTTCCAAAGGGTTTTGCCGCGCTGCAACAACTGATCAGCGAGATCTCGCGGCAGCAATTCTCCCCCGCATAGGATATTGAGTTGAGATGAGCCTTGCCATCCGGTTGAGATGAGCATTCGCCAAGTTGCAGGTGTGGCCTGCATTACTGTGGCCTGAGCATCCGTGATTAGCTTGGCAAGTAGCACTGGGTCGCTAGCCGTTTCCCGGTTAGCTAAAACAATTTTTGCACCGACAATCAGAGGCAAATACAGTTCTAGTCCAGCAATGTCAAAACAAATAGTGGTAACTGCCAACCAACTATCTTCAGCAGCGAGCCCTGGCCGATGTTTCATAGACCAAAGAAAATTGACCAAAGCGCGGTGTTGAATTTGTACACCCTTTGGCTTACCGGTAGATCCTGATGTGTATATGGTGTAAGCCACATCCATAGGAGAGGATAGAGATTTTGGATTGGTGGAACTCTGTTGATCGAGGGTGGTTTGTAGCTGATCTAAACAGAGCAGGTGAGCCGAAGGTGTCGGTAGTTGGGATGCCAGAGATGTGTGGGTTAAGATCCACGATAGATGGCTATCTTCTATCATGAACGACAATCGTTCAACGGGATAAATCGGATCTAAGGGAACATAGGTTCCCCCAGCTTTGAGCACCGCGAGCAGGGCAATGACAAGCTCCGCCGAGCGATCTAGGAACACACCGACTAGGCTGCCGGGACAGACGCCCAATGAGCGGAGGTAATGGGCGCATTGATTAACTTGCTGATTGAGCGCTTCATAGCTGAGAGACTGGTTTGCTACTTCCAGGGCGATCGCAGCAGGTGTTTGCCTTACTTGCGCTTCGATTAACTCATGCAAACACTGGTGCTTAGGATAGTCAAACTGGGTTTTGTTCCAAGCGGCTAATTGGTGTAGTTCTGCCTCAGAAAATAGCGGTAGCTGATCGATAGAACAGTCAGGGTCGGCAACCATTGCATCGAGCAAATTAATAAAGTGGCTGCTCATGCGGGCAATGGTTTCCGCCTTAAACAAGTCAGTGCTGTACTCAAAATAACCCACCATGCCAGATGGCTTCTCAGTTAACTCCAAAAACAGATCAAACTTGGTCGTAGCGTTATCCAATTCTATAGGAGCTATTTCCAGTTCAGGAAGTGACCAATTGGACACAGGCGTATTTTGCAGATTAAACAAAACTTGAAAAAAGGGATTTTGTCCTGGTTTATGATCGGGATGTAGCGCCTGTACCAGCTGATCAAAAGGGAGATCTTGGTGAGCATAGGCTCCTAGCGTCACTACCTTGACCCTTTGCAGCAGCTGGCGAAAGCTGGGCATTCCGGACAGATCAGAGCGCAATACCACTGTATTTGAGAAAAAACCAACCAGCTTTTCAAGATCTGGATGAGGGCGGCTCGCCAATAAAGATCCAACCGCAATATTCTCTTGACCACTGTAGCGATATAACAAGGTTTGAAAAGCTGCCAGCAGGGTCATGTAAAGGGTCGTTCCAGATTTTTTGGAAAGGGCCTTTAGCGACCGGGTAAGAGAGTCGGAAAGTCGCAAGAACTGCCGCTTGCCCTCGTAGGTTGGCAAAGTCGGGCGTGGCAGATCACACGGCAGCTCAAGTCTGGCTACACCGTCTCCAAGCTGAGTTTTCCAATAGGCTAGCTGCCGCTCGCAAACTTCTGGGTGCAGCCACTGCTGCCGATGCCAAAGGCTAAAATCGCCGTACTGAATAGGTAAGGGTAGGAGAGGAGAGGGTTGGTGATCTAAAGAAGCTGTGTAGAGGGCTGTCAATTCTTGGAGCAATAAGCTCACTGACCAGCCATCGCAGACAATATGATGTAAGGCTAGCAGCAGGATATGCTCAGTAGCGTTTAGCTTGAACAAGGTAGCGCGAAGTAAAACATCTCGCGAAAGATCAAACGGCACTCGTGCGTGCTGAACTAGCTGTGTTTTAACCGCTGCGGACTGATCGCCTTTGGGGAATGTGGAGAGATCGATTACAGTCAAAGGGCATAAAACATTTTCTCGAACAACTTGTACTGGTTTTCCGGCCCGAATATCAAAAATTGTACGTAAAGCTTCGTGCCGATCTACAATGGCTTGCAAACCTTGCTCCAAAGCGGGTGTATTGAGACATCCGGTTAGTCGGAAAGCCTCGGGCACTGTGTAGAAGGGATGATTGGGAACCAGCTGATCTAAAAACCAAAGCGGTTCTTGAACGCCTGCTAAGGGTATAGCACCCTGACGGGGATAGGGTCTCAGCGGAAGCGATAGAATCGAGTCTGTTTTGGGCTGAGTCGATAGCCAGCTAGCGAGTTCACCAATGGTCGGCATCTCAAATAGCTGTTGAAATGAAATTTCTTGGCCTAGTTCTTCACGAATACGAATGATGATTTGGGTCGCTAAGAGCGAGTTCCCTCCGATCTCAAAAAAGTTGTGGCTAGTGCCTACTTGAGCCAATCGCAGAATCTCTTGCCAAGTATTGGCTAAATACTTCTCAATGGCTGTTTTGGGTTCAATAAAATGTTGATTTTGAAATAATTTCTCAGGGACGGGCAAACTACGGCGATCTATTTTGCCGCTAGGCGTGAGCGGCAAAGCTGCTAGCTCGATAATTTGGCTAGGGATCATGTAGTCAGGCAGCTGCTCACCCATAAACTGGCGGAGCTCTGTATTAACCTCTAGGTCGCCTGGTTCGTGGAGAACGACATACCCTATTAACTGCCGAGATCCAGACGGATCTTCTGGGGCGATTACAACCGCTCCTTTAACGCAAGCATGTCGATCTAACGCTGCTTCAATTTCTCCTAGCTCAACTCGATAGCCGCGAACTTTAACTTGCTGATCGCACCGACCTAGATATTCATAGTCACCACTGGGTAAACATCTGGCCAAGTCTCCGGTTCTATAAAGCCGAGCAGAGTCCTCGCGGGCTATTTTGATGAAGCGTTCTGCACTCAAATCGGGGCGATGAAGATATTCTTTGGCAAGACACTCACCGCCAATGTAAATTTCCCCCATTTCACCTTGTGCGACCGGCAATAAAGCATCATCTAGCAAATGAATTTCAGCATTGTCAATTGCTTTGCCAATGGGCGGTAGCACTGGCCAATCATCCGGGTTACCCAACAGCTGGCAAGCCGTCACTACATGACTTTCTGATGGGCCATATTGGTTCCAAAGCGTGCAGTTCGGCATTTTTCCAAACCAGTAAGCCAAGGCGGGTGTGATTCGCAGTTGTTCTCCTGCGGTTATCACTTCTTTGAGGGTAGAAGGCACCGTTCCCACACTAGCGGCAACTTCGGCGAGTTGCTGTAACGCCACAAAGGGCAAAAATATCCGCTCAATAGATTGTTCTTCAATAATCTTCAGCAATCTATAGGGATCTCGGCGCACCTCATCTTTGATTAATACAATCGTTCCGCCAACCGCGAGTGTTGCAAAGATCTCTTGAAAAGAGACATCGAAACTAATGGGTGTGAACTGAAGCGTCTTACCAGTGGTTACAACCGAATTATTTGCCTGCCAGCGGATAAGATTTACCAGCGGGCCATGGGGCATGGCCACGCCTTTGGGGTTTCCGGTAGAACCTGATGTATAGATAACATATCCCAAAGATGTTGGCGTTGACGGATGCTGAAGATCGCTTGCAGGGGCATCGGCCAGCTCTTGCCAGTCTTTGTCGAGACAAAATGTGAACTGTCCCTGTTGGGGTAAATAACTGTATAAGCGACTGTGGGTTAGGACGATGCCCACCTCGGCCTGGCTTAACATATAGGCTAGTCGATCACGGGGATAGCTAGGATCGAGAGGGACATAAGCACCGCCTGCTTTTAAAGTGGCTAGTATGCTCACTACCATGTCTAAAGAGCGTTCAAGACACAGGCCGACTAATACGTTAGGCCCAACTCCTTGAGCCTTTAAATAGTAAGCCAGCTGATTTGCACGGGAGTTGAGCGTATCATAGCTCCACTGATGGTCTCTACATTCAACTGCAATGGCCGTTGGGCTTTTTTTGACTTGGCTCTCAAATAATCTGTGGATGAGCGCTTGTTCTTCATCCTTCACGATTAATTGACTTTCTGTGCGGGTTGATGGCATGATTTGTTTCCCTGGCGCTCTAAAAAGTAGATTTACGGACTGAGCGGCTAAAACTTTAACGAGTGTACCCAAATTGTACGATGAGTATAAATGCACAGGGGGACGTGATGAAGTGGCGAGGCTGTTTATAGGGTTAATGCGATCGCCTAATCGCACGTCAGATAATGAATGATTCGCTTGAGGAAAGGTAAAAGCAGGTGCGAGTTGACTAGAAACTTTTTGTAGGGTACTGGGCTTACTAGAGTATGCCTACAATTATTTATTTAAAATTCTTTAAAGGGAGCACCGGCTGATGAGTCCTTTTAGCCCGCTGACACTAGCTAGCTACAGACCTTCAAAGAAGCCTCGAATGCTGATCGTCGACGATGAGCCAATCAATCTAGATCTGTTGTACCGCACCTTTTATAAAGATTTTAAGGTTTTGAGAGCAGAGAGCGGAAAGGCTGCGCTAGATCTGTTAGCCAATGAAGGCGAAGTGGCCGTTATCATCTCTGACCAGCGAATGCCAGAAATGAGAGGCACAGAGTTTTTGAGCAAAACGGTCTCTGACTTTCCTGATACGGTACGAATGATTCTTACGGGATTTACCGATGGAGCGGACTTGGTTGATGCTATCAATTCTGGACAGGTGTACCGTTACATTACCAAACCTTGGGATCCTGATGAACTGATGCATTCAGTACATCAAGCAGCGGAGGTCTATAATCTACTCAAGCGTCAGCATGAATCACTACACCATGCGGAGAAGCAATCTAAGCTAATAGCAATCGTGAGTCAAGTCATGTCTCAGGGCATGGAAAAGAAGGATGCTCTAACGTTTTTGGCGGAAGGTTTTGGTCAAATTTTGAGTGCGGATGCCTGCTTACTCTTGTTAATGTCTAGCTGTGATGCGGGATGCTACGGTGAGTTAGCGTTAGAGGCTGCAAAAACGAACGAGTTATTGCAGGCGGCACTCGCCACTCAGTGCCCTCAAGCTGCTACCCAACTCCAGTCCGATCAGAGACAGGCTAACCATGCTCTCTATGGTGGCAAGACCGAATGCCACTTAGCTTATCCGGTTTCTCATCGGGAAGAAGTGTTAGGCGTGCTTTCTCTGCAATGGAATACACCCTATTCCACCCTAGATGATGTTACTCAACTCCTCAATCTGATGGCCCCTCTGATGGCTTCTGTTATCAAGACAGCCCTGATTTAGCAGTTCTAGAGATACGGGGCATATTAATCGGCGAATACGTCAAATAGGCAGCGCCTAGATCAACAGTTAAAAATTGCCAGAACTAACGAGGTAAAAATGCAGCCCGTAAAGAAGCTAGCTAGTCAGCTATTTTTCAATAAAGTATCTATTCTCAGCTTGGTAGTTTTGCTGCCAATACATTTCTATCTAGCAAAGATATCAAGCGCCTTCGCCTTCTCAGATGGAAGCGCTGCCATTTGGCCCTCTTCCGGGATATTTTTAGCCGCGATGCTATTGTTTGGCCCTAGGGTTTGGCTACCCATCTTGATTAGCGACTGGATTGCCTGCGAGACGCTTTATTACCATTCTTTACCCGTCAGTTTTTCTATCGCTGCTATTGACACTGTTGATGTCATTTGTGTGAGCTCGGTGATGCTGCACTTTATTAAGCGCGCTGATCCCTTTGGTCGGATTACTAGCACCGTCAAGTATTTTTTGTTGCTACTACCGATTACTCCGATCACGTCGGGTCTGGCAATCATCACCCTTTGCCTCTTTGGCGTGAGCGAGTGGAACTTCTTTTGGTCAGTTTATAGGGGTTGGCTATACGGACTTTTGACGGGAGGATTTATTGTCACTCCTTTTATTCTCTGCACTTGGCACTCTATTCAAAGCAGGCGCTGGAAAATTCCCGCCTCTCAGCTAGCGGAGTTTAGCGTTGTTTTTGGGCTACTCATTTTAATCGGTTTGACGGCTTTTGCAGATACTGCACCCGTTGAATACATGCTGATATTACCTTTGCTTTGGTCAGCTATTCGCTTTGGCCCTAGAGAGTCCGCTTTTTTGGCGTTAATTATGAGTGCGATCGCAGCATACAAGACGCTTCATGGCCACGGGTCTTTTGCCCAAAAGGAAGCAACATCGGCGGCGATTTTACTTCAATCATTTATGGTCTCATTAACGGTGGCAACGATGATTTTATCAGCCGCTATTCAAGAAAATAGACGAGCCAATTACAACCTTAGACGCGCGAACGAAGATTTAGAAGATCGAGTAGAGGCACGCACTGAAGAACTGACCAATACCCTGCAACAGCTGAAGAAGGCTCAATCTTACTTAGTCCAGCAAGAAAAAATGTCTAGCCTGGGTCAAATGGTAGCGGGTGTCGCCCACGAAATTAACAATCCAGTGAACTTTATTCATGGCAATATCTCTCATCTTGGAAATCATGTAAGCGACCTATTGGAGTTTTTACATCTGTATGAAAAGCACTACCCTAACCCAGATGAGGAGATTAAAGAGCAGGCAGAAGACATGGATATTGCCTTTCTTAAACAAGATGTAAAAGAAATTCTTTCTGCCATGAAAATTGGTACCAACCGGATTAGAGAAATTGTCTTATCGCTGCGTAACTTTTCTCGTATAGATGAGTCTGAGCAGAAAGCTGTTGATATTCATGAAGGAATAGAAAGTACCCTCATGATTTTGCAGCATCGAATCAAAGCAACTTCTGATCGACCGGGTATTAATATCATTCGAGACTATGGCGAACTGCCACTGGTTGAGTGCTACGCTGGTCAACTAAATCAAGTTTTTATGAACATTCTGAGCAACAGTATTGATGCCTTAGAATCTATGGATACGCTTGAGGCTCCAGAAACTGAAGAGCCAAAAACGCCCGATCAAAAAGCGCTGAAAATCACGCTTCGCACTGAAGCACGCCCTGAGAGTATCGTCATCAGTATTGCTGACAACGGTATAGGCATTCCAGAAGAAGTCAAGCATCGAATTTTTGATCCGTTCTTTACAACTAAAGAGGTAGGTAAAGGAACGGGCATGGGGATGGCTATTAGCTATCAACTAATTACTGAAAAGCACAAAGGTAAAATAGAATGCTTCTCGGATAAAGGCATGGGCACAGAGTTCATTATCGAAATTCCGCTACGTCTGTCGGAAGATCTAGAACTGATATCTAGAAAAGACATTCAGGATCATAACGAAGTAAGCTTAACGGCAGCATAAAGCTGTTGTTATTTTAACCGCTTTTGCAACAGTTCTATGTTTGAGCCAATCTAATCAACTTCCTCGATACGTGCTGTAAGACCAAGGTGGATAGAGCAGCGGCACATGGTAGTGAGCTGAGGTATCAGCAATGCCAAAGCGAAGCGGCACGATATCTAAAAAGAGCGGATTGGATAGATTTAATGCTTTGGTCATAAAGTAGTCGCCTACAGAAAATTGCTGTTTGTAAGTGCTTACTGTAAAGGCTGAGCCTGATAGCAGTGGAGCATCACAGCGACTATCTAAGTTTGTTATCACGGTTTTAATAAGGTTGTTGCTCGAATATGAATTATCTGGCTGTGACGCTTTCATACGCTACAGCTCAATTTTTAAATTAGCTGCCGGACAGCCATAGGCCGTATCTAAAACATGCGTAAGGGCTATTTCATTTTCGGCGAAGTGATCTAAAGTTCAGGTGCTAGCTCTTTCAGCGGATTGCCCATGAGATTAGCTCCGCAACCGTTACCGACGGCTGTTGTTAGTGACAAATTATATCAACATTTGAGCAGCTAGAGATTGATATGGCTGTACCATCGCCCAAATTGCTACAGTCCCTGCTTGATCTGACCTTTTCGCTCGTAGTCCCTTATAGACGGTAGCTACGCGTCTAGTCACGGTCATAATTCTGGGAATCACTTCTACAGATCCCTAAATATCAAGGATTCAGGTTCACACCGCTTGGCTGTACTTGTCCTCATCT
The DNA here is from genome assembly GCA_041742865.1 of Phormidesmis sp. GTDB lineage: Bacteria > Cyanobacteriota > Cyanobacteriia > Phormidesmidales > Phormidesmidaceae > Phormidesmis. The sequence goes on from JBGTNW010000203.1 coordinate 9,819, forward strand.
CATAGTCAGCTCACACAATTGGTCACTTTTACAGGGGGTAGGGCATGCATCTAAAAGACTGGCTTATTCGTATTACTAGGTAAGGGGGTCTAGGCAAGTCCTGATCAAGTAAAGCGCGATCGCGCCTAAACACGCTCTGCCACCGTTGATTGCCTTCGTTAACTACTCTTGAGGATTACGACTTTATGACATTACAAAATACGCTGCCCACCTCGCGCCGAGGTCTGATGAAATGGGGCCTTTGGGGCTTAGGTGGGCTGATGATTGCGACTTTACCTAAAGCGGCGATCGCCCAATCCAACAAGACGCTGACCTTTAATGCCGACGATGAAGGCATTCTTAACTTTGCGCTATTGCTAGAAGAGCTAGAAGCTGCTTTTTATGTCGCCGCTGCTAGCTCCGGTCAAATTTCAGACAGCAAAGAGTTGGAATATATCCGAGTATTTGGCGCTCAAGAGGCCACTCACGCTACTTTTTTACGCAATGTGTTAGGCGATCAAGTCGTGTTTGAAGCCGCTGATCTGAACTTTAATTCAGCTGGATTGAGTGCGTTTTTGCGCGATCGCGAAACCATTCTTAACACCGCCGTTACGCTCGAAGATCTTGGCGTCCATGCCTACAACGGCGCAGGTCCAAGCCTCACTAACCCTACCTATATCCTCGCGGCAGGCTCTATTGTCTCGGTTGAAGCCCGTCATGCGAGTGGTGTCAGAGCGCTTCTTGGTAGATCTACCACCGAACTTGACAGTGAGCGCTTAGTGAGCGATGCCGACTTAGTGGCTAGTCTCAATCCATTCAGGGGCAGCGCTTATGACGAGCTATACACGCCCAAACAAGTCGTTGCCATCGTTAATTCATTTGGCATTCTCAATAACCCTATCAACGGCTCACTCGTCGCTTAAGGAAGGTATCCATGAAAACATATTTAAACTCAGCACTTCAAAGCATCCCATTCGCTCTAACCTCTTTTTTCAATTCTGTTCGCTTTTTGCCAGAAAAAATCAAACAGAAGATGGTTCAAATACAGTCTTTCGCGAAAGGAATGGCGCTGGTTTTGCCCCTGACCATGCTGTTTCTAAGCTTTGGCCCTACGGCTGTAGCCCAAGCTCAAGAAGCTGTTTTGACTCCTCGCCAAGTAACTGAGTATGCACTTACGCTTGAAAAGCTAGAAGCGGACTTTTATCGTCGCGCCGTTGTTGCAGCTCAAAATGGTGGCCTTGCAAATGTTCCTCAAGCCGCTAAAGACATTATCGCTTCTTATGGTCAAGACGAAGCTCAGCACGTTGTAGATCTTTCCGCCGTTTTGCCTTCTTTAGGCGGCAATCCAAACGCCATCACTATTCCTACAAATCCTAACTATGCGGCGATTTTAGGTCGCGATCCGTTTGCTAACCCCGCAGATTTTCTGCTAGTAGGGCAGTACGTTGAAGATTTGGGCGTGGCCGCCTATAAGGGTCAAGTGCAAAATCTATTGGCAGCAGGCGATGCCGGTAAAACAGTGCTAGCCGCTGCGCTCGCAATTCACAGCGTAGAAGCCCGTCATGCGGCAGGTGTCCGTTTTTTACGGAACGCTTTGCTAGGTGCTGATGTCAACCCTTGGATTTCTGAAAATGCCAGCAGCAGCGAAGTCATTTACAACGAAAACCGCACGGGTTCGCCTATTCCCTTTAGTTCTGATGCGTTTGATGGCTATGCAACCCAAGCTGAAGTGCTCGCGCTAGTCGGCCCAGTATTGACTGAAGCTCCGATGACTGCAGGCCAACCTCAGCGGCCCATGCCCATGCCCAGTCCAGGCACACAGGCTCCAGCAAACAACGCACCTCGTGCTTTGTGGTAACCATTACCAGATTGAATTGAAAGTCCCTAGTCACTATTGTTTTCGATTCAATTTTTGATTCAGATAAATACAAGGCTGCTGTTCTTCATTGGGCAGCAGCTTTTTTTGATGCTAAAACACCTTAATTCGGACTAATTTCGGTCTATATTTAAGGGCCGAGGCTTCAAGGATATTTCTAATAGAGCGAGTTCAACACCTAGAATGCCGATAAAAGCTGCCCCTAAAAGCTGCCGAGTAGTAACAATGTATTGCCCGCTATAATATGGCGAGGTACGCTGTAAGACTGTTCTCGATAGATATCGCCATTGTCAAAAAAAGCTATGCATAGGATTCTAGTGACAGAAGATGAGCCTCGCATTGCTTCGTTCATTCAAAAGGGACTCAATGCTCATGGGTTTACAACTGCGATCGCGATTAATGCTGGTGACGCGATCGCCCAAATCCTAGCGGCTAATTTCGATCTCATGATTCTGGATCTAGGTCTTCCTGATAAAGACGGGCACCAGGTTATTGCCGAATTGCGCGGACAAGGTGCGACGTTGCCAATTATTATTCTCACGGCTAGAGACGATATCTATGATAAAGTCGCTGGCTTAGAAAATGGCGCAGATGACTATGTGACCAAACCCTTTCGCTTTGAAGAGCTGCTAGCCAGAGTGCGTCTGCGCATAAGGCACACGGCTGATGATCGAACAGACGGTGTAGCTACTATTGAGCAAGTGCTGCGCGTAGCTGATGTAGAGCTGAATTTGCTGACTCGAAAAGCGCGAGTTAACGGTGAAGTCATTGACTTGCCTGCCCGTGAATTTACGCTGACGGAGACTTTTTTGCGCCACCCCGGCCAGGTGCTGAGCCGCGAACAGTTATTAGATCGAGTCTGGGGCTATGACTATAGTCCTGGATCTAATATCGTGGATGTGTATGTAGGCTATTTGCGTAAAAAGCTGGGTAATGACCTGATTGAAACCGTGCGGGGCATGGGGTATCGTCTGCGCCAGTGATTGGGCGGATTGAGCGCTGATGAGAAATTGATGAAAATTTCTTCATGTCCACTTAAATGCCGAGGGTATAAAGTATAGGACATGCTGACTACCATTGTTTTCAGGTCAGTTAAACGCTGCTCATGTGCCAAATTTTAATTGTTGAAGATGAAGAAAGACTAGCTGCCTTTGTTGCCAAAGGGTTTAGGAAACATGGATTTACGGCAACGGTGGTAACCGACGGAAACCAAGCACTAGAATACTCACAGGTGAATACCTACGATGCTATTTTGCTGGATTTGGGGTTACCTGTGAAAGATGGTTGGGCGGTCCTAAAGGAACTGCGCGATCGCGGCGATCTTTCTCCGGTGATTGTGATGACTGCTCTCAGCGATCTGCGTCAGGCTGCGCTTGCGGCCAAGGCCAATGATTATCTGCAAAAGCCCTTTCGGTTTAACGATTTACTAACGGCTGTACAAAAGCAACTGATGCTGTCTCTATCGGTAAAATCACCCGAAACGTAGATCCTTGCCCGAGCTGGCTGACTAGCTCAATGTGGCCGCTGTGGGCTTCGACAATCATGCTAGTGCCCAAGCCGGACCCCTCTGTCCGATTAGCCGCGCGCCTTTGTCCTCTAGAAAAGCGGGCAAAGATGCGCGGCTGATCGGCTAAGCTGATGCCTTCACCGGTATCGCGCACCCAAAACTGAATCTGACGATTGCCCTCGATCTGACAACCTAATTCAATGGTGTCAGCTGCTTGGGTGTACTGGGCGGCGTTTCGCAATAGGTTGAGCAGCGCGCCGGTGAGCTTTTGGCGATCGCCCACTATTTGCACTGTTTTTTCGGGCAAGTCCTCTATCTTCAATAGCCAGTTGCGTTCAGCCAAAGCCGTCGCTTTTGTAAAAATTTCTTCAATAAAAGATCGCACTTCAATCGTCTCCAACTGGAGAAAATCAGGTCTTTCTAACTTTGCCAGGAGGATCATATCGCTCACTAATCGGCCCATCCGATCTAGCTCATCCATGACCAGTTCTATCGTTTCTTGACGCTCTTGAGGATCGCCGTCGAGCAGTTCCAAATGGCCTTGAATAATCGTGATTGGGGTGCGCAGTTCGTGCCCAGCTTCGTCAATAAAATTACGCTGGCTGTCAAACGCGGCTTGAATGCGATCCATCATGGCATTGAACGTATTTGTCAGTTCGGCTAGCTCACTGCCATTGGTAGCAGTCGGTATGCGCTGATTGAGATCAGCTTCGCTAATAGCGTCAGCCGTCTTAGCAAGAGCAGCGATCGGGGCCATGAGTCTGCCAGCCGCTAGCCAAGCCAACAGTAGTGAAACCAACATCGCGATAAACATGAACTTTGCAAATAAATAAATGCCGACTAGCGCTTCCTCGCGTTCTCCAGCCGAACCGTGAGCCACAACAAAAATGCCGCGCTGTTCACCGTCCAACAGAATAGGATCGGCGGTGTAGAGAATGCTACCAACTTCAGGGATATTTGTATTTTCTTCGTCAGGAGCAAACCGCGTAACATTCTGCCAACGCCTAAATAGCTCCGAGCCTGGGCGCATCGGCTCCAGCAAAGAATTAGGATTGGAGCGATACAGCTTGCCATCGATCAGGATTATTTGAAAGTTATCGTCTTCTGGGCGACTGTGTTCAAAGAAATGGTTGACGAATAGGCTTGTTGGGTAATAAAAATGAGAGATGAGACAAGGCTTTGGTGTTTGCCTCGGTCATTTAAGCCGCATCTAAGTAGAAGTTCCATAGCCCAGTGGCATTTAACATCAAGCGGTCATCGAAATTAGTCACACGATT
>JBGTNW010000204.1:0-3782 GCA_041742865.1 Phormidesmis sp.
AATCTCGCGTGAACGGGCAGTGACTAGCGTGAATGCACTCGAGGTCGGGGCCGGAACAAATGTGACTCAAACGACGACAACGGCCTCTACGGTCGAAAGCCAAAGGGCCAATTTTGAAGATTCTTCACCTTTACTACGAGGGCTTCAGATCATCGGGGATGAGCGCACCAACTCGCTAACGCTGATCGGGACGCCTCGTCAAATTGAAATTGCGACAGCTCAAATGGTACAACTCGACCTGCGTCGTCGTCAGGTTGCTATAAACTTGCGAGTAATTGATGTTAATCTCAACGCCATTGATGCTTTTGGCACCAGTTTCTCCTTCGGCACAGGCGACACCAGCGTCACTCAGACAAGCGGGCTAGGCGTGATTAACTTTGGTGATGCAGCTCCCAACATAGGGGTTTTAACCAATAATTTTTTAGGAACAGCGTTAGCGGGTGGCAATCCCATTAGCCTCGCAACTCAGTTTTTAGCGCGGCTACAGGCTACCGTCACTAACGGCAATGCAAAAATTGTCACCGACCCAACGCTAGTTGTCCAAGAAGGGCAGACAGCAGCTGTACAGCTCACGCAAGAAGTCGTTACTAACTTAACGCGCAAAGAAACCGTAGATGATGCTGGGCGTATTGAAATTAGTACCGAGATCGAAAAAGAGGATGCTGGACTCAATCTTCAAGTTCAAATTGATCAAATTGACGACAACGGCTTTGTAAATCTATCGGTTGCGCCTTCTATATCCGCACCGACCGGAGAATTTATTACCGCTGCAGGCACCATTACACTGCTCTCTAGGCGTCAGCTAACGTCAGGCCAAGTGCGAATTAGAGACAGTCAAACTCTTGTACTTTCTGGCATCATTCAAGAATCAGATCGGACAACGGCGACTAAAGTGCCGATTTTGGGAGATATTCCGCTATTAGGAGCGCTATTTAGAAGCACTAATCGCACTGAAGAACGGCGCGAGTTGATTGTACTGCTGACGCCGCAAATCATTAATGACTCTGATGCGAGTGTGTATGGCTATAGCTATACGCCGGGAGAGGATGTGCAGCAGCTTTTGCAAGAGCGGCAAAATCGGTAAGTGACTGGCGACTTACCGTAAATAACGACCCATTTAAGGTTCGAAATTTAAGCTGATGCTTCTGTCTTGACAAAGAAGCATCAGCTTTTTGTCAAGACAGAATTTTTAATTTTTTATTCAGAAAGTATGAACTTTCTTGAAAATGCCTGAAATCCGTACAAATTAAAGGTTTTCTCTGTTCAGATTGCGCAAGTACCCCTTAAAATGATTCAGTGAAAATTATGACGTTTCAAGGGTTTCAGCGATTACTGTCCAGTCGCTGTTTTTTTGAGCCTCATAAAAACTTTAATTTTGCCACCAGGCAATGTGTCGTTCACTTAAGTTGGTTCAAACGGTCAAGTTAAATCCATTCACTGGGATCTAATCACTGAGATTCACTCACTGAGATCACAGTAATCCAATCATCCTCCAAGGAGATAAGTATGAATAAAGGTGAACTCGTCGATACAGTTGCAGAAAAGTCATCAGTCACGAAAAAGCAGGCTGATGCTGTGATTTCAGCGGCTGTAGAGTCCATTATGGAAGCCGTATCTAAGGGCGAAAAGGTGACGTTAGTCGGATTTGGGTCATTTGAACCACGGGCTCGTAAAGAGCGCGAAGGTCGTAACCCCAAAACTGGCGATACGATGGTGATTCCGGCAACTACGGTGCCTGCTTTCTCAGCGGGTAAGCAGTTTAAAGAAATGGTGGCGGGTAAAAAGAAAAAGTAATTTAGCGTAATTTAGAAGACCTCTGTTTCTCTAGATTTTTTCGTTTCACGTCGGCTACATCGCATGTCTAGACCAGTTCATGGGGGCAATTTGGCTTGGGCCGCTCGGCTATCTGGCTGTGCGCCTGATGAACTATTAGATTTTTCAGCAAGTATTAGTCCGCTTGGGCCGCCTAGCTCTGTGAGAAAGGCGATCCAAGCGGCTTTTTCATTGATGGTGGCCTATCCAGATCCAGACTATGCTGGGTTGCGCGAGGCTTTGGCTAGGCACCATCAGATTTTGCCGGAGGAAGTGCTCGTAGGAAATGGGGCGGCTGAGCTATTGACCTGGGCGGCGCGGGATTTGGCTTTGTTACCGGGGGGCTGCTTTTGTCTGTCTCCTGGGTTTAGTGATTATGACCGGGCGCTGCGGGCGTTTGGCGGCGAGTTAAAGGCGATTTCCTTGATTCAGGCGGATGGATCGCTAGATGATCGTTGGGATGAGCATTTCACAAATCAGTCGATTGATTTGAGCCAGTGCGCTCTGCTCCTGAATAATCCCCATAATCCGACAGGAGCGCTGTTCAGTCGGGAGCGGCTGCGGTCTTTGCTGTCGCGTTTTGGCTGGGTAGTAGTAGATGAGGCGTTTATGGACTTTTTGCCGCCTGAACGGCAGCAGAGTGTGATTGACTGGGTGGGAGATCTGCCGAATTTGGTGGTGATCCGTTCATTGACTAAGTTTTATAGTATGCCGGGGCTGCGGTTGGGCTACGCGGTAGCTCAGCCGGAAACGCTTAAACGCTGGCAGTTGTGGCGCGATCCGTGGGCCGTGAATGTGCTGGCGGCGGCGGCGGGAGTAGCGGCGATCGCGGATACCGAGTTTCAAGCCCAAACCTGGGCTTGGCTAGCTGCCGCCAATGCCGATCTGTATGCAGGCTTAAAAGCGTTGCCCGGGCTAAAGCCATTGCCAAGCTGTGCAAATTTCTTTTTGGTCAATTGTGAGATTTCGACGACGGCTTTGCAAGCTGAGCTATTGCGACAGCATCGAATCTATATTCGCGACTGTATGAGCTTTGAGGGCTTGGACGATCGCTATTTTCGAGTTGCGGTGAAAACCACTGCTGAAAACCAGCGCCTGCTGCAAGCGTTGGCCGATGTGCTCCCCAGATGATTGACTATGATTTGGTGATTTTGGGCGGGACTGAGGCGGGGCGAATGGCGGCGATGACGGCCGTGAGCTACGGCGCTCGGGTAGCCCTAGTAGAGCCGCCGGGACTATTTGAGCAAAATCAGCAGCAGCGCTATTTGTTGCAGGGTTTGCAGCAGCTTGGCGAGGGGCGTTTACGCCAAGGTGTGAATCAATGGTTTCAGCGATCAGATAAAGCGGCTAATCCTGTAGCGGCTGAGCTTGACTGGCCGACGATTTTGGAGTGGAGTGCGATCGCCGCTCAAACCCAATCGGCAGCTCTCTCGATAGCCGTTATGAACACTCGCGGGATCGATGTGGTCATCGCTATGCCAGAGCGCTTATCGCCGCAGCTCGTAATCATGGTGGCGCAGCGGCAGCTTAAGGCCCGCAGCGTGTTGGCCGCTTTTGGGACAGTGCCGATGGATCTATCGGCTGGGACAGTGCCGATGGATCTATCGGCGTTGCTAACCGCTAACCGGCTGCCTGCTAGCGTCAACATTCAGGGCGGATCGCCACTAGCTGTTCTATGGGCTGAAGCCCTCAGTTCGCTAGGCACGGACGTTGCGCTGATAGCTGAGCAGTTTTTGCCGGATGAAGATGACGATGTTCAAGGGTGGGTGCGATCGCATCTGATCACCACCGGCATCAGCATTTTGCAGCCAGCCGATAGGGTGCTATTGCCCCCTGCCGACTGTACCTTATCGCTGTTAGCCCCTCAACCAGCCCTACGCCTACCCAAGTTTGTCTACCCTGCCAACCAATCCGTGCTCTTAGTGAATCGACGCTTACAAACCGCTCACCCGCGTATATTTGCCTGTGGA
>JBGTNW010000205.1:0-18018 GCA_041742865.1 Phormidesmis sp.
GGCTCCAACCGATTCTAGAAACCGCTTTAGGTCGTGAGTGAGTGCTACCCAAGCGACAGTTGCACTTTAGAAAGAAGAGAATAAGGTGTTCAGGGGAGAACGGGTTGTTGTCGAATATGCCTTCGGGGGAACAAAGCGCTACCGAGCGGCAGCAGACCTCTACCGCAACCGTAAAGAGAACTTCGATGACCGGTTGATGGTCACCGCAGCGGGAACCCGGAACTTATACCTAGCGACTGCATAAACGGAAACGAGGCAAGTTCTAGCCTATTTCGCAACAACTCTAACCTGTTATGGCCTTCCATGCAGTGCGAGGCCGCAGCAGATGGGTTGGGGGCTTAGCAAGATGTGCCACCTCCATGAAGGCGCGATGGACAGAGGGGTCGTTATTGGCAGCTTGAGCTACCCGGTCAAAGTATCGTTGCAGCAGCTGGCTAAACCAACTAGGGCGATCGCCCGTGGTCATCTGCCAGCGGAAATCTTCACCGGTGGCCATCAGCCACGGAGACATGAGTGCTTTCGCTAGCTGTTTTTGAAACCGAAGGCCCCCTCCTCGACGTTGGGGGCGCTGCATAGATCTGTCTAGTAGTGAAGCACCCAAGGCAGCAGCGGTCATGCCCTGACCATAAACCGGGTTAAAGGCGCACACCGCATCCCCTAAGGCTATAATCCCATCGGGTAGACTGGGCAGCTTTTCGTAGCGAAGCCAATAATTTTCAGTGCGCCGGTAGCACTGGATAGGAGAGATGGGTTCCCAGGCTTGGATAGCCTGGGCAATAGATGGATCGCGCAAGCTTTTAGCGAAAGCCAAAAATTCAGTCTCGTTAGCGGTTGGATAGTCCTTTTCAACGCCGCTAAGGGTCACCACACAGCGATCGCCCTCCACTGGGTAAAGAATGCCTCCTCGTCTCGTCACTCCTGGTTTGGCCGCCACAATGACGCCTTCTTTTGGCCCCTCGGCTGGGCGTCGATACCATCGACTAGCGTAGCCAAAAAAGGAGTTTACAGTCGTTTCGGGGGGACGTTGATAGCCTAGATTTACCAGCCAGTCAGATAGCTTTGAATGGCGGCCTGAGGCATCTACGATCCAATCAGCGGATAGCGTGCTGGCTTCGCCCTGACTTGCCAAAACTACGCCAGTGATACGAGTCGCATCATCACTAGCTATCAGATCTGTGACTGTCGTAGCCTCTCGTACCTGAAACCCAGGCATCTGAAGCAAGCGATTTCGCAGATACCACTCTAGCAATAGCCGACTACAAATCAGGCTCTTGAGGTTAGATACATGCCTTGGCATCCAGTCCCATTGGGTTAGGAATCGCCAGTCTGCCGTCCAATCCAGCAGCAATGCTCCCTGATCTGTTAGATCTGCCGTCAAACCGGGAAAGAACGATTCCATAATCTGATGTCCTCGCATCAGCAGGACGTGGACGTGCTGAGCCTGAGGAATTCCTGGCCTAGGGCTAGGGCTGTCGAGAAAGCTATCACGCTCTAATAAAGTCACTTGGCCAAAGTGGTTCAGCAGTGTCCGCGCCGCTAACAAGCCAGCAATACTGCCGCCAATAACAACTGCCTGGGACATGGGTAGAGGGAGGTAAAGGTTTGGGTGGTTAAGATTGCTTAGACTCCTAGAATAGCTCAAATCTTGCCCCAATCTTTTCTCTGCATCGGGTGTAGTGACCACCCCCAAAATTAGGACAGCGGCTAGAAAGAGTAAGCTATGGGCCATTACACCTAATGTACGACAACTAGGCTAGGCTCTCAACATTAATCTGCTCTAAAACTAGTGCCATAATTCTTCTTCTTCATTTCAACAATCAACAGTAACTGCTCAATAACCGCTGGTAAATTGCTCGGAGAGAGGGCTCAAACGGCGCAAAATCGTTTGCCAGGCTCTTTCTTACCAGCGGTTATTGAGCAGTTGCGGCTTTTCGTTCTGGCAATATTTGAACTCTCGACTTAAACACGACGACACTATTCCTTTTTTACCTGATGTCATCAGGCAAAGAGCCGCTCAGGCAACCCCTCCGCCGCTGACAGCTTAGACTGCTTTCTGGGTTGAAATATAAAACAATCTTGCCCCTGACACATGACCATTGAAACAAAGTCAGAAGTTGACGTTCGTTCGGTGCCTGCAAGGGTTAGCTGGAGATTGCAGAGGTCAGGGAAGTCATCAGATAAGGAGTTGTTGCCAAAGGAGGACTTATCTATAAAACAGGAGAGATCGCCAAACTCCATCTTGTCTCATCTAACTAAAAGCATTGCTATTTTGCCACAGAGTCGCATATTCTAGTAGTAGTTCCTAGCTGTTTGCAAGAGTACTGAGTTGCGATCATATTTTCTCCCGCTATCACAAAATTATTCCAATTCTCTATCATAATCTGTTTCTGAGATTCTCTTGGCCACCAATCAGGTGCTTCATCATATCGTGAAAATGAGTTATCAACGACGAGTGTCGGTGAAGTTTTGATGCAAGTAAGAATACTATTCAATCTTTCCGGAGAATAAAAAAAATACTGAGCAAATTCTGGACATAGGAGTTTATCGTTGACTGCTCCATATGGTATCACGCTAGAGTTTTGACCAAGACGCGCAAATCCAGATCCATTGGGATGTATAGCTCTGAATGCCTCGGTTTCAGGTGACTCTTGAGTTAAGGCTGAAATCTTTGGCATTATTTGCCTTGGGGATTCAACATAATGATGCAAGTGAAGTGTCCCACTGAGTAAAATTGCTAAAACTACAATCGAAATTCCAAATAATGAATTAGCAAAAGCCTGTTTTGACTTGAGGTTTATTGCTATGTAAATCAACATAAGAGTTTGTGAAAAGTATATTAGCTGCAGATGATGCAGCCATATACCTGTCAATCCCAACACCACTATCGAAGTAACGTATGTGGCGAGTGTGCTAATCACAAAAGCCTTGATTTTCTTCTCCGTACTAAATCGAATCGCAACATACCCAGCAAAACTTATGCTTACTATTAGTGAGATTAGTAAGAGCATCTGCTCACCAGATCCTAGGAACATCGTCCGAAGATGTGAAGCAAAAGAATTGCTCAGATTGCTATTGTCTACGAGTACACTGTTGGAATATAAAAAGTTGTTTTGTTGTGCTTGCAGATAGCCAATAAACTCGTGTCTGGCAAGAAGTATTATAATCATCGCCATGGAAACAAACGTGAATCCGATGAACATTCGACTGAAATGTTCTCGGCTATTTTTTTTATCCCACAAAATAACTTCATGAGTAAAGCAAAAGATAGCCGGCAGAGGAAACATGATCACTTTCATAAATGCCACTAATCCTATGCATCCTCCAGCCAATACCAGTTTTTTCTGAGGAAAAGGGAACATGCCAATAGGCTTAATGCTGTAGCGGGTAGATGGGTATATCCTGGCTCCCAAAAACTTCCTGTAACAAGAAGGGGTACTGCAATCAGCAGAATTGCTTTACGTTTTGTGTAAGTGTTATCAACGATTTGCAAGATGTCATAGGCGGATACTGCGGCTATGATCACTATTGCCAACTCAAATAGATATTCACCTGCAGCTCCGATAAATCGCTGTATCGATACAGCATAAAAAAATAAAGGATCTTTATTATCATAAATGTCCGTGTATAATTTACTGCCTGAGAGTAAATACTCGGCCACAGAAACAAAAATCGCCCTGTCTGACGAGGGATCCGGAATTAGTCTGAACGTAAAGCAAATGATGAAGAAAATTGCTATCAGTATTTCAATAGTGAAAGGACGTTTTAAAGACCCTCTTTTCCCCCTATTTATAAGGGTCTTAAAAAATGTAAATAAATTCATTGGTTTCTAAGATCTTTGTTGTATAAAGGGGCGATATGCATCTGCGAAAGGCAGCGTTCAATCGATAGAGTTGTAAATAGTACAATGAACAACTCTATCGGTGATAAGTCACTACCGTATCCGCAGCTGGTCAGATTATAACGAAGCCTTGGTCAACTGAGGCAGCATAACACTGTGGGTTAAAACTGGCGTACTGGAAGAATACCGGAAAGGTGGGAAAGCAAGGCGCATATGAGTAATATGGAGGCTATTTGAGATCTTTAAGCAGAGGCTGTAAGCTTTGTTGACAAATAGCCTGATGAAGCAGTTGAGTTTGGTGATCGCATTCGATAGGATTCTCTCATAGTCCTTCACGAGAATCTTACAACGCTCTATCCAAGCATTAGAACGTTGTTTTCTCTATGTCGGGGGAAATTCTGCTTCTTTGGCGGCAATACCTGCCTCGACAGGGGGGCTCAAGAATTTCCCATTCGATGTCACTTAGATCGCTTGAGTAGGCCATGGAATAACGCTTTAGCTGCATTTTATAATTTGTTCTATTTGTCCATAGATCTCAAATGGGCTCTATAGACAAAGGTAGAGATACGTAAAATAGTCAGAACGGGCGATCGCATAAGAGGGCGGGATGACGATAGACAAGATTGGCACTCAGGGGGAGAACGTCAATTCGTTGCTTAGCAAGAGAAGTGCCTGATAGGGTACTGCGATCATAGTCGAGGATTTCATAATTTGAACTAGTGACTGAATCGCAAATAGGAAGACGTTTTATGAAACCTCGGTGGAAAAAACTCATTCCAGAATTTAGTTGAGCGTCACCAAGTGATTGATCTCAATCGCTTCACTTGGTTCAAGCGGCCAGCCATTGTTAAAATCGCGCTGTATGCAGAAGTGAAGTGAACCCCTAAACTTGGACAGTAAAATCAGCAGCAGGTGCTGACGCGGTGTCAGCACCTCCCGTGTACACATAAGTATGAGGGCGATAGAATAGCGTGTTATGAGTAGAATTGAGCTATCTAACCGAGTAAAGAGGAACGACATGGCAGCCAGTACAAACCCCATAGCGATGTACAGCGAGCACCGGGCTACTATTTTTGGGGATAAGCGGTTAGAAAAAGGGGGTTCAACTCTACGAAGCGATGAGCCGAACCGGCAGAACCTGTATCCGAGCGATCTCTAAAAATAGAGCTGAACAGATCGTGTACTATCGTTTTCTAGAGAACCCAGCGGTGAAGAGCAGTGTACTAATTGAGAGCCTTCAAGCCCACTGCCGTGAGCAAGTCGGTGGTCGTCACGTGCTGGCTATCAACGATACGAGCGAAATCAATAGTGGTCGATGCGGCCTCAGGATTGCCGTTAGGTCTCAGTAACCTTCAGCTATGGACAAGAGCGATATCAAGACCGTTGAAAGCCGAGCGCGATTATCAAAAGGAACAGATAGAAGCTAAAGAGTCGTACAAATGGATAGCAGCAGCCACCGGGTCTGCGGCTTGTTTCGAGCCTAGTGAGGTGGCTCAGGTGACCTACGTAGGTGATAGCGAAGCCGATATCTATGAGTCGTGGTTTCAGATACCCAAAGGACAGGTACATCTACTGGTTCGCGCCTGCCAAGACCGACGATTAGTCGATAGTGCGTATAAACTTTACGAGACCCTGAACGCTCAGCCAATCGCTGGGGCTTACACAGCCGAGATTCCCGCTGAGCCCCGTCATCACCGTAGTGCTCGTAGCGCTCAAATGAACGTGCGCTACACTGGTGTAAAGCTTCGCCACCCTGACCGATTGAATGGTAATGGCTATCCTGAGTTTGCAGAACTCACCGCAATTGATGTCATCCACCTGAGGGCGAAGCGGCTGTTCACTGGCGACTACTGACGACGCAAGCAGTCGATAGCTACGAAAAAGCGTCCGCAGTAATCGAGTGGTATCGATATCGCTGGCACATCGAACTCCTTTTTGCCACTTTGAAGCAGAGAGGTTTGGCGATTGAATCGACTCAGTTTGAATCGATTTCAGCGATTCAAACGCTATGTGTGATGGCGCTTTCGGTCGCACTGACTATTCTTCAACTCACTCTGGGTCGAGAGCATACCGATGAAACAGCAGACGTCATCTTCGATGCCCCACAGCAAGCTTGTCTAGACCGCTTAGCACCCACCCTCGAAGGGCGAACTGCCAAGCAAAAGAATCCCCATCCCATTCGTTCTCTCGCTTGGGTTGCTTGGCTGATAGCCAGACTCGGTGGCTGGTCTGGCTATCGCTCTCAACGCCCTCCCGGCTGTGAGACGATCTACCGAGGATTGCAGAAGTTCGAGATGATGTTTGCAATGGCTCGGTCAATGCCCTAAGCCGCACTACTCAAGGCATTTCTACGGGGGATAGTCTTCATCGAGGCGGGACTGATTTTGCATCCCCATTGCCGTGCGATTAGGGCGATTACACTCGCCCCTAGCCAAGGAGACTCCCCTGTTGAATCACCGCCTGCAGCTATGGAGCGCTCAGGGGGGCGATCATACCCGCGTCGCTTCCCGTTCTATTCAAGGCGGGACTAGTTCCTGACTCCTCACCTATTCGATTTGAGATTTTCCTGTTGTTTCCATTGATTTAAGCACTATGACAACTTCCCACACCCAGCTCAGGCTCAAGATCTACAGTTCGCCTCAAATCTCTGTTAAATCGTTGCTTGAAGACCTCGCCAAAAGTGTCGGATGGTAGTGCGGGCAACTGCCTAAGATGGACAAACTACCGCCTTTTCAGTCAACAGTCTGGCCCAGTCCGCAGCTCTAGAAGTTGTCATGTAAATGGCGATCGCTAGCACTACTAGATAACTCTCTAGATAACTCTTCTGTTGTTTTTTTACTCTCTCTTCGCCATGACTTCTTTCTCTCTCGACACTTCCGACAACGTCCTTGCCCATTCCTTACCTCTCACTCCTTACCCCCATTCCCTCCGAAGCCGCTGGAGCTACGGTCGTGGCTACATTGTCATTGCCCTGCTTGCCCCTTTGGTACTAGGCGGCCTGCTGTTGGTCCACTT
This sequence comes from Phormidesmis sp., assembly GCA_041742865.1. Classification (GTDB taxonomy): domain Bacteria; phylum Cyanobacteriota; class Cyanobacteriia; order Phormidesmidales; family Phormidesmidaceae; genus Phormidesmis. The sequence continues at coordinate 6,854 of JBGTNW010000205.1, forward strand.
GCATAGTGCGGTTAAGCTTTGGCTATGTCCGTGAGGTAAGAGAGTAGGGGATAGGTACGATTGGGTGTTAACGCAGCATGTCTGTAGAATTTAAGAGGAATGAACCCCATACAACAACCATGAGTCAGTCTCCTAATTCACAGTCTGTATCCACCTCAGATCCGCCGCTTAGCTATTCGGCACGGCTCAAGGAACTAGCTCAACTCTTTTTGCGACTAGGGTTTATTGGCTTTGGGGGCCCTCAGGCCCACATTGCCATGATTCACGATGAGGCAGTGACGCGGCGGGGCTGGTTTAGTGAAGAGGAATATTTAGAGGGGGTAGCCATTTGCGAAATGCTGCCGGGGCCAGCCTCTACTCAGACGGGAATTTATACCGGCTACTTGCGGGCGGGGCAGTGGGGGGCGTTGGTGGCGGGGCTGAGCTTTATTGCCCCGGCTTTTTTGGTGGTGCTGGTGCTGTCTTGGGCTTATTTTCGCTTTCAAGGGGTGCCCCAGATCGAGGCGCTGTTTTTGGGCGTCTCTCCGGTGGTGATTGCGATTATTGTGAGCTTTTCCTGGAAGCTGAGCAAAAAGGCGATCAAAGACTGGCAGGGGGTGGCGATCGCCCTAGTCACCCTGTTTCTCTCTTGGCAGCTCGGGGTCAATGTGCTGCTGCTATTGGTCTTGGCTGGCCTGGTAGGTCTGGTAATCTATCGGCCTAAAACGCCGCCGAACAGCGGCAGTGTTGCAGCAGGCTTGGCTCTGCTGGGGTCGTGGTTTCAGAGCCTTACCACCCTGCCGACAGAACCGCTGGCCGTCTCTAGCTTTTGGGGACTAGATCGAATTCAGGAGTTTTTTATTCCCTTGAGTCAGTTCTTTTTGCAGACCGGAGCGTTTATCTTTGGCGGCGGGTTGGTGATTATTCCTCTCCTGGAAGCTGCCGTGGTCGATGACTTCGGCTGGATGACGCGCAACCAGTTCATCGACGGCGTTGCCATTGGAGAACTGACTCCTGGGCCGGTGGTCATCACCGCCGCCTTTGTCGGTTATAAGGTGGCTGGTGCACTGGGGGCGCTGGTGGCCACGGTGGCGATTTTTGCGCCGTCGTTTTTGTTCATTATGTTTGCTTCGCCCTGGTTGCGACGGCTGCGGCAAAACCTCTGGGTCAAAAGCTTTTTGAAAGGGGTACTGCCCGCTGTGCTAGGTGCGATTGCCGCTGCCATCATTCCCCTGGCCCAAGCTGCCATTGGCCAGCCGACCCTGCCTCGCACTCTGTTTGCCGCCGGGGTTGCGATCGCCGCACTCATTGCCCTAGTACGCTTCCGTCGTCCTACCTGGCAGATAGTTCCCGCTGGGGCTGTGTTGGGCCTTTTGGCAGGGATGGTGTTATTGGGTTAGAGGGTCGTGCGCCAGAGAAAAGTGGTTTTGATAGAATCATCTTGTCGAATAGCCGGATGACGAGATGGAATGTCCCTTCTGTGAGCACTCCATTGACCAGCCTCAATACACACAGAAGAGTCGAAACAAACCCCATTCCTATCATCGGGGTTCCAGGGTTGCTAGGGTTAGTCGCCTTAGTTGATAAGCTGAAGTCCAGTGAGTTAGCCAAACAAAAGGAAGCCCCCTCATGTCCTACCAGTCCACCCCCCCCCGTCTGTAGCCAAAAGCGAACCCACAGCTCACCTGTGGGAGACCCTGCCTGCGAGTCAGCGACAGCAGCTTCTGGTCTTGCTCAGCCAACTGGTCATTCATCAGTTGACTGGCAAAGCGCAACCGGAGGCAAAGCATGATGATTAATGCTGTTTGTAGTGATGCGTGGAGTGGTCGCATACGGAGCCACCATCAAGAGCGTTTGGCAATCGTTTATGTTCGCCAATCTACCCTTCATCAAGTCTTGGAAAACCAAGAGTCAACGCGCCTACAGTATGCGCTAGTAGACCGGGCTAGCGCTTTAGGGTGGTCGAGCGAGCGGGTCTTAGTCATTGATGAAGACCTGGGTAAGTCAGGCGCAGAGAGTCAGAATCGTAACGGTTTTCAGCGATCAGTATCTCAAGAGGCGAACGCAACTCAGGCTAGACAAAATGACTCTTATCAGGGCATTGAGGCTGGCCGTTGTATGCCGCGTTATAGAATGCAGCCTGTTTGCTTGCCAGGTTAGTAATTTATCGAAGTACGATTTATGAAGTTGACAGAAACCTTCCTACTGATTGCTCTTTTACTTACCGCAATACCAGCGAAAGCTGAAGTCGCTGAGATTAGAAATCCTTCGTGGCAAGAAGTACCCAATACCGGAGACAGAGCTGGTGAAGCTCCTTCCGTTGATATCAATGGAGTCGTCAGAAGCGGTGATGTCGTAACATACGACATAGTGAGCTTTGATGGCACTTATTCCCGTATAGAAGCCAATTGTAGAACAAACCAGTTTCGAGCAATCCGCCAAGGATTCTTTGAATCAAGAACTCGGATCAATTTTGGGAGGTCTGACAATGAGCCTTGGAGTGACTCAAGTGGCGATTCATATAAGCGCAATATTTTTAGATTTGTTTGCAATCTTTCTCCGTCTGCTCAGTCTCTAGTTACTCAATCTTCTGAGCGCCAAGAAACTGTTATATTTACTAATCCAAACTGGAGGGTTGTTCCTGGGACAGAAGTTGGACGGCATCCTGCTGAAACTTTGATGAACATGAACAGCTTATCAAGACAAAGGGATACAATCACTTTTGAAGTGACTGGCTACCGAGGCTTTTACTATCAAATGACAGGAAATTGTAGTACGAGGCAAGTAGCTATAACTCGACAAGGGTTTCAGACAGGAGACGGTGCCAACTATCAAGAGACGACGCCTAATGAAATTTTAGCGACAAGTTGGCATCGTCGACTCTTGCTATTTGCTTGTCAAAATTTACAAGGGTAAAGACGGCATAAAGTGTATTCGAGCGTTGGATTTTGTTAATCAGTGAGATTTACCTGTAGCATTGGGAGATATTTTTTCATGAGATTGTTTGATACTTTGCAACCTTTCAAGCTTGTGGTTTCGGCTAGCCTATCTATACTCGGGCTACTTGCACTTGATGCGGGTTCCCCAGCGATCGCAGAACAAGCCTGTGTCAGAACAACTGCAGATAATGTTGTCTGTGGAACATTGATACCGCAAACTGCTAGCCAAGATATTCCGATGCAGCCGCAACAAGTAGAAAGGAACGGATTTAGGTTTGAATTACAGAGGTGTGTTAGAAATGAAAATGCTGTTGATTGTAGTCTACTTATCACAAATGTTGGACAGATAACTAGAGATCTAAAGCTTTACAGTAGCCAGGCAAGTGGTACGGGACGATCACCCTCAAGGGCTATTTCTACTTCTGGAGAGGAATTTTCTACCACAATCTATGAGCTAGGTAACGACAAGACTACATACAGTTGGCGAGTGAGAAACACATTGGTTTCTGATGTGCCGATGAGAGCGAAATTCACATTTAATGACGTTCTTCCCCAAACAACTCAATTGACACTGGTAGAGATTGGGTTTGGAGTGTTAGACACTGGTACGATATCCACTAATTTTTCTGGCTCAACGGCTCAATTTCGTAATGTTGTCATTGAGTCTAGATAAATTGAGGCTTTGCCTAAGTGAAATATCACGATTGTTCCAGTCTGAGCGGGGCTTACATGCTTGCGGCTCCCATACTAGGCAATAACGAGGCGATTAAACCGGTGTCGGCGGTGCTGGCTGCCTTAGAAGACTGCCTTTGTTAGCTGCCTTTAATGCCCAGTTAGTGTCGATTTGAGTTCGCTGAAGCAGAGTTGACTGCCAGCAAACCGCCTCAATCCGTGCCTCGGTTAAATTTGCGCCGGTCAGGTCTGCGCCGGTTAAATCCGCCCCGGTGAGATCAGCCCCAGTCAGATCGCTGTAGCAGAGCTTGGCACCGCGTAAATCAGCGCCTGCAAGGTTCGCCGTTCGTAAGTTTGACAGCCTTAGGTCAGTGCGGTGTAGGCTAGCACCACTGAAGTTTGCGCCTTCAGCATCACAGCGAATCATCACGGTTTGATGGAAGTTGGCCCAGCGAAATTGGGTGCTGTGCAGGCGCGATCGCCACATCATCGCTCCGGTCATATCCGCATGATTGAGGTGAGCTTGACTCAGATCTGCCCCAGTAAAATCTGCCCAGCAAAGTTTTGATTTTGACAAATAGAGCTGGCATAGCTGAGCTTCGCGCAAATCAATACGCTCAAAGTAGCGGTGACCCGTGGCATAAGATTCGATGAGGTGCGCTGTTGCCAGTGGTTGAGGACGAGTCAGGTGAGCGTTCATACGTAAAGTTATGTTAACCAAAGCTAATGTAACAAAATGTAACTTTAGTTGCAATACAGTAACGAATAAATATGCTCCCGTTTGGTTTGACTCACTTTCGCTAATAAACGGGCCGCTGGGCAGCGCATACTGTAGACCAGCGTTCATGGTCGATGCGGGCATCTAACAGGCCGCTGACATCACCGCGATGGCCCACTAGTCGCGCTTGATTTAGCGAATTGGGTTCGGCATAGGTGGTCAGCTGATCTAACGTGGTTGCGGCGCAAACCCAATCCTTTTGCTGAGTGGCGCGGGCCAAGCGATTTTCGAGTTGGCTGATGGCTTGCTGCCGAGCGAATACGCGATCGTATTCGATGTAGTAGGCCATGTTGTCGGCGGCAGCGGCGGCATAAGGATTGCCGGGACGAATTAGAAGGGCGCGCTGAAAGTTGATTAGAGCGGTGTGGCGATCGCCCTGTCGCGAGGCGGCATACCCGAGGTTCATGGCTTGTTGAAAGGTCATCCCGGCGGTCGTTAAACCAGGAGCAGGGGTAGCGCGCTGGGCAAAAGCTGGAAAAGCAGAGATTAAAACAGCAGAGGTCAACACAGCAGCACTCAGCAACCTCGAAGCTAGCTTTAAACGCGTAAAATAACGATTAGTTTGACGGCGGGTAGCGGTGAAGTAGGGCATAGCCAAAGCAGGCGAAACTGCCCGTCAGCGTAGGCTATTTAGCTGGCGTTAGCATGAGTACAATCGACCAAGATGGGTTGATAAATGCTCAACTAGCCGTGATTTCTGCGTAGATTCTCTAGGCTGCCTGTTGCTTAAGATCAAAAACTTTACGCTCATAGCAAACCTAGCGGGTGTGAACCAATGAAAATATGGGTCGATGCGGATGCTTGCCCGAATCCAATTAAAGAAATTATTTTTCGAGCGGCAGCGCGATCGCATTGCCCCTTGACGCTGGTGGCCAATCAGCCGATAACGGTGCCTGCCTACGCTGACATGCTAGTGGTGCCTGCGGGTTTTGATGGTGCTGACAATAAGATCATTGAGCTGCTGACAGCAGGAGATTTGGTGATTACGGCTGATATTCCGCTAGCGGCCCAAGTATTGGACAAAGGTGGCTATGTGTTTAGCCCGAGAGGCGATGAATACACCAGCCGCAACATTGGCGATCACCTTTCGGTGCGCAACTTTTTAGAGTCCTTTCGCGGCGGCGCAGAACCCATTGGCGGCGGGCCAGCCCCTTTTAACAATCGCGATAAAGCAAACTTTGCCAATCAGCTAGACCGATTTTTAGCAAAGTATCAGCGCTAAACTCTGTATGCTTCCAGCCAGGTTTTACTTCCCTAGCGATCGCGGCGATGGTGCAATTTGGCTGACTGACGCTCATATTTACGCGCATAAAGCCCTTGAAAGGCATAGGTGCTCAGCCACGCGCCTATCATTACCCCAAGCAAGGCCGCGATCAAAACCTTCAGGCGCGTGAGCAGGCCATCGGCGGTGGTCGGCGCGATCGCTGTCATCGCGCCGACCACCACCGCAGATCCCAACCAGACGTGGGCTGCGGTATGAATGATGCTGCGGCCCACTTTTTCAAGGCGGGTTTGACCCGCTACGATCCCACAGGCAAGTCCTGACAGCAGCCATGACCCTATCCAGCCGGTCAGAATACTGACATCCATTTGATCGGCTGTAAATTCTCCGGGTACGATCACCCAAACCATGGCAGGTAGCACCATTCCAACCGCCATCGCCACCACAGTAGTGGCCAGCCATTCTAGCGTTCTCAGCTTCGCGGCAAGTAAAACAGTCGTTTGCAGACCCGCTAAGACGATTCCTTGCAGGGCTCCACAAGCGGCTAAACGGCCCAACAGCGCTAGTTGGTGCGCTGGTTCACGATAGCGATTGGCGTCTATTTGGATGAGTAGGCTAAAGGTGGTAAGAATAGCGATCGCCACACCCACAACATTCAACAGCGCCCACAGGCATAGCCAAAACCATTGCGTTTTTCTGCTAGTCATAACCAAACTCAAATCAGCCAGGTGCTGACATTTTATGGTTTTATCTGTAATTTTCTCTGTCGTTTACAGATACCCTAGATAGGCTGATGGGGTCTGTGTTTGCAATGGGATAAGTGCAATGGGACAAGTGCAATGAGTGAAGTGAGCAATCAATTTACGCCTGTTGTCACCGGTGATGGCTCTAGCACCTTTTATTCTGCTGAGTTTGGCGAATGGTTTCACAGTCGTCAGGGCGCTTGCTGTGAAGCTCAGACAACTTACGCAGCGGCTGCTCACCTAGCACAGCGGGCCGAGCAGACGCCCGCAGAGGGCAGCTTGAAAATATTAGACGTTTGCTACGGCTTGGGTTACAACACAGCGGCAGCGCTAGAAACCATTTGGGCAGTCAATAAACATTGCCCAGTGGAAGTAAAGGCGTTAGAGCTTGATTTGGCCGCAGCAAAGAGTGCGATCGCTCAAAATCTCACCCAACGCTACTCACCTCAAATTCAGCAAATCCTCCAAGGTCTATCTACCCACGGCACCGCCCAAAGCGAAACCCTGCAAGCCCAAATTCTACTCGGCGACGCCCGCCAACAAATTCAGCCCTTAGTCGCTCAAAACTGGCAAGCAGACGTGATTTTTCTAGATCCGTTTTCACCGCCGCACTGCCCTCAGCTCTGGACACAAGAATTTTTGCGCTTAGTCGCTCACTGTCTTAAGCCCAACGGCGGCGAACTGGTCACTTACTCCTGCGCGGCGGCGGTGCGAGCTTCGTTGCTGCTCGCGGGTTTGACCATCGGCAGCCTCTCTACCCCCGTGCGTCAGTGGCCTGGAACCATTGCCAGCTACAGACCCCCGACCGCACTACCGCCGCTCTCCCAGCAGGCCCAAGAACATTTGCAAACGCGGGCCGCTGTGCCCTACCGAGATCCTCATCTGAACGCGACGGCTGAGGAAATATTAGCGAGCCGAATTCAAGCCCAAGCCGCTTCTGACTTAATGCCGACAAAGCTGTGGAGAGCGCGCTGGACAGCCAGTAGACGATAATTAAAGCGATCATAAGCCGCTCTTTTTTGAGTTTTCTCCTTTTCAGTTTTTTCTCTCTTTCAGGTCTTTAAAGTCATGGCAAAGCGCCCCTATCTAGTAGATGTTGATTGGCTATCTTCACAGATTGCCGATGCCGACCATCCTCCTATTGTTGTGGTCGATACTCGCTTTTCGCTAGCTGATCCAGAGTTGGGCCGCAGTCAATACACAGCTGGTCATATTCCGGGTGCCTATTATCTAGATCTCAATCAAGATCTCTCTGGCCCTGTTCAAGCTCATGGCGGTCGGCATCCTTTTCCCGATTGGCAACAGTTTGTCACCCGGCTCAGTCAGATTGGGATTTACTCCGCGCCGTCGCATGGCCCTACGCAAGTCGTCATCTATGATGATTCGCGCTTTGCTTTTGCGGCTCGACTGTGGTGGATGCTGCGATATTTGGGCCACGAGCAAGTCGCCATTTTAGACGGTGGAATGCGGGCTTGGGAAACAGCAGGATTGCCGCTGAGTGCACAGATCCCTGAAATGAAGCAGGGCAATTTTCAACCCAACTTTCAACCCGATTGGACGGTGGATATTGAAGCGGTGCGGCAGCGGCAAGGCAGTCCGGGTGTCGTCGTGATTGATTCGCGATCGCCTGAACGTTTCCGCGGTGAAGTCGAACCCATTGACCCTGTAGCCGGCAGCATTCCGGGCGCAATCAACGCCTTTTGGCAGCAAGTCACTACCGAAACAGCTCACTTGCAAAGTATCGATACCCTCTCTAGTCACTGGGCTAAGCTGGATCCAAACGACGAAATCATCGTCTATTGTGGCTCTGGCGTGACGGCCTGCGTCAATCTATTTTCGCTAGTCGCCGCCGGTCGCCCTATGCACAAGCTCTATCCCGGCGGCTGGAGCGACTGGTGCTCTTACTTATAGCAGCGTGAGCAGCGATGTCATGACAATCGGTTTCTAGCACCGGGAGGCCATCTTAAGGGATAAAAAATTAGGGGATAGAATCTTGCAAGTACCGGGCAGCTGCTTGGTTAGCCCTTTGCCAGTCAGGGCTTTGGCGCAGTCGCGCGATCGCCTCAGCGCGGCTCACGGGATGCAGCCAGTATTCACCTTTGTAAAATTCTAGCAAGGAGCGATCGCGCAACGCATTCAAAACCGGCTGCTGATCGCTCGGCTCAATATCCCACATCAGCGCCAAAATCGCCGCTGATTGCAGCTTTAGCTGATCTGGACAGTGATAGCAGCCTAGCCGACAAAACACCCGGTAAGCGTCAGCATCTAACTGCTGTAAGCGATTAACTTGGCCCCCAACCAAATTTCTCAAATCCGCTGTAGCCAACAAATTGGAACTATTTTCTGGCCAGTAGGCCAACAAATCGCCTTCAAAGTCACCGACTGTGGCTGCACACAAAATCTCCATCGCCTTTGCATTACCGCCATAAGCATGGTGCATTTCGCTCAAAATCACCTGTTGCTTTGCCGTTTGAACCCGCACTTGACGCGCCTGAAAAAACTGCTGCCAAGCCTCTAAACCCAGCCCCGGCAGGCGGTAATGGTGGATTGCAAGGCTGGGTTCGCACAGGCGATCGCAGCTCGTCATGATCACACTCGCAGGCGTTTGAGCCAGCACCCGCAGCAGCTCTACATAGTGCCGATGGCTGGCAATGAACTGGCCATGGCGATCTAGCGCCGGTTCCAAATTGTCTATCACAATGCCCACTTTGCCCGCTGGCTGCGCCTGCAAATGGCGCTTGAGGCGGCTTAAGGTGACACCAAATTCGCGCCCAGGCTCTTCGTTAAAGTTTTGCTTTAGCCATTCTTCTACCCCGCTTTCGACGGAAGTAATATGAGTAGCTTCTTTGGCCATCAGCAGCTCTAACACCTGCTCAAAGCGCTGAGCATACTGCTGAGCGAGGGTGGTTTTGCCTAGCCCGGCTTCTCCATGAATGACTATCAGCCGGTGAGCTTTAAACAATATCTGGAGGGATCGCATTGCCTGATCGCGACCTAAAAAATGAGTCGGTTCAGCTTGAATCTGATCTGCTTTGGTCACAATAGCTTCAGTTGAAGAAGCTGATAAATCGACCGAATAAGTCAACGGCTGAGCTAAAGGAGTCAGCATCGGCCTTGCTATGCTAGCAATCGATTCGTAGGTGTCAGGGGCAGCTTTTTTGAGGGTGCGTTTAACGCGGTTTATCAGGCGCGATCGCAAGTTTCCTTTGGTAATACGCTCACCCAGTGCATCTGATAGCAATTGCCAAAGCTGAGCCGCCACATCCTTAATGTGGCCTTCGCTATAGCCCGCCAAAGTCGCCACTTGCCCGTAGGTGCGCCCCTGCCAGCTCTGCTGAATAATGCAGCTTTGCAGATCGCTCAAATGTTTGCCCGTCCGCTCATACAGCAGCTGATCCGCGTATTCAATAGCCGTATCTATCCTCATACTGTCAGTTTGTGCGCCTCTTCACTCAGCAAACTACCCGCTGCTCAAAGTAAGTTCCGTACTCAGTGGACTATTTTTTTAATCTGACTTTATCCAGCCGACTTTCCCCGACTTTTTCCGACTGACACCGCGTTTAGCTGCGCTTATGCTGAGCAAAAGATTCAAAGCGCTCACGGCTCGCCTAGCACCGGGTGCAGCCACGGATCGGTAATGACATATCAACCATATGCAATCATATGCCGTGAAATCACTAACGCACTCTAGAAAATGGGTGGGAATGATTACCCACAAGAGAGGTTACCTATCTGTTCTACAGTTGCCGTTCAAAATCTTTTTCAAAATCCTGTTCCAAATCTTTTACCCACACGTTTTTACGCAGCCAGCGAGCTGCCTACACCCATGAATTTGTCTGCTGCTGCCAGTCTACCTGCCGATCTTCAGCCTCAGTGCCTTCCTCGACACGTCGCGGTCATTATGGATGGCAATGGTCGCTGGGCAAATCAGCGGCGATTGCCGCGCATCGCCGGGCACAGACAAGGCGCGAAAGTGCTCAAAAACTTACTGCGCTGCTGTAAAGACTGGGGGATTGGAGCGCTGACAGCCTATGCATTTTCGACTGAAAACTGGCGCAGACCCACCTCAGAAGTAGACTTTTTGATGCTGCTATTTGAAAGAATGCTGCGCAAAGAGCTGACAGAAATGCATCGAGAAGGGGTGCGGATTCGCTTTTTAGGTGATTTGTCAGCATTATCTTCTTCTTTGCAAAGAGAGATTGATAGAGCCATGCAAGAAACTGCCCACAATACGGCCATTGAGTTCAATGTAGCGATTAATTACGGCAGCCGGAATGAGATTGTGTATGCCTGTCAGCAAATAGCCAAACAGGTAGAAGACGGTAATCTATCTGCGGCGGCGATTAGCGAAGACATGATTAGTCAGCACCTGTACACGGCCGGGAGTGATCCAGATTTGTTGATTCGCACCAGCGGTGAGCAGCGGCTGAGCAATTTCTTGCTATGGCAGCTGGCCTATACCGAAATGTATTTTACCGACGCCCTTTGGCCGGATTTTGATCGCGCTGAGTTTCATCGAGCTTTGCAAGTGTTTCAGGGGCGCGATCGCCGCTTTGGAAATGCCAAAGATACCGTGATCACAGCCGAGCCAGCCATCGAGAAACAAATGGCAGTCAAAGCAGCGGCCCTAATTGCCTAAAAAATTGCTTAAGAGATTTCAACAATATTGTCCCCTCAAAAACAATCTAAAAACAATCTATGGCGTGATTGCAGCCTCATTGACGTCTTCTATTAAAGCGTCTGCTGTCGGATTCACGGCGCTATAAATGGCTGAGTAATCGGCTTCTGCAAGTCCTTGCGCAATCGCTTTATTCGCCATGTAGCTCACCGCT
>JBGTNW010000206.1:0-6243 GCA_041742865.1 Phormidesmis sp.
AGAGCCTCAAACGCTTTGCGGTTTAGTCCTGTCAGCGCTCTTATCAGTCGGTCACTGGCGAGTATCCGCTCTAAATCTAGCATCGCTGGCCTCAGATATAGTTGCTTTATACTATCCTTTATTTCCCAACAGGTCTATTAATCGTGCAGCAAATGCAGCCGTTGCTCAACTCCACCATATTTTGCTCAGCCGTTACGATTAGCTGGCTGTCAATGTTGATATCGCCAAATTCATTGACTAGCACCGCCACCTTCAGCCCCTGACAATTGGTCAAAATGTGATTGAGCAAAGTGGTTTTACCGCTGCCTAAAAAGCCAGTAATCACGGTGACAGGCATTCCTTGCTTAGGTATCGTGATTGCTCGGTAGTCATCGGGAAGTATCGACATCATAAAATAATGATTATCATTCTCACCATATACCTGGATTGAAGCTTCGTCAAAATAATCTGCTATGCTGTTGCTACACAGAAGATAATGATTATCATTTTTGCAGAATGCTAGCGGTTCAAAATCTATCAGTTAACTATCGAGGCATTGAGGCACTGACAGCAGTTTCGCTGACGTTGCAAGCGGGAGAATGGGTGGGGCTAATCGGCCCCAACGGGGCCGGTAAAAGCACCTTAGTCAAAGCAATTTTGGGTCTGACGCCCTACCAAGGGAAAATTTTGTTGAATGGGGCTCCCTTAAAGCGGCAGCGGCGGCAGGTAGCCTATGTACCGCAGCGATCGCAAATTGACTGGGATTACCCCATCACTGCCTGGAATGTCGTGATGATGGCCCAAACCGCCGCGATTGGTTGGGGTCATTCACCGACTGCCAAAGCCAAAAGGCTTGTCAGTACCGCGTTAGATCGCGTCGATATGCTGTCGCTGCGCCATCGGCAGATTGGCCAGCTTTCTGGTGGCCAGCAGCAGCGGGTTTTCTTAGCCCGAGCCCTAGCCCAGCAAGCAGATTTATTTTTACTAGATGAACCCTTCACCGGTATCGACAAAAAAACCGAAGCCATCATCATCGGCATTTTTTCTGAACTCAGTGCCCAAGGCAAAACACTGCTCATTTGCAGCCACGAGTGGGGCAGCGCCCTCAACCGCTACCACCGACTGCTGCTGCTCAACCGCCGCGTACTCGCCAACGATACCCCCGAAGCCGTAATGACTATGGAGAATATTCAGCAAGCCTACGGAGCCAATATTCAGTCGGTTCTCAACAACCAAAGCTCAATTCCGTTTGCCTGCTGACAGTCGTTGCCAGTCGCCAAAAGGTTAGCTATGCTTGAGGCTAACTAACTTTTGGCAAGCTTTTATGAGCAATCAGCAAACAATATTAACTACTTTGGGCTGTGTGGGTTCTCTAGCTGCGATATTAGCCATGACCAGTCCAGCGATGGCAAACTCAGTCACCATAACTGCATTGACGGTAACTAACGATCTTTCCGATTACGGCTTGCCTACGCTTGCTCAAAATAAATCTAACCCAATCATAGACGCGCTAAGCTGTAGCTGTGCGACTTGTGCTGGCGGAGTGCAGCGGTCTATCTTTTAAAGTCTGTTCAATCAATCAAAAACACCTTCAATTAGTATTGTTGGCAGTAGCTCTCTTAACAACTAAGATCGTATTTTGTTGACCAAGAAAATACGATCTTATTGCATAGGTAAAACTCAAAACGACTAGCTTGCTGAGTTTTTTGAGATAACGTCGAGATCAAGCGTTCCTGTGTTTTGAGGAAAATTAGCGCTGGCCAAAACAGTCCAGTTATAGCAGAAGCCTCTCAAGGGCAACATCCGGAGGGGAGTATTAAATAAGATAAGTGCCTTTTGTGACGTTAAATGTCAGGTGGGCTGTGAGGTGAATGATTCTCTCCTAGGGAGGCTGCACGAGCACGCTTTTGAAAGCCGCGTGTCAAGATTCCCTGATTAGGGCTAAACAGCAGTGTCAGCAGAAAGCCGGTGAATAAGGTGAGCGCGATCGCAGGCCCCGAAGGTGCATCTAAATAATAGCTCACATACATTCCTACAACCGTTGAGAACACCCCTAAGCTAGATCCGACTGCCATCATCCAGTGTAATTCTGTTACCAACAGATACGCCGCTGCTGCCGGAGTCACCATCAGCGACACCACCAGTATCACCCCCACCATTTTCATGCTTGCCACAATGGTCAGCGTAATAGCGGCCATCAACCCAAAGTTAATTATCGTGACAGGCAATCCAATCGCTTCTGCGCCTAATCGATCAAAGGTGAAAAACAACAACTCCCTATAAAACAGCTTAATTGCCAACAAAACAGCCGCAGCAATCAGCCCAATTTGCCAAACGTCGGCTGGGGTAATGCTGAGAATGTCACCAAATAGCAGTTCCTCAAGCGCTAAACGGCTGTTTAAGAAAGTGAGTAAGGCGATTCCTAAGGCAAAAAAACTAGAAAAAGTAATGGCCATCGCCGTGTCAACCTTGACCTTGGACTGGGAACGAATCCAGGTGGTGACAAACGTACTGAACATGCCAAACAAAAAGGCTCCGGTCAGCAGCGGGAGGTTGAAAAAGTTAGCAATAGCCAACCCTGGCAGCACTGCATGAGCCACCACGTCTCCTAGCAGCGCCATCCGCTGCACAATCAAGTAGGTTCCTACAATCGGGCACAAAATGCCAATTAGCACACCCGCCATCAGCGCCTGACGCATAAACTCGTAGTTGAAAGGATCTAACAACCAATCCATAAAACTACCCTAAAACAAATTTTAACCATACTAACCATAGCTGTTGTCATCATATTACAAGTTTACTCAGGCACATTCAGCGGATGACATCGATAGGGAATAGTCAGGCCGTTTTAGATTAGTGCAAAATTGACAGACACTAGGGGTCGCTGTAAGGTAATAGAATTAAAAATGATAATCATTATCAAATTGTAACCCCATGAACCGACCTCTTCATATCCTTTCGAGACTAACCTTGCTTTCATTTGCGCTGACTGTTGTCGGCTGTGCGCCATCTGGCAATGAGCAAGCTAGTAATGAGCAAGCTGTTGGTAATGAGCAAGCTAAGTCTCAGGTTGTCGCATCCCACAGTGTGCTTTGCGACTTGACCGAGCAGATTGCTCAAACTACGGTGGATTTGACCTGTCTGATCGGCCCAGGCAAAGATCCTCACGTTTACAGCGCTACGCCTTCAGATCGCCGTGCCATTGAAGAGGCAGATTTGATTGTCTATGGAGGCTATGAGTTTGAACCTGAAATTATTAAAATGATTGTAGCAACCGACACGCCTGCTCCTAAATTGGCCGTTTCAGAAGTTGCTGTGCCTCAGCCCCTAATGGGTGAACCCCATCAGCATGGAGAACATGAAGGCCATGCAGACCATGCAGACCATGCAGATCATGCAGAAGGTGAAATGGAGCCTGATCCTCACGTTTGGCACGATGCTGAAAATGGAATTGCCATGGTGAAAGCGATTCAGGCACAGCTCACCGAAGTGTCTCCGACTAATGCCGAACTGTATGAAACGAATGCCCAAGCCTTGATTGCTCAGCTTGAGCAAATAGATGCCTGGATTCTGAGCCAAGTTGACACAGTGCCCGAGTCTCAGCGAACGCTGATTAGCACCCACGATGCGCTTGGCTACTATGCCAATGCCTATGGCATTGAAATTGAGCCAGCTCTTGGTGGCTTTAGCACTGAGGCTCGTCCTTCAGCAGCAGATATTCGCAAGTTAGTACAGGTCGTAGACACGAGCGGTGTGCCGAGTATTTTTGTCGAATCTACCAGCAATCCGGGCCTGATTGAGGCCGTCTCTAGAGAAACGGATATTAAGGTGTCAGAAAATCCTATTTATGCCGATGGATTAGGAGAATCGGGCACCCTAGCGGCGAGCTATCAAGGGATGTTGGTGGCTAATACTTGTACGATTGTGAATGGTTTGGGAGGTAACTGTGATGAGACTGCCGCTCAGGCATTTTTGAAATAATTTTGAAATAACATAGTTTTGAAATAACATTTGCTGTAGAAATGAGAAAGGCGCTAGCGACTAAATCCTCGCCCTCGCTGACTCTGCGCCCAGATCAACCATTCTCCCTGTTGTCCACCCGCTGCCAACAGGGTTCCTTGGGCATTCCAGGCTAGACTAGAGAATCCCTGAGAAGCTCCATTGAGCATTTGAGCCAGATGTTTTGCCTTATGCCAGATCACTACCTGGCCATCTTCAGCGGCGGAGGCTAAAAGAGAAATTCCGGGTTGAAAGGATAGTGCAACAATCTTACCCTGATGTAAGTCAAGAATGTGTGAGTCCCAGCCTGCCTCATCAGTCGCTAGCTTCCGCCAAATGATCAGACTTTCTTGACTCGCTGCCGCAATCAGGGGCGATGACTTTGCCGAAGGCTCTGACCAAGCCAGATGCCGCACTTTCCCCGGGAATCCGGTCATTTTCCACGGATAGGCGCTTTTTCCCGAATGCCATACCAGTAAGGTGCTGTCGAGGTTGCCTGAAGCTAGGTATTGGCCGCTTGGAGAAATTGCGATCGCCACACCTGCGGCTGCTAGATCTCGCACAATCGGATCGCGTTCCCAGTCTTGCCGTGACCAAATTTTTACTGCCAAGTGACCACTTAGAACCAGCTCTTCTCCCTGCGGATGCCAGACCAAACCTAGCACTGAGGAGGTTTCAAAGGGGAGCGTTGTGACAATCTCCTCCCGCTCTATATCCCAAACCTGAGCGTAGCGTCCCAGGCTAAAAGCTAGCTCATTGCGAGTCGGGCTCCAAGCCAAATGATCGATCCAAGTACGAGGATGATCGAATACTTTTAGCAAAACTGCTAGCGGCCGATCGGCTGTTTGGGAAGGCATCCGCCACACTTTTACCTGCCCGCTCTGCCCGCCAGCAGCCAAAAATCGACCATCATAGGAAAACCCCAGGCAATCAACAGATTCACTCACTGACGGCTCAATCGCAATTGTCTGCCGAGCCGCTACATTTAGCACAGTGACTTCGCCTGAACCTGAAGCCAGTGCCAGCCAACGCCCATTGGGCGACCAGGCGATCGCCGTAACATAGTCTTGCAGGTGCCCTTGCCAAGTGAGCGACAGCTCAGATTTTTGGGTTAAGCCAAGCATGTCTGAAAGTCCTCTTTTAGCTGCACGGCATCTAAATTTCGACCGATAAAAACCAGTTCATTCTTACGGGTTTCATCCGCTCGCCAAAGGCGGTCAGGGCGTCCGTCGAACAGCATATGGACGCCCTGAAAGACAAACCGCTGATCTTGCCCTTGAATGTTGAGAATACCTTTCATCCGAAAGATATCTGGGCCTTGGGTTTGCAGCAAATTGCTCAGCCAGCTGTTGAGCCGCGCGCCATCGATTTCACCCGGCTCGACTAAGGCCACAGATCCTACCGTCTCATCATGTTCGTGAGCATCTTCCCCGAGAAAATCAGGATCGATTTCCAATGCGCGAGTCAAGTTGAATGCTTGCACGCCTAGGATTGAGTCCATCTCTACAACAGCATCTTGAGTACGATAGGTTTTGGCGATCGCATTCATCCCCCGAATCCGATTCTCTAGCTCAGAGAGTTCGGCTTCACTCACGAGATCAGTCTTATTAATTAAAATCACATCGGCAAAAGCAATTTGCTCTTGCGCTTCTTCGGCGTCCCAATGCTGATGAATGTGCTTTGCATCTACCACCGTTACCACCGCGTCTAGGCTGATTTGCCCCTGCATATCTTCATCGACAAAAAAAGTCTGAATTACCGGAGCCGGATCGGCAAGTCCTGTTGTCTCAATCACAAGGTGATCAAACTTATCGCGACGCTTCATCAGGTTGCCAATAATGCGAATCAGATCGCCACGCACGGTGCAGCAAATGCAGCCATTGTTCATCTCAAAGATTTCTTCATCAGCATCAATCACCAACTGGTTATCAATGCCCACTTCCCCAAATTCATTGACGATGACCGCTACTTTTTTGCCATGCTCGTGGGTAAGAATGCGGTTGAGTAAGGTGGTTTTTCCAGAGCCAAGATATCCCGTGAGAACTGTTACCGGAACAGTATCAGCCATTATTGGGCTAGACATAGCGCCATCCTAAATTGAATGAGTATGATAATCATTATCGCACAACATAGCAGGGATTTATCGTGACGATAATCATCATTTGACAATGCTGAAAACTGGTAGAACAACTCTTTAGCGGCATCAGCGGCATGGTGAGCCTACTTGAGTGACAAACGTTAGTCAGGTTCGTAGCGAAAGGTGAG
>JBGTNW010000207.1:0-10160 GCA_041742865.1 Phormidesmis sp.
CTAAATATTTCACTTCTTGCATCTCGCCCTGCTTCGCCTCTGTCTAAATCTTTAACATTAGGCCATACATATTAATACACTTATATTAGCCCTCGGGAGAATGGCTGAAGATGAGGGCTCGGAAATTGTGCCTATGATTAAATCCTTGATCCTAAGCAACCTAAACCGCTGTCGAAGAAGTAGTCAATGGAGACTTCTACTTTAAACCTACCGTTGTCGAGTCAGGGCGATCGCCCCCGCTACTGTAAAGCTTGTCAAATTTCCCAATGCAGGCAAAACCTCTTCTCCGGAGTAGATCATCGGTAGCTCCGTGCCTTGCCAAACCCAAATTTGCTGGCGCTGAATATCAATCAGCCAAGCAAGCTGCGTGCCGTTGTCCAAGCAGTGCACAATTTTTTTCTGAAGCTCTAGCGTGCTTTGCTCGGGAGAGCGAATTTCGATGAGCCAGTCAGGTGCGCCTTGAAAGGGGCCATCATTTTCTGGGAGCCGTGAAATTGCTACAACCACAATATCGGGAACCGGGGATAACGGCGGCACAATGCACCGCAGTTCCTGAATCGCCTCGTATGCATCTGTCTGCTGGTTGATGGCATTGACAAGGTTGCGCTGAAGGCGGGAGTGGAACAACGTAGGCATAGGTTTCTGCTGCGATCGCCCACCAATAAACTCCCAAGCAGGAGAGCCTTCAATATTGGGCTGCTGAAGAAAAGCCTCTAAAGAACTCGTCACAAGGGGAGATTGCATAATTTCCTGGGATGAGCCGGGAAGGCGCAATAGGGGCTCACAAACTATTCTATGGCCTTTGAGCACAGCCTAGCCGACTCAACCGTGGCAGGGGTTTGCTAACGCTAGGGTTTTCAGGGCCAAAAAAGGCATCAGTCAATAAGATCCCATTGAAAAATCCACATTTCTTTCTATCTATTTGCCCGCAAACCTCTCCATCAGCGCTTCTCTAGCCTGTTCGCGATCATCGAAGTGAATTTTTTCAGTGCCTAAAATCTGGTAGTCTTCGTGGCCTTTACCGGCAATTACGATGCCATCTTCGGGCTGCGCTTGTAGAATCGCGCTGCGAATGGCCTGAGCGCGATCGCACACCACCTGCTCCGCATCTAATGGTCCTTCAATCCCGGCTACCACATCTTGTAATATTTGCGCAGGATCTTCGGTGCGCGGATTATCAGAGGTAATGATCGCCCGGTCAGATTGCTCATAGGCAATGCGGCCCATTTTTGGGCGTTTGGTGCGATCGCGATCGCCGCCACAACCAAACACACAGATCATCCGACCCGCAATAAATGGCCGCGCCGCCTTCAGCGCATTTTCCAAGCTATCCGGCGTGTGAGCGTAGTCCACGATCACGCTAATGTCTTGATCGGGCTGCACCTGCACCCGCTCCATCCGCCCCGGCACACCCGTAAAGCTCGGCAGCGCTTCGACAATGCGCTCCAAGGCCACCCCTAAATGCAGCGCCGAACCCACCGCTGCCAGCAGGTTTTCTAGGTTAAACTGACCCACTAATGGCGAGGTAAACGCGGCGCTGCCTGCTGGTGTATGCACGGTGCCGCTAACGCCCGTTGGCCCATAGGTGAGATTTTCTGTATAGAGATCGGCGCTGCTGTCATCGGTACTGTAAGTCCATACCTGAGCGGGTTTTAGAGTCGCAATGAGCTTTTGGCCATAGGCATCTGTTTGGTTAATAATGGCGCGACCTTGAAGATAATCAGGGCCAAACAGCAGCGCCTTGGCCGCAAAATAATCGTCTAAATCTTTGTGGTAGTCGAGGTGATCTTGCGTGAGGTTAGTGAATACCGCAACTTCAAAGGGAATGCCGCTGGTGCGCTGCTGGGCCAAGGCGTGAGAGCTGATCTCCATCACGGCATTTTGACAGTCGGCTTGGCGGGCACTCGCTAGTTCGCTTTGCAGATCAATGGGGAAAGGCGTCGTATGCACGGCTGTTTTTTCGTAACCGGGCCAGCGGGTGTATAGCGTCCCGAGAATCGCGGTCTTTTGCTGGGCTCGGTTGAGAAAGTACTCGATTAAATGAGTGGTGGTCGTTTTGCCATTGGTGCCCGTGACCCCAATCATTTTCATGGCTTGGGCGGGCTGGTCATAGAAGATGGCGGCCAGCTGAGCGCATAGCTGCGGCACGGCTTCAGTCGTTAGTACTAGGGCGCTGTTGGTATTGGGTTTGGTAGATAGGGCAAAAGGGGAAATTAGGGCGGCGATCGCCCCTTTGGCGATCGCACCCTGCCAGAATTCACCCCCATCGACTCGCGTACCGGGCATCCCAATAAACAAGTTGCCGGGAGCGATCGCTTGCGAATTGGCTGATAGACCCGTCACCTCTAGATTCCAGTTAGGATGATCTTTAAGCGCATCCGCTACCGTCACCTGCGCTGTAGCCAATTTGGCAAACAAATCCTTTAAAAGCATTCTGCTTCTCCCCTTCACCTTGTATAAAGTAAATCGCTCTCAATCGCTCTCAATATAGACGCTTCAACCAATCCTGGATGAATACCCGGATGCACTGGCTGAGATTATGCCTCAAAGGGGCCAATATGTGTCTGTATCATTTGTGCCACCTGCGCCGATGAAGCTCTAGGCGACAGGCGGGGTAAGGGCTTCTCTGAGGACTGTTCTGAAGCGGCCTCTGACAAGCTAACCAAGTGACAAAGCACCGGCACTTCATACTGGTACTTTTGAAACCACGCTTCGTTTTGGGTAATATCTCTCACCTCTAGCCGAATCGGCAACGTTTCTAGCTTTTCTTGCAGCCCTTCACAGAGATGACATCCCGGCTTGCTATACAAAATCAGCGTTTTCATTAGGTCACTTTTCCTTATGGCAGTTGAGCATAAAACTATGGTTATTCAACGGCGGTTATTCAACAGCATGTCATTCAATGGCAGCTTGAAATCATGCGCTATTACGCTTACGAAGAAATTATTTACGAAGCCTGACCTAATTCTCATAAAGCTGAAAACCTCATTCATTAAACAGCTTACAGAGATTTAAAGATGACTTATTTTGAATGGCCGGTATTCCGGTGGGATTACGAGTGTTTATTGACGTAACATTGAAACTGCCGCCAAAAGACCTTTGCCATCAGTGAAGGCGTTTATGGGGCATTTTTCAACTGCATTTTTTCAACTATTGATCGTCCGGCAGCTATTCTCCGGCAACTAAATATGGTTCAGTGCTTAGAATCACCTTGTGCCGTTTCGATTTCTAATTCCTTACTCGATCATGACTCCCTCGATTTAGATCTGCTCAATCAGCAATTTGAAAAAGCCTCCCCGCAAGAAATTTTGACTTGGTGCATTCAGCATATTCCTGATGGCCTTGCGCAAACGAGTTCTTTTAGCTTGCTGGCTGTGACCCATATGCTTTACAAAGAGCTGAATTATCCGGTGCCGGTGATCTTTTTAGATACGCTGCATCTTTTTCCTGAGACGCTGGATACCGCTGCTAAAGCCACGTTTGTGTATGACCTAAACCTGCATACCTACCGCGCTTTGGGCGTAGATAGCCGAGAAGCCCTTGCCAATCGCTATGGCGCTGAGCTGTGGGCACACGATATTGATCGCTTTTACGAGCTGACGAAGATAGAGCCTTTACAGCGGGCCTTAAACGAATTAAAGGTCAAGGCTTGGATTACCGGACGGCGGCGCGATCAGTCAAAAACTCGTCAAGATTTACCGGTTTTTGAGCGCAGTGACGATGGCCGTATCAAGATCAATCCCCTGGCTCATTGGACTATTCAAGATATTTGGGCTTATGTTGACGAGCATAACGTGGTCTATAACCCGTTACATGATCAAGGCTATAGCAGTATTGGCGATCAGCCTTTGACGACTCCAACAGCCGCAGGTGAAGACGAACGGGCAGGCCGGTGGCGCGGCACTGAAAAAACCGAGTGCGGCATTCACTGGTAAGGTCAAAGCGGATAGTTTGACCTTGTTGGTACACTGTTTAGTCGGTGGTTGATGGTTGATGCATCCTTTATGAACGTTTTACCCAAAACAGCTTTTATCGATCCGACTGGGGGCAATCGCGCTGAAATTGAGGCGTTGCTACATCAGGCGGTGGCGCTGGTGTTGGCAGAAATGACGCAGGCACAAGCGCGATCGCCCTTGCCTAAAGCCCTTGACACCGAGCAATTTGAGCAATGGGCGCAGATTCCTGAGCGCTCTGTCGCTGCGGCCGCGCTGCTGGAGACAGTGCGATCGCACATCCAGCATTCTATGAACGCTGTCCATCCCGGCTATATGGGCCATATGGACTCTATTCCGACCACGATGTCCGTGATTGGCGATTTGCTCGTAGCGGCGCTGAATAACAACATGCTCAGCGTCGAGATGTCGCCTGTTTTCTCGCGGCTAGAGCCTTTGGTCATGCAGCAGCTGGCCGCTCAGTTTGGCCTGGGTGCAGCGGCAGGCGGGGTGATGGTCAGCGGCGGTAGCTTAGCCAATTTGCAGGCGCTGATTGTGGCTCGCAACGCGCATTTTGATGCGGTCAAAACCGGGATCGTTGGGCTAGATCGTCAGCCTGTATTCTTTGTTTCAGAAGCGGCTCATACCTCAATGCAGAAGGCAGCAATGGTCATGGGCCTAGGCGCGGAGGCAGCGATCGCCATTCGCACTAATGCCAATTCGCAACTAGACCTCAGCGATCTCCAGCAAAAATTTGCCCAAGCCCACAGCGTTGGCCAAGCCCCCTTTGCCCTCGTGGCTACCGCAGGCACCACCGTCACGGGCAATATCGATCCCATTGCGGACATGGCCGCCTTTGCCCAAGCCCATAAGCTTTGGTTTCACGTCGATGCAGCTTATGGCGGAGCCCTGATTTTTTCATCCGATCATCGTCACCTCCTCGCGGGCATTGAGCAGGCCGATTCCATTACCTTTAATCCTCAAAAATGGCTCTACATCACCAAAACCTGCGCTACGGTGCTGTTTAAAAACTTTGACGGACTCAACCGCCATTTCCGCATAGCTGCCCCCTACATGGCCGCTGACAGCCAGTGGCAAAACCTCGGTGAACTCACGCTACAAGGCACCCGCCACCCTGACATTCTTAAGCTGTGGCTATCGTTACAGCACTTAGGCAAAGCCGGATACGCCGAGATTATTCGGCATAATTATGCGATCGCCGCTCAATTTGCCCAAGCCGTGAGCGCTCGGCCTGCCTTAAGCCTAGCGAGCGCCCCTCAAATGAATTTGGTGTGCTTTCGCCTACAGCCTCAGCACATCCCGCCCGAACAGTGGGACGATCTCAACGCCCAGCTACAGCGCCATTTGCTAGCGGAGGCTCCCGCCATCTTTTTGTCACTGCCCCTCTACCGCCGTCAGCGCTGGCTCAAAGCTGTGCTGCTAAACCCCTACAGCTCCCCTGAAATAGTCACCCAGCTATTCAAAAGCTTAGATCTGTTCGTTCAGAAAATTTTCTAAAAGATGAATTGCTAACCTTGCCCTAAGCCTCGTTAGCTAATAGCAGCATCGCCTTTTTTTGCATCGTCTTAAAAATGTTATAAAACCCGTTGGCCCGTGAAGGCGTCAAACTAACATCTAGCTGCGTTTCTTTAATAAAATCGGGCGTAAGCTGAATAATTTCGGTCGGGGAAAGGCCGCTGAGAGCGGTAATTAACATAGCCAGCAGCCCTTTGGTGATTTGGGCGTCTGAGTCCCCCTGAAAGGCTACTTTGTCATCTATCAAGTTTGCCGTTACGTAGACCTGTGAAACGCAGCCAGGTACCTTGTTTTCCTTAGTTTTATCTTCATCGGGGAAAGCCTCTAGCTTCTTCGCGTACCACAAAAGCTGCTCGTACCGGCGCTTAGGCTCACTAATACGAGCAAATCGATTGACGAGTTTATCAAGCTGAGCAGGGCGATTGGGAGCAACCATAGAAAAAAAGTAAGCGCTAACTACCTTTGAAACACTCCTTTACAATAGCGCTAAAAACGCGCCCTTCAATCTTGCTGCCCTGAAGAAAGTCCAGTATAAAAGCTCAGTACAGAATACATTCGGGCCGGACTAGACGAGACTGTTTAGAAAGCGTTTTGCGATGCAACCGAGCGGGATCGGGTCGTAACTGTGTCAGCATCACTACATCTGGCAAAAACAGATCCGGCAAAGACGGATCCGGCAAAGACAGATCTAGTAAAGACAGAGAAGACCTTGACAAAAAAAACTGCAAAAAGATGTTTGCCAAAAGCGGCATACCAGCCTATTTTTCTAAAAAGCGTATGGGTTCTGGATAGACCTGTTGCCACTGAGTAACAAGATGGTTAGCCTCCTGCGAAGACAACTGCCAGTGAGGTTGTCCAATATCTAAAGGAACGATGTCAGGCTGAATTTGGTTGAAGTAAACCCATGCCTGAATTCGAGGAAATCTGGGCAGCATTTCGATAGCTTGGGCAATCCACTCTTCTTTTTCGGGAAGAGAACCCGCGACACCCACTTCGGCGACAATCAGCGGTCGGTTGTAACGGCGCGATAGCCAATATTTTTGACTCATCAGTTGCTTAAAGGATGGTAGCCGATTCGGGTTGTGAGGGTTCCATTCTTTAATGGCGTAGATTGAGACACCGACATAATCTACGTAGTCTTCTCCGGGCCAATAGTCATCGGCATTCTTGTTCCCGGCGGGTGACCACAGCCATAAGATGTTTTTAATTCCTAAGACACGGCTTAGATCAACAATGTGTCGATAGGCCGCAATGTAATCATTGGCTTCAGATTTTGACCAGGGGTACTGGTTGACAATCTCCATCTCATGGCCCCATCGCAAAAGCACGGTCTGCGGAGCATATTGTTGAATTGTCTGAAAAACCTGAGTAAGCGTCGTGTCGTACTTGCCCGCAGCAATATCCCAGAGCAGCGTCTCTGCTGTCATGTTGTTCCAGTTCCATGGCCAGGACTCTAGTGTGATGAGCGGAAACCGCTGGCTTTGGGTGGCCTGATTAAGGGCGATCTCCAGTTCAGCCGTGTTGTCGAGCCGCCAGGTAACAAAATGGTGGTCAATGGTCACTGCTTCAGTCGTCAAAAACGCTTGGGCAGGATCATAAGCGCCTAGAGAAACTTGATTAACAGAAGTGGCGGTTACCATAGTCGATACTGCCGCTCCGGAGATGATAACAACAACGGTTGCGATCGCTACCAGCCATTGCCGGACTCTACGCCTCATAAGTTGTACCTATCACTACTGATCTCACCAATAATAAAGTATTTGATCAACAGGCGTCCTCTAGAAGACGAACAGCGGCCCGTAACCCGACATAGCCCTAACGATGGACTATTCCATAAGGCATCTGATAAAAATTATGAGCTATTTGGTTATAAAGAATACATGAATTTTTGGATGTTCTCATTACAATCACTTACGTAAGATAAGATTTTTTTGATAGATCAAAAATCAATAAAAGATCCATTTTGTACGTAGAGATTTGAGTTTATGACCAGACGAGAACCCAACAAGGTATCAGGTCAAAGCCTTGATAGTCCTAGATAGCCCAAATAGTATAGATGTCTAATTCTTGCATACGCAAAAATAGTACTCAAATAAATAGATGTATTTCACTGCACACGGGCCTGTAATTTTTAGGAGCTATGTTCGGGAACAGTATGGCTTCTCAGTAGTCATACTTACACGTAACTTATAGGTAAAAGTCTATACGTGGATTCAACGGTGCTGTATTAGAAAATTTTGACTCGTAAGTTGCTGTTGGTTGAATTCTTTCAGCATGGCGAGCAAATGTGATTTAGAGCGGGCCAGCAACTAAGCGCTGGCTGCTCAGAAATATTGCCTAAGTTACTGAGGTTTCAAGTCAATGCCTTTAAAGCATAAGCCATCCATTCTGGTTACGGGTGGTGCTGGTTATATCGGATCCCATACAGCTCTTTTGCTAGAACAGTCGGGCTACGATGTGATCATTCTCGACAATTTGGTATATGGCCATCGAGACTTGGTGGAATCGGCACTTCAAGCTCGATTGATTACGGGAGATATCAACAATCGCAATTTGTTAGACAACCTCTTCAATCTATACTCCATTGAAGCAGTGGTTCATTTTGCCGCCTATGCCTACGTGGGTGAATCTGTTGAGAACCCAGCCAAGTACTACCGCAACAACGTAGTCGGTACGCTGACTTTACTGGAAGCTATGGTGGAAGCTGGCGTGAAGAAGCTGGTGTTTTCGTCTACCTGCGCTACCTACGGTGTTCCTGCTGCGGTCCCTCAGTCTGAAGAGCAACCCCAAAACCCCATCAAGCCTTACGGAGCCAGTAAGCAGATGGTGGAGCGAATTCTGTCCGATTTTGCCGTTGCCTACGGGCTAAATTCAGTGATTTTTCGATACTTTAATGCTGCCGGGGCGCATCCGAGTGCTTGCTTAGGGGAAGATCACGCTCCTGAAACGCATCTGATTCCATTGGTGTTGCAAACCGCCATGGGCCTGCGAGACGCTGTTTCGATTTTTGGGAGTGACTATCCTACGCCTGATGGCACCTGTATTCGAGACTATATCCATGTGATGGACTTGGCTCAAGCTCACGTATTGGGCTTGGAATATTTGTTGAAAGAGGATCAAGCCAGCAATGGCGTGAGTGAGGCGTTTAATTTGAGCAATGGCAGCGGCTTTTCGGTCAAAGAAGTGATTGAGGTTGCTCGCGAGGTAACAGGTTGCGCTATTCCGGTGAAATTATGCGATCGCAGAGCAGGTGATCCACCCGCGCTCATTGGTTGTAGTGATAAAGTCCAGCGCGTCCTCAATTGGCAGCCGATCTATCCCCATCTATCCAGCATTATCAAACACGCCTGGAAATGGCACCAGCAGCGGCATCAGCCCCTAGTCGCCCAATCGTCGTTTTGCTCACAAAGCCGAGAAGCCGTTAAGTCAGTTTAGTGAGTTCGCCTGAATGAGCGATTTTATGGTCTAACAAGCTCACAGTCTAGTGGGTTCACAGTCGTCTGCCCTCATAGCAAATTTCAATCGGCAAGCACTTTTTAAGACAAGTTCCTCGCTTGGAATGTTGTTTGAAGATTGATTTTCAGCGCCCCCTCATTCCGGAGTTTTATCTTCAATGCTGACACAGGAACAAACAGAGAAGCCCCTGGATAAGGATTCTCGCCTAGACCACACCCAAGTCAAAACCTTGAGTTTCCCCCACCCGAAAAACGATGGTTCTGGACGTGAACAAGGTTTAGATTTTTTGATAGACGTGATGACTGCTAAGCAAAAGAGAACATTTGTAGGGCTAGTCGGTATTTGGATTTTGACCCTGCTCTATTTTTGGCATTGGTGGTTAGCGACAGATCATGTTCTATCTTGGGTCGATATGATCCTAGTTAGCTTGCTGATAGCGTGGCAGACAGTTCTCCCTGGCTACTATTTTTATTTTGTCTATCGCATGAAGCGACCCAACCCGGCTATCAAAATTCCGGCAGAGTGGCGAGTGGCGATGGTGGTCACCAAGGCACCTTCCGAACCCTGGACGATTGTGCAAAAGACGCTCGAAGCTGTGCTCTCCCAAGCGCATCCTCACGACACTTGGCTAGCCGATGAATTGCCGCAGTCAGATCCGGTAGATTGGTGTACAGCGCGAGGCATCCAAATCTCTTCTCGCAAAGGCATTGAAGCTTATCACCAACCTACATGGCCCCGACGAACCAAATGCAAAGAAGGAAACCTAGCTTATTTTTATGACCAGTATGCCTATGACCAGTATGATATCGTCGTTCAGCTTGACGCTGACCACGTGCCAGAGCCAGGGTACCTAGAGGCCATTATTCGACCGTTTTTGGATCCGGCAGTTGGATAGCGGCGCCTAGTATCTGTGATGCCAATGCGGGTGAGAGCTGGGTAGTCAACGCTAGGGCTTATGTAGAAGGTAGCATGCACGGTTCTTTACAGGCTGGCTATAACGGCGGCTGGGCTCCGCTTTGCATTGGCAGCCATTATGCAGTGAGAACATCAGCCGTCAAAGACATTGGTGGATTGGGCCCCGAATTGGCTGAGGATCATTCAACCACGCTCATGATGAACGCTCACGGCTGGCGCGGGGTGTTTGCTTTTGATGCGATCGCCCACGGCGATGGCCCCGCCTCTTTCCCCGATTTTCTCGTTCAAGAATTCCAGTGGTCAAGAAGTCTAACAACTTTG
>JBGTNW010000208.1:0-10631 GCA_041742865.1 Phormidesmis sp.
GAGCGGTTCACGCACGGTCGGATTGCGGTGCAAAGGCAGCAGCAGCGCCGTATCTGGAAAGCGCTCTAAAATTTCTAAAAAACTCTGAGCAATATCCCCTAGCGGTGCGCCCCAATTTTCCCGACGATGCACAGTCGCCAAAATTACCCGATGCTGATTCCAGTCTAGCCCCGGCACCTTACAATCCGGAGATCGCGCCGCAACCGTCAGCAGCGCATCAATCACAGTATTGCCGGTTTGGTGAATGCCTGAGCGCACCCCCGATGCTTTCAAATTGCGCACAGAAGTCTCCGTTGGGGCAAAGTGCAGCGTGGCGATTTGTGACACTAATCGGCGGTTAGCTTCTTCGGGAAAAGGATTCAAAATATTGTCAGTGCGCAGACCGGCTTCGACATGGCCCACCGGAATTTGCTGATAAAAAGCCGCTAGCGCCGCTGCAAAGGCCGTTGTCGTATCCCCTTGCGAAATCACCATATCGGGCTGCATTTGGCTGAAGAGGGTTTCTAATCCTCTGAGACTGCGGCAGGTAATATCGCTCAAGCTCTGCTGCGCCTGCATGATATCCAAATCATGATCGGCTGTTAGCTCAAAGAGGGACATCACTTGAGCCACCATTTCCCGATGCTGACCGGTGAGCACGATGCGAGTGTCAAACTGAGGCAGTTGCTGAAACGTCTGAATAACTGGCGCGAGTTTAATGGCCTCGGGGCGAGTCCCGAGGGTGATGCAAATCCGAGTTTTAGAATAATTCGTAGGGTCGCTATGCGGCGAATTAACAGGTGAATTAATCAAAGAATTAGCCATAGCGATCGCGCTCTTAAATACCTTAAAAAATACAGTCAGTGACTCATTAGAATACTGTGAGCTAGCCAACCTCTAAAAGCGTCTTTATGAAATATCCTATCGCTCTCAGCGCCAGCCAACTCCAATCGCTAGATCTAACGCCCGCTCAGCAGGTGATCGAGCCGATTGTTCAAGCCCATGAGCGCGATCGCACGTTCAGCAACGCCCAGCTCACCTTCAGCTTTGAAATTGACTTCCCGCGCGAAGAGAGCGATCCGAGAGAACTTTCCGAAATTCCGGATGTGCGCCTGTGGTTCATTCGGCTCAACAGCTGCTACCCTTGGCTACCCCTTTATCTCGATTGGGAATCTGGCGAACTCAGCCGCTACACCGCTATGCTCGTACCCCATCAGTTCAGTTCCGTTGACGGCATTCGCTACAACCCTGAAGCGCTAGAAATTTTTGTGATGAGCAAAGTGTTTACGCTCGATCATTGGCTGAAAGAAAAGGAAGTTGATGGGCTAAAGCGTCTCAAATTCATGACCCAGATGCTGGGTTACGAGCTAGACGACGCTCTCTTCGATTTACTATGATGCCGGTAGTTCTCCTTAAGAAAAACAAGCGCGATTTTGTGAAAGTAGCCACCGACGATCTCGAAGGCAGCAGCGACCTGCGCCCAGCTGCTGCGCTCTAAATCAAAGCAGGTCGCACCGATAGCCACCAAACCGTAACAGCCATGATCTAGCAGCTTGGTCTATAGACTAAGCGATCACTTGATCCCGTAAATTGATCTACGACCTGAATTTGTCAGTAATCCGCCGCATCGCCTCCTCAACATTTTCTCGGCTATTAAAAGCTGAAATTCTAAAGTAGCCTTCCCCTGCCGCGCCAAAGCCCGAACCTGGTGTACCCACGATGTTGCAAGCGTTCAGCAGCTTATCAAAAAAGTCCCAGCTCGTCAGGCTATCTGGCGTTTTGACCCATACGTAAGGCGCATTCACACCCCCATAGACCTGAATGCCCGCTGCACTGAGCTGCTCACGCACAATTCGCGCATTCTCTAAGTAAAAGCTCACCAGTGCCTGAGTTTGCTGCTGCCCAGCCTCGGAGTACACCGCCTCAGCCGCTTTTTGCACCACGTAAGAAACTCCGTTAAACTTAGTCGATTGACGGCGGTTCCACAGGCTCCAAATATCTACATCAGCGCCATCTTTGGCCTTGCCTTTGAGTGATTTTGGCACCACCGTAAAAGCGCAGCGAGTGCCGGTAAAGCCCGCATTTTTAGAAAAAGAGCGAAATTCAATCGCGCAGTCGCGCGCACCTTCAATTTCGTAGATGGAATGGGGAATGGCGTCATCCGTAATAAATGACTCATACGCTGCATCAAACAAAATAATAGAGCCGTTGGCTTTGGCATAGTCCACCCAAGCTTTGAGCTGATTGGCGCTCATTGTTGCGCCCGTAGGATTGTTGGGGGAACACAAATAGATGAGATCAACTTTCTCAGCCGGAATGTCAGCGACAAAATCATTGTCAGCGCTGATCGGCAAATAGGTGATGCCCGCATATTTGCCCGACTCATCCGCATCGCCTGTATGGCCTGCCATGACGTTGGTATCGACATACACTGGGTATACCGGATCGGTCACAGCAATGCTGTTGTCATTGCCAAAAATGTCTAAGATATTGCCGCAGTCGCATTTAGAACCATCTGAAATAAAAATTTCAGCCGCATCGATATCGCAGCCTCGCGATTGGAAATCATGCTGAGCGATCGCTGTTCTTAACCACAAATACCCTTGCTCAGGGCCATAGCCTTTAAAAGTAGCGCGATCGCCCATCTCCTTCACCGCCTCAATCATCGCCGTGCGACAAGCTTCCGGCAAAGGCTCTGTCACATCGCCAATGCCGAGCTTAATCACTGGCGCATCCGGATTTTGCGCCGTATAGGCTTTCACTCGGCGGCCAATTTCTGGAAACAGGTAACCTGCCTTAAGCTTGAGATAGTTATCGTTAATCGTCGTCATAATGATTCGCGTGAGTCTTTTTGTAAAGAATAGTGAGTGAGACTTTCTACAAAGTCGCTCACGATCTTATCAGGCGTCCCGCTTTCATTTGCCTCGAACTCCATCTCGACGTGATCCCTCAACTTGCCCTATGCCCCTTCACCGCCCCCTGCACAGCCGTACCTGCTGGATTTTTGACATGGACGGCACCTTGACTGAAAGCCGCCATGATTTCCCCGCTATTAGCCGCGCCCTCGGCCTGCCTGAAAACGAACCTATTCTGGAAGCGCTTGATCGCCTCACACCTGCCGCTGCTAAACGCTGCTACGACCAGCTTGCCGAAATTGAGCTAGATATCGCCCGCCAAGCCACCCCTCAACCCGGCGCACAAGCGCTGCTGCGCGACCTGCGCGATCAGGGCAAGCGCATCGGCATTCTCACCCGCAATACCAAAGATCTGGCTCACACGACCCTCAAAGCCTGCGATCTGGCTGAATTCTTTCACCCCGATGACATTCTAGGGCGCACCTGCTGTCTGCCTAAGCCCAAACCCGACGGCATTCTCAAGCTTCTGAGCGCTTGGTCAGCGGCCCCGACCGATGCCGTCATGACCGGCGATCATCAGTTTGATTTGCTCGCTGGGCGCAATGCCAATGTGATCGCTGTTTACCTCGATCCGCTAGGCGCTTTCCCTTGGCAAGCCTACGCAGATTACTCAGTTCAAAGTTTAGCCCACCTCCGCCAGCTCAATCTGTCTCAAGGCCATCTGTCTGAGTCTGGCCAAATTAGCTCCTAACAAAACGTTACAGAATCGCAACTCCCTGTTGTCAGACATTTATCGCTCAGCAAAGCAGGTTGGGAAATATTTATGCTCATTGACTTTCCTGTTGATATTTGCGTGCAATTTCCTTTACATTAATTAACACAAAGACCTTCATGCACTGTCTAACGAAATTTACGGCGCATTGCGGCCTTAGTGATCTCTTCATTAACTGTCGATTATCAAGTAAGGAATTTCAAGAATGGCAATTGTACTTGCGCTCGTCATCGTTGGTTGGCTACTCGCCTTCGCCGTCGGCGCTCAAGCAGGTTTTGATAACCAGCCTGAAGCAGCTAGGTCTACCCCCTCTGTGAGTGCTGAATCCGCAACCAGCTATCGGAATCGTGCTTCTGCCGCGTAAAGCCTACAGAAAATTTCCAACAATTCAAAAAGGGCACTGGGGAAATCATTCTCTCTGGTGCCTTTTTTGGTCTGTTTTTTACTAATGGGTGGCTTATGGGTTAGCGGCTCTGATGAGCTGCAAAGCGAATGGGGGCGTCATCGGCCTAGCAACGTAAAACCTTTGAACCTATTTGCATCATAAAAATCTCGATTATTTCAGGTCTAATGCCGCGTTTTAACCTGAAAATTCTGTTGTTTTTCGGCCAATAGCTGCTGACCGAGTGAGCACGGCAAAGGCGCATCAACCCTAACTCTAATACGGTCATTACAACAGAAGAAAGCTGACGCTAAAGAGAAGAATTCGCCCCGCTAGAGGAGGTGTCCATAAACAACCATGGCTACATCCGTGCAATACTCTCAGCCATCATTCTCTCAAAGGCTGCTGAACTCTCTTGAGTGAATAAACTCTGTCTTAGCTAGCGCGCGTTATCTTAATAACGGTTTCGGTGACCTGCTCAAAGGTGTCGTCGTGGCTGATCACAAAAAGCTGATTGAAGGATTTGATGCGGGTAATCGCTTCCGCTAATCCGGCCCGCCGTTGCCCGTCCATATTCGTCGTGGGTTCATCAAAAAAGGCCACATCAATATCCGCGAGCACTTTCAGCAAGGCCAATCTCACAGCTAGCGCCGCGCACATTTGCTCCCCGCCAGAAAGGTTGATAAACCGCCGAGTATGGGCACCTTCTTGCACCGTGATCTCGTAGTCAGCGCTCCACATCAGGGCAACATTGGCCCTGCCTAACAGCTCTCGAAACAGCCGATCAGCTTCTCGTGAAATATTGTGTACGTAACGCTCAGTAATGCGTGGCCCTGCGGCTTTGTATACCTTGCGGGCAAAGGTGACGAATCGTTTGATGCGATCGCTCTGCTGCAATTCTTTCAAAGCAAGATCACGCTTTTTGGCCGTTGCGTTGAGACGATCTATATGGTGGTTCAAGTCATCTAGACGCTGCTTGAGCTGAGGCAGGCGACCGCGCAGTTGGTCAGCCCCGGAGTTGATTTCAGTCGCTTGCTTTTCTAGGGCACTAAACGCCGTGGGGTCAAAGGTGGCGTTTAGTGCTTCGAGGTGTTTTTCAAGCTCAACCTGCTGCTCTTGCTGCTGAGTGAGGGTGGTGATCGCGCCTACATTTTCCGCCATTAGCGGCTCCACTTGCTGCGCTGCCTGCTGATTTTGCACGTATAGCAAATACCCGACTTGGTGGGTTTGCTTAATCTGCTGCTGCTGTTGAATTTGCTCGTCTAGCTGTGCAAAGGCCGTGAGCTGGGTGGCGATCGCAGCCATCTGTTCCTGTTCGCTGGCTTGAGCAGCTTCAAGTTCAGTCCGTTGCTTTTGCACGGTTGCCTGTTGCTTCAAGGTTTTAGTCAACAACTGCTGTTTGCCCTTAGGATTATCCAACTGCTGAAGCTGCGTTTCTAGCTGTTTGAGAGCTGCTAGAGCAAGATCTTCTGTGGCTAACTGCTGCTGTAGCCCTCCCAAATCTTGCTGAATTTGCTGCTGCTGCGCCAGCAGTTCGGTGCGTTTAGTCTGCTGCAAACTCAGCCCAGTCACTTCAGCCTGCTGAGCGTAAGCCTGCTGCAATTGAGTTTGCAGCGCCCGTTGCTGCCGCTTAATTTGATCTAGATCAGTCTGTTCACTCAGATCGGCCAAAATCTGGTTGAGGCTGGTCAAGGTTGATTTAGACAGCACGCCGCCTTGGAAAAGCGCCTCTTTTACCGGAGCGATTGTCTCAGTGGTCAAAGAGGCAAACTTGCTCACCCAGCCTTCCATTACCTTTAAAGCTGCGCCCACTTGCTGACGGTACTCGCTCTGCTGCGCTTGCCCGTTGTCTATCAGCTCACGCAGCTCGGACTCAAATTGCTGAGCTGCTTCTATTCGGCTCATCTGCTCTTGCAGTCGGCTTTGCTGCGCTTCCCACTGCGGAAGCGCTTGCCCTAGCTCTGCTTGCAAAACGCTCAGCCGCTGAATTTCACGCTCTAGTTGGGTGATTTCCTGGGTTATGCCGTTTGCTTGAGCGCTTATCTGCTGCTGCTGCAAGCGCAGGGTCACGAATGCCTGCGCTTGCTGCTGAAGGGTGATTCTTTCTGCTTCTAGCCGTTCTTGGGTAGCGACTGCTGGTGCTAGGCTTGCGAGTTCTTGCGCGGCGATCGCAAACTGTTCTAACTGGGCTTCTAGGCGCGATCGGGTTTGCTGACTTTGATTGAGCCCTTTCTGGCACTGCTGCTGTTGCTGCAATAGCTGTTGTCTGGCTTGATGGGTGAAGTTGAGCGTTTTGAGCTGAGCTTCAGCACTTTCAAATTCGGTATACGCACGCTGCTGCATCCGGCAAATTTCAGCGGCCTGCTGGGCTTGAGCCAAAGACAGCGAAATCCGCTGACAGATCTGCTGCTGCGCTTCAATTTGGCCCATTAGGGTTTGCTGTTGCGATCGCGCTATCTGCACCTGCTCTGCCTGCGCCATCATCTCGGTTCGTTGCTTAGCTAACTGCTGACCTTTCGCTTCCAATTCAGCTAGCAGCATCTTCCCTTGGGTAATCTCTAGCTGCAACGCTCGATGGCGACTTTGGAGATCATCCCAGCTTTGCAGCGACTCCTCATACTGCTCCAGCAGATCTTTAAGTCGCTGCGATCGCGCTTCCGCATACTTTCTCAAGCTGTTACTTTGCCGATAAGTCTCCCGGTACTCCTCCACTTTGAGAATAATGTCAAAAATCGGCTTTCGTTTTTCAGGACTCAGCAAAAAATCGGCCGTAAATGTGCCCTGAGGCACCCCAATCGTATTTGCAAATAGCTGCCCTAAATCAGTTCCCGGCGCAACCCCCAAATGTTGCCGCAGCCAAGGCAGCACCTCATCTTTCGTGCGGGTGTAGGGCAAGCGCTCATTGAGCTGCGGATCGAATAGGGTGTATCCACTTGTGGTCGAGCGCTGCACTTCGTAAGTTCGGCTATCTCGGCTAGAAACAAAAGCCACCCTCACTTGAGCGCTGCTAGCCCCATTGCGAATCAAATCTTCTTTGGTGTAATTGCCCTGATAGTTAAATAAAACCCAAGCAATCGCCTCTAAAATGCTGGTTTTACCTGCGCCATTTTCGCCACAAATCGCATTCGTCCCTGGCTGAAACTGAAACTGCTGCTCTTTGTGCGTTTTAAAATTAGTTAGCGCGATCGAAAGAATTTGCATAGATAGCCTGATGAAAAATGCGCCCCGAAGCCTGAGGCAGCGCTCGTACAAGCGTATTATAGGGCCACGCTATTTAACCGCATCAGCCGTTTAATTTAAAGCTGCCGTAGCCTAGCGTACAAAGATAATCATCAACACCCAAGGTTGGATATCTGATTATCCAAACCGTCACGACGACCCCGGCAAAATAATTTACAATGTTTAATGGTTATTACTCTTACTAGATGTATTAACAAACTACTCTGTAAGCACGCCCTAAAAAGCCCCAAAACGGCCGTGTGCTGACGGTTTCCCTAACTCAACTAAAAGAATTCCCATGAAAGATCTGACCCGCTACCGCAATATTGGTATCTTTGCCCACGTAGACGCGGGCAAAACCACTACCACTGAAAGAATTTTGAAGCTCACCGGTAAAATTCACAAAATCGGTGAAGTTCATGATGGTGCGGCAACCACAGACTTCATGGATCAAGAGCAAGAGCGCGGTATCACCATTCAATCAGCCGCCACCAGCTGTTTTTGGAAAGACTACCAGCTCAATATTATCGATACCCCCGGACACGTAGATTTCACCATCGAGGTGTATCGCTCACTGAAAGTGCTAGATGGCGGTATCGGTGTCTTCTGCGCTTCTGGCGGCGTAGAACCCCAATCTGAAACCAACTGGCGCTATGCAAACGACTCTAAAGTAGCCCGTATTATTTACGTCAATAAGCTAGATCGCACTGGTGGAGACTTTTTCCGAGTAGTCAAGCAAGTAGAAGACATCTTGGCTGCCAAGCCGTTGGTGATGGTGCTGCCGATTGGGATTGAGGACGAATTCAAAGGCGTCGTTGATTTGCTGACCGAAAAAGCCTGGATTTGGGATGAGTCGGGCGATCCGATGAACTATGAAATCACGGACGTGCCTGAAGACATGAAAGGTCAGGTCGCTGAATACCGTGAAATGCTGATTGAAAGCGCGGTTGAAGTCGATGACGAAATCATGGAGAAATACCTCGAAGGCGAAGAAATCGACATCGAAACCCTCAAGCGCTGTATTCGCAAAGGCACCCGTGAGCTAGCGTTCTTCCCCACTTTCTGTGGTTCATCTTTCAAAAACAAAGGCGTTCAAAACGTCTTAGATGCGGTGGTCGATTACCTGCCAAACCCTACCGAAGTCCCGCCTCAGCCTGAAGTTGATCTTGAAGGCAACGAGACTGGCAAATTTGCCAAAGTCACCCCAGATGCGCCTTTACGAGCGCTGGCGTTCAAAATCATGGAT
Organism: Phormidesmis sp.; assembly: GCA_041742865.1. Taxonomy (GTDB): domain Bacteria; phylum Cyanobacteriota; class Cyanobacteriia; order Phormidesmidales; family Phormidesmidaceae; genus Phormidesmis. Next base: position 8,454 of record JBGTNW010000208.1, read on the forward strand.
GACCGCTACGGTGCGCTCACGTTTACTCGCCTCTATTCGGGTGTGCTTAACAAAGGCGACACCGTGCTCAATACCTTTACCGGTAAAACCGAGCGCATTGGTCGCTTAGTGGAAATGCACGCAAACTCACGGGAGGAAATCGACACGGCTCAAGCCGGCGACATTGTGGCCATTGTCGGCATGAAGAACGTGCAGACCGGCCATACGCTCTGTGATCCCAAAAATCCGGCAACGCTTGAACCGATGGTGTTCCCTGATCCGGTGATTTCGATTGCCATTGAGCCCAAAGACAAAGGTGGCTCTGAAAAGATGGGTCTGGCTTTGAGCAAAATGGTACAAGAAGATCCGTCTTTTTATGTGGAAACGGATCAGGAAAGCGGCGAAGTTATCATTAAGGGCATGGGCGAACTTCACCTCGATATTAAGGTGGATATCCTCAAGCGCACTCATGGCGTTGCGGTCGAAGTTGGTAAGCCTCAAGTCGCTTATCGTGAGTCGATTACGAAGGTCATCAACGATACCTACGTGCACAAAAAGCAATCAGGTGGTTCGGGTCAGTTTGCTAAAATTGACTACACGATTGAGCCGGGTGAACCGGGTGTGGGCTTTGAATTTGAGTCAAAGGTAACCGGTGGTAACGTGCCGCGCGAATTCTGGCCTGCGGTGGAGAAAGGCTTTGCTACTAGCCTAGAGAAAGGGCCGTTGGCGGGTTATCCAATGGTAGATGTGAAGGTAACGTTGACTGACGGTGGCTTCCATGCAGTCGATTCGAGCGCGATCGCCTTCGAGATTGCTGCCAAATCTGCCTACCGTCAGTCTTTTCCCAAAGCTGGCCCGCAGATTCTAGAGCCCATTATGAACGTAGACGTGTTCACCCCTGACGATCACATGGGCGATGTGATTGGCGATCTCAACCGTCGTCGCGGCATGATCAAGTCTCAGAGCTCAAATCCAATGGGTGTGCGCATTAAAGCGGACGTGCCCTTGAGCGAAATGTTTGGCTACATTGGCGACTTGCGCACGATGACTTCCGGTCGCGGCCAGTTTTCAATGGAATTTGGAAACTACTCGCCTTGTCCTAAGAACGTCGCTGAAGAAGTGATTAAAGAGGCCAAAGAGCGTCAGGAAGCTGCGAAAAAGTAAGCTCATCGAACGCAGTTAAGCATAGCTAATTGCCCCATTAACCTTGAGGTTACGATTTAGAACCTAACGCACCCTCTGAGAAAAATTAGAGGGTGCGTTTTGCATAAAGCCAGATCTGAAGGCCCCACGATTACCCCAATGACTGCTTATCTATAATTGTTTAGCAATTGATTTATCCATGGAGCTAAAAGCTTTACCGACTGATATCGTGCTCAGTGAGTCTAAGACTGTTCTGGGCCACCTAAAAATGGATCGCAGCTTATATCCTGGCACCTACTTTGATATCGATGGTCATACTTATCAAATTCTGGTGCGCCGCCATCAGTATCAGCTTAAGCTAGGCCGCTATCACCTTCATAAAGCGATTGTCCATGTCAAAAAGACCGTTGTGCCAGAAGAGCGATCGCGCCTAAACGGCACTTGGGTGATTGGCGACACTACCTGCACCTACAACGCCCGCTCCGAACTCATGCGCTGCGCGGTCAATCCCACTGGCCCCTGCCAAGGCTGCATTCACTACCGCTCGCTCTAAAATCCCCTGCCACCCAGGCTCAGGCCACCAAGGTCGTTGATGTATCCTTTAAAGAAACACAGACAGGTTTTCTCGGGGCTCAGGCCATCCTCGTAATACGCGCTGAAGGATTCCTACATGGTACAAACACCCACCAAGCCAGTAACGCTAAAGGCTTTCCTAACGCTTCCAGAAACCAAGCCTGCTAGCGAATATTTTGATGGCAAAATTACCCAAAAGCCGATGCCACAAGGAGAACATAGCAGAATTCAACTAAAGTTAGCTGCTGCGATTGAAACGGCGCTAAGTGTTGAAAAAGTTGCCTCAGCGTTCACAGAGTTGCGCTGTACATTTGGTAGCAGCTCTATTGTGCCCGACATTGCTGTTTTTATATGGAGCCGAATTCCTCGCCAAGATAACGGTCGAATTGCGAATGCTTTCACAATTGCGCCCGACTGGGCTGTTGAAATTTTATCGCCTGAGCAAAGCCATACCAAAGTCACCAAAAAGATTTTGCGCTGCCT